>NZ_JBSEFH010000002.1:0-380423 GCF_053570585.1 Pseudochelatococcus sp. B33 | reverse complement strand
GGCAGTCACAGCCATAGGTCTGGGCCTGGCCGCCTGGACCGCGCCGGCCACGGCGCAGGCCGAATGGCCCGAGCGTCCCGTCGAAGTCATCGTCCCCTGGGCGGCGGGCGGTGGCTCGGACGCGCTGGCGAGGATCATCTTTGAACCGCTGGCCGCCCGGCTGGGTCAGCCTTTCCCGCTCGACTTCCGCCCCGGCGCGGTGGGGACGGTGGGGACGGCGGTCGTGGCGCTGAACGCTGCCCCGGATGGCCATACCCTGCTGTTCACCTCGGGCTCGCCGATCATCACCGCCAACTTCATGCAGGACATCCCCTACAAGCCGCAGGAGGACCTGATCCCGATCATCGAAACCCTCTACGGGCCGACGATGATGGTGGCGCATATCGATACCCCGTACAATACGTTCCAGGAATTCGTCGACTACGCCAAGGCGAACCCCGGAAAGGTCAATGTCGCCTTCAACGGGGTGGGCAGCAACACACATTCCATGGCTTCGGCCATTCAGTTCAAGACCGGCGCCGAGCTGAACCTCGTGCCTTATAGCGGGGTCTCGACCCAGTTGGCGGATCTGCTGAGCGGCACGGTCGATGTCGGCTTCGGCTACAGCGCCGGCTTCGTTCCGGGCGTCGAGTCGGGCCGTCTGAAGTTCATCGCCGCCATGTCGCCCGATCGCAATCCGGCCCTGCCGGATGTCGGAGCCTCGGAAGAGAGCGAGTACAAGGGCCTCTACCGGATCAACTGGTACGGCATTTTCGCGCGCAAGGGCACTCCGCCGGAGGTGATCACGAAGATCAATGCCGAGGTCCAGAAAACTCTGCGCGATCCGGCGGTTCGGGCGGCTATCGAGGCGCAGGGCTTCTTCGTCGTCGAGGATGGCACGCCCGAGCAGTTTGCGGCTACGATCGCGGAAGGCGTCGATCAGACCCGTGAACTGATCGAGAGCGGGTCGTTCCAGATCGGTGAATAAGAGCCAGGGACAATATTACCCACGAAACGAAGCGTGGCGGCCAAGCCACGCCGACCACTGTCTGGGGAAGGGAAGCCGTTACACTCTGGCAGAAACAGGAGGAAGGTATATGAAATCTCGGGACTACCAAGGGATTGTCGGGGGCGGAGTGCTGATGGCGCTGGGGTTGTTCGTCATCGCCTATTCGCTGTCGACATTGCGGCTCGGGACATTGCAGCGGCTGGGATCGGGAGGCTTTCCGACCGCTCTGGGTGTGATTTTGATCGTGTTCGGCATCATCATCCTGATCCCTGCCCTGCGCACGCCGGGGACGACGACACAGATCGCTCTCTTTCCCTTTCTCACGATCACCGCTTCGTTGCTGGTTTTCGCCGCCGTGCTGCGGAGCCTCGGACTGGTTCCCTCGGTGATCCTGATGACGGTGATCGCCGGCCTCCCCGACAAAAACCTGACCTTGGTGAAGTCGCTGATCCTGGGAATCTTCTTGGCTTCGGCCGCGGCGCTGATTTTCCCGATCGGGCTGGGTATCCGGATGCCGATCTTCGCTTGGAACTGGTGAGATCATGACCCCCTTGCTCGACAATATCGCGATTGGCATCAGCACCGCCTTTGCGCTGGAGAACATCCTCTACTGCCTGGTGGGAGTCACGCTCGGCACACTGGTCGGCGTCCTGCCGGGGATAGGCGCGGTGGCGACGATTTCGATGCTGTATCCTCTCACCTACCATATGGAGCCGGTCGGCGCGCTGGTGATGATCGCCGGGATCTACTACGGCGGCTCCTATGGCGGCTCCACCGCCTCGATCCTGCTCAATCTGCCCGGCGCGGCTTCGAGTGCCGTCACCTGTCTCGACGGCTATCCGATGGCCAAGCAGGGGCGCGCCGGCGTGGCGCTTTCCACGAGCGCCATCGCCTCGTTCATCGCCGGGTCGATCGGCATCGTCATCATGATGCTGTTTTCGCCCATCGTGGTAGAATTGGCGTTGAGCTTCAGCTCGGCCGAATATTTCGCAGTGATCCTGATGGGGATGGTCGCCGCGTCGATCATATCGGACAATTCGCCGGCGCGGTCGATGGCGATGATTGTTGTGGGCATCCTCACCGGGATGGTCGGCCTCGATCTCTATACCGGCTCGCCGCGCTTCACCTTCCAGTCCATCGAACTGATGGACGGCATCGGCTTGGGCGTGCTGGCGATGGGCCTGTTCGGCATCAGCGAGGTGATATCGAGCATGGGCAGCGAGGAAACGACGGCCAAGATCAACAAGGTCGGATTGCGGGCGATGGTGCCGACGCGCGACGACTTCCGCAGGTCCTGGCCGGCGGCGCTTCGCGGCACGGGTATCGGGTCGTTCATGGGCATTCTGCCGGGGGCGGGTGCGACGGTTGCCTCCTTCATGGCCTACGCAGTTGAAAAACGTGTGGCGAAGGAACCGTCCCGCTTCGGTAAGGGCGCGATCGAGGGCGTGGCCTCGCCCGAGGCGGCGAACAATGCCTGCGATCAGACCGCCTTCATCCCGACGATGACCTTGGGGATTCCGGGCAGTGCCACGATGGCGCTGATCCTGGGCGTGCTGATGATTCACAACATCACGCCAGGTCCGACCCTGATGACCCAGCGACCGGAGGTATTCTGGGGCCTGGTCATGAGTTTCTGGCTAGGCAACATCCTGCTGGTGATTCTGAATCTTCCGCTGATCGGCGTTTGGGTCCGCATCCTGTCGATACCCTACCATCTGCTCTATCCTGCGATCCTGATGTTCGTCGCCATCGGTGTGTTCTCGATCCATAACAACGTCTACGACATTGTTGCGGTCGCCGCGTTTGGTGCGATCGGTTATGGGATGCGGCTGCTCGACTTTCCCGCCGCGCCCTATCTGCTGGGCTTCGTGCTGGGGCCGATGATGGAGGAGCATTTCCGCCGAGCGATGATCCTGTCGAAAGGCAGCTTCGACATCTTCGTTACCCGCCCGATCAGCCTGGGATTCCTGATCGCCTCCCTGGCGCTGCTGGGCTGGAGCCTGTGGAGCGGCTGGAAAACATTGCGCCGCCAGCGTCAGGAGGCAGCCGAACCAGTCTGACATACTGACTCTTCTTTCACTGTTTCTGCGGGTGTGAAGAACGCGCCCAGTGCCACCCACGATCACCTTGCCAGTGATCGTGGGTGCGCTCTTATGCGCGGCGAGCACGTTGACCGCTCTTGGACCGCGAATGGAATCGTCAGGCCCTCCGGCTCCTCTTTGCCCTTGCTCTGGGTGACGGTTATCCGGGCATCAAGAGCAACCCGGCGCGAGACATGAAATACTTACGTCAGGAAGGCGATGGTCATCCCGCATGGACGATCGAGGAGGTATGGCGGTTTGAGGAACGCCACCCGATCGGGACAAGAGCCCGACTTGGGCTGGCGATCCTGCTGTACACGGGCCAGCGCCGGTCAGGGGGGTGTGACGTTCGGCCCCGCCATGGTCCATGATGGCTGGCTTTGCTTCACCTAATTCAAGAATCGCAACAAAACCCGGTCACGCTATCGCTGCCAGTGATTTCAGAACTGCAGCGAATCATCGATGCGCCCCCTGGAACAGGCGAGACATGGCTGACGCCCCAATTGGGGATGCCGTTCACGTCGAACGGATTCGGAAATTGGTTTCATGATCGATGCGTAGAGGCGAAGGTCCCCGGGCCGGACGTGCGGACTGCGCAAGGCAGCGGCATCCCGCCTCGCCGAACCGGGCTGCGCGGACCGGGAGATCATGGCGATTACCGATCACGGAACGACGCAAAAACAAAGCGCCCGCTGGACTTCAGGGGCGCTTCTGGACATCCTCGAACGTCTGCGAATATTAAAATGGTGCCCAGAAGAGGACTCGAACCTCCACGACTTGCGTCACTGGTACCTGAAACCAGCGCGTCTACCAATTCCGCCATCTGGGCTCGCCTGCGAGCGAGGCCGTCTGTTTACGAGGCCCCCGCGGCGCTGTCAATGGGGTTGAAGCAACCTTTTGGCAAGCGCCCGACGGTTGTGGATAAAGGTGCCGGAATCGTTGCCCCGCAACGGCTCGGGCTCAAGGCCCGTCAGCCGTCGACGACGGCGGCCAGCGCGTCCCGCGCATCGACCTTGATTCGGTTCACCATGGACCGCAGCCCGTTGGAGCGCTGGGGCGTCAGATGCGCCGCGAGGCCGAGCCGGTCGAATATCGGCAGGGCGTCGGTATCCAGGATCTCGGCCGCAGGCCGGCCGGAAAAGATCGCCAGGGCCAGCGCGATCAGGCCGCGCACGATATGGGCGTCGCTGTCGCCGTGGAACACCAGCACCGGAGCGTCCGGCGAATCGGCGACGACCGTCACGTCGAGCCACACCTGGCTCGCGCAGCCGCGCACCTTGTTGGCGTCGGTGCGCGCCTCCTCCGGCAGCGGTTCGAGCGTGCGCCCCAGCTCGATCAGGTAACGATACCTGTCGTCCCAATCGTCGAGGAAGGCGAAATTGTCGAGAATCTCCTCAAGAGTCGGTTGCATGAACTGAGCTCACCTTCCGGTATTATGATACGCCAATATTGCACACGGACATCGTCTGCCGCCTCAATATGGTGGCATTGCGGGCGGAGCGCAAACGCGTCCGCCCAAACGCGTCCGCCTTGGACGTTCATCGTGTTCACGCGCCGGATGTGGGCACTATAGCGCACATTACGTCAGGGCCGATGCGCTTTCCCGCACCTGCCGCCCCGCGCGATGGTGCGATCAGGCCGGCGCGAGCTAGAGCGGGTTGCATAGCAACCCGCTCCAATTTCTGTCGTTTTCCGCAGTTTGCGTTTAATTTGAGCATCAAATTAAACGCAAACTGCTTTGGCACGCTGCTCGTCGTATTCCCTTCTCAGGCGCTCCACCAGCCCCGCCACCGTGGGAATGTCCCTGATCGCGCCGATCCCCTGCCCGGCGCCCCAGATATCGCGCCACGCCCGCGGGCCGTCCTTCGCGGTCACGAGGTCGAGCGACTGTTTCGCCATCTGCGACAAGCCCTCCGGGTCGATGCCGGCGGCCGCGAGCGAGGGCTTGAGGTAGTTGCCCCACACGCCGGTGAACACATCCGTGTAGATGATGTCGGACGCGCCGCTCGCCACGATCATGTCCTTGTAGGCCTGCGACACCTGCGCCTCGCGCGTGGCGATGAAGGCGGAGCCGATATAGGCGAAGTCCGCGCCCATCGCCTCGGCCGCGAGCACGCCGCGCCCGGTCGCGATCGCCCCTGACAGGGCGAGCGGGCCATCCCACCAGGCGCGGATCTCCTCGACGAGCGCGAAGGGCGACCACGTGCCGGCATGGCCGCCCGCCCCGGCCGAAACCGCGATCAGGCCGTCCGCGCCCTTCTCGATCGCCTTGCGGGCGAACGTCGTGTGGATGACGTCGTGCAGCACCTTGCCGCCGTAGCCGTGGATGGCGGCGTTCACGTCCTCACGCGCGCCGAGCGAGGTGATCACCAGCGGCACGCGATGCCTGACGACGAGCGCCAGATCCTCCTCCAGCCGCGTGTTCGAACGGTGCACGATGAGATTGACGGCGAACGGCGCGGCGGGGCTTTCCGGGTGGGCGCGATCGTGCGCCCGTAGCGCGTCCGCGATCTCTCTCAGCCACGCGTCGAGCTGCTCGATCGGCCGGGCGTTCAGCGACGGAAAGCTCCCCACGACGCCGGATTTGCACTGGGCGATGACCAGCTCCGGACCCGACACCAGAAACATCGGCGCCGCGATCACCGGCAGCGCCAGCCGCCTCGAAACGAGAGACGATATGCTCATTTGACCGTTCCACTCCCCTGATATGCCGTTTTCCCACGGGCCGTCCGCCGGCCCACGTCCTGCACCGGCGAAGCATACCCCGAACACCCCGCCGTCGCCCTTGTTGACGCATCCGTGACTGATTGGTATTGCATGTGACGTATACGTCAAGTATGCCTTGTATAAGGAAAGCGTCAGCCACGAGGCCGTCAACGGCCCGGGCGGATCGGTGGCAAGGCCCGGTTCGCCTTTTCGGCGCAGGGGAGGAGAGGAACGATGAACGACCGGATTCGATATCATGAACTTTGCGGATGCCGCGTCGATCGCGCGAATCGAGGATGTGTCGGTGCCCGGGCAGACTGATCGGCTCTATTCGGTGACAGAGCTCGGCCAGGAGCTCGGCGTGACCCCGAGGACCCTGCGTTTCTACGAGGACCAGGGGCTCATCGCCCCGCGCCGGGCGGGCAACAACCGCATCTACACCCATCGCGATCGTGCGCGGATGATCCTGATCCTGCGCGGCAAGCGGCTTGGCTTTTCGCTGCGTGACATCAAGGAATATCTCGATCTCTACGACGCCGACCGCACCCAGCGCGAGCAGTTGCGCATGTTGCTGGAGCGGGTGAACACCCGCCGCCAGCAGCTCGAGGAGCAGCGTATCGCCCTGGACGAGGCGCTGGCCGAACTCGACGTGATCGAGCATCAGGCGCTTGAAGCTCTGGCGGTCGCGGAACAGCGCGACCGCATGGCCGGCTGAGCCGGCCGGCACGGCCGTCAACAGATAATCACAGATCGGCGGAGCATTCAGCCAGATGGTCCGCCCGTATTTCGGGAGAGTAACGTCAATGAAGAACGTCGTCATCACAGGCTTCGTCCGTTCGCCGTTCGGGCTTGCCCGCAAGGGGGATCTGGTGCGCGTGCGCCCCGACGACCTCGCGGCGCAGGTCGTGCGCGCGCTTGTCGAGCGCACGGGGGTCAAGACTTCCGACGTCGAGGATCTGATCATGGGCTGCGCCTTCCCCGAAGGCGAACAGGGGTTCAACATCGGGCGCGTGGTGGGGCTTCTCGCCGGCCTGCCGCTGTCGGTGGCGGGCATGACGGTGAACCGCTACTGCGGCTCCTCCATGCAGTCGATCCACATCGCCGCCGGCCAGATCCAGCTCGGCGCCGGCGAGGCGTTCATCGCGGCAGGGGTCGAGAGCATGTCGCGGGTGCCGATGATGGGCTTCAACCCGCTGCCCAACCCGGCCTTCAAGGAGACCTATCCGGGCGCTCTGCTCGGCATGGGCGACACGGCCGAGAACGTGGCGAAGCGTTGGGACATCACGCGCGAGGCGCAGGAGGCCTTCGCGCTGCGCAGCCAGCGTCTCACGGCCGCCGCCGTCGCCGGGGGGCGCTTCAAGGATGAGATCGTCGCCATCGAAACGGCCAAGGGCAAGGTGGCGCTCGACGGCTGCCCGCGTCCCGACACCACGGCCGAAGGGCTCGCCGGCCTCAAGCCCGCCTTCGACCAGAACGGCACGGTGACCGCCGGCACTTCCTCGCCGCTCACGGATGGCGCCGCCGCCGTGCTCGTCACCAGCGAGGAATATGCCAACCGCAACGGCCTCAAGCCGCTCGCCTATGTGCGCGCGGTGGCGGTGGCGGGCTGCGAGCCCGAGATCATGGGCATCGGCCCGGTCGCGGCGAGCCGCAAGGCGCTCCAGCGCGCCGGGCTCTCCATCAACGACATCGACATCGTGGAGCTGAACGAGGCCTTCGCGTCCCAGGCGCTCGCCTGCGTGCGGGAGCTCGGCATCCGCGAGGACACGCTCAACATCGACGGCGGCGCGATCGCGCTTGGCCATCCGCTCGGCGCCACGGGCGCGCGCATCACCGGCAAGGCCGCGAGCCTGCTCGTGCGCGAGGGCAAGCGCTATGCGCTCGCCACCCAGTGCATCGGCGGCGGCCAGGGCATCGCCACGGTTCTGGAGCGCGTGTGATGACGAACGGCAAAATCGACAAAGTCGCCGTCATCGGCGCGGGCGTCATGGGCGCCGGCATCGCTGCCCAGATCGCCAACGCGGGCGTGCCCGTGCTGCTGCTCGACATCGTGCCGCCGAATCTCGAACCGGGCGGCGACCGCAGCGCCATCGCCCGCGGTGCCATCGAGCGCCTGAAGAAGACCGATCCCGCCCCGCTCATGTCCGAGAGGGCAGCGAAGCTGATCGAGCCCGGCAACATCGACGACGATCTGCAGAAGATCGCCGATTGCGACTGGGTGATCGAGGCGGTCATCGAACGCCTCGACATCAAGCAGGCGCTCTATAAAAAAATCGACGCCGTGCGCCGGCCCGGCACCGCCGTGTCCTCCAACACCTCGACCATTCCGCTGGATCACCTTGTGGAGGGCGCGTCGGAAGCGTTCCGCAAAAACTTCCTGATCACGCACTTCTTCAACCCGCCGCGCTACATGCGGCTGCTGGAGGTGGTTGCGGGGAAGGAGACGGATGCGGCGCAGGTGGCGCGGGTGTCGCGCTTCGCCGACGAGAAGCTCGGCAAGAGCATCGTCGACTGCAAGGACAGCCCCGGCTTCATCGCCAACCGCCTCGGCGTCTACTGGATCCAGGCCGGCGTCGTCGAGGCCATCGACCTCGACCTCGCCATCGAGGACGCCGACGCCATCATGGGCCGGCCGTTCGGCATTCCGAAGACCGGCATCTTCGGGCTCGCGGATCTCGTCGGCATCGATCTCATGCCGCACATCAACGCGAGCCTCGCCGGGAGCCTGCCGAAGGACGACGCGTTCCACGCCCTCAACCGCGACCTGCCGCTGATCCGGCGCATGATCGAGGACGGCTACACCGGCCGCAAGGGCAAGGGCGGCTTCTACCGCCTCAACAAGACCGATGGCGGCCGCATCAAGGAGACGCTCGATCTGGCCTCGGGCGAGTACCGCACCTCGCGCAAGGCCGACACCGAGGCGCTGAAGGAAGCGGGACGCGACCTGCGGGCGCTGTTCGACACCCCCGGCCCCGTCGGCGAGTACGCATGGCGGGTGATGGGGCGCACGCTGGCCTATGCGGCGCGTCTGGTGCCGGAAGCGGCGGACGACATCGTCGCCATCGATGACGCCATGCGTCTCGGCTACAACTGGAAGGAAGGGCCGTTCGCGCTCATCGACAAGGTCGGCGCGGCGTGGCTCGTCGAGCGGCTGAAGGCGGAGGGCGCGAGCATCCCGCCGATCCTCGACAAGATCGGCGACCGGAAGTTCTACCGCGTCGAGAACGGCCGATTGCAGTTCTTCGGCCTCGACGGCGCCTATCACGACGTGGTGCGTCCCGAGGGCGTGATCCTGCTTGAGGACATCAAGCGCCGCTCGCAGCCGGTGCTCAGGACCTCTGCCGCGAGCCTGTGGGACATCGGCGACGGCGTGGTGTGCTTCGAGCTCACCACCAAGGGCAACTCGCTCGACGATCAGGTTCTCGACGCCCTCGACCGCACCATCAAGCTCGTCGCGAAGAGCTACAAGGCGCTCGTCGTCTACAACGAGGGCCGGCACTTCTCGGTCGGCGCCAACCTGGGGCTTGCGCTGTTCGCGGCCAATATCGCGGCGTGGGGCGAGATCGAGAAGCTCGTCGCCAACGGCCAGAAGGTGTTCGGTGCGTTGAAGCACGCGCCCTTCCCCGTGGTCAGTGCGCCGTCCGGCATGGCGCTCGGCGGCGGCTGCGAGCTGCTGCTGCATTCGGACGCCGTGCAGGCGCACGCCGAGACCTATGCCGGCCTCGTCGAATGCGGCGTCGGCCTCGTGCCGGCCTGGGGCGGCTGCAAGGAGATGCTGGCGCGCTGGTCGACCATCGGCAAGCTGCCGCACGGCCCCATGCCCGCGCCCGCCAAGGTGTTCGAGATGGTCTCGACCGCGACGGTCTCCAAGTCGGCCGCGCAGGCGCGCGACATGCTGATCCTGCGCGAGGGCGACCGCATCACCATGAACCGCGACCGGCTGCTCGCCGACGCCAAGGCGCGGGCGCTGGAACTCGTGGAAGGCTACGCGCCGCCCGAGCGCATCGACCTCACCCTCCCCGGCCCCTCGGGCAGGACGGCAATGGTCATGGCGGCGGAGAGCTTCCACAAGCGCGGCATCGCCACCGATCACGACCTCGTCGTGTCCTCGGGGCTGGCGGAAGTGCTGTCCGGCGGTGACGCCGACCCGACCGCGCCCTCGCCCGAGAAGGACGTGCTCAGGCAGGAGCGCGAGGTGTTCATGCGCCTTGCCCGCACGCCGGGCACGCTGGCGCGCATCGAGCACATGCTGCTGACCGGCAAGCCGCTCAGGAACTGATCGAACATCGGGAATAAGTAAAAGGCCTGCTGCCGCCACGGCGGCAGGCGCTTCATCCGGGAGGAGAAGATGCAGGTTTACAAGGCCCCCCTGCGGGACATGCGGTTCGTGCTCCACGAACTCCACGGCAGCCAGGAACTGGCCGCGCTCAAGGGTCAGGAGGAACTGTCCACCGACCTCATCGACGACGTGCTGGAGCAGGCGGCGAGCTTCACCGAAAGCGTGCTCGCGCCCCTCAACGCCAGCGGCGATCTTGAGGGCTGCCACTACGAGAACGGCGTCGTGCGCACGCCGGCGGGCTTCAAGGACGCCTATAACGCGTTCCGGGACAACGGCTGGGTGTCGGCGGCGAGCGATCCGGCCTACGGCGGCATGGGACTGCCGGCGAGCGTCTACAAGCTCGTCGAGGAGATGATCTGCTCGTCGAACCTGTCGTTCGGCCTCTATCCGGGCCTCACCCACGGCGCCTATCTGGCGATCAAGTCCCATGGTTCCGAGGCTCTGAAGGACACCTATCTGCCCAAGATGGTGAGCGGCGAGTGGAGCGGCACGATGTGCCTCACCGAGCCCCATTGCGGCACGGACCTCGGCCTTTTGCGCACCCGCGCCGTCCCGCAGGAGGACGGCAGCTACAGGCTCACCGGTTCGAAGATCTTCATCTCGGCCGGCGAGCATGATCTCACCGACAACATCATCCACCTCGTGCTGGCGAAGCTTCCCGATGCGCCCAGGGGCGTGAAGGGCATCAGCCTGTTCCTGGTGCCGAAATTCCTGCCGGACGGCAGCGGCAACCCCGGCCGGCGCAACGGCGTCTCCTGCGCCGGCATCGAGCACAAGATGGGCATCAAGGCTTCCTCCACCTGCCAGATCAACTTCGACGACGCCGTCGGCTGGCTCGTGGGCGAGCCGCACAAGGGCATGCGCGCCATGTTCACCATGATGAACAGCGAGCGCGTCTCGGTCGGCACCCAGGGGCTCGGCATCGCCGAGGCCGCCTATCAGGCTGCAGTCGCCTACGCCAGGGAGCGCCTGCAGGGCCGCTCGCTCGCCGGCACGAAGTACCCGGACAAGGCCGCCGATCCGATCATCGTCCATCCCGACGTGCGGCGCATGCTGATGACGGCGCGCGCCTACACCGAAGGCTGCCGGGCGCTGTGCGGCTGGGTGGCCCGCGCGCTCGACGAGCAGGACCTGTCGCCGGACGCGGACGCGCGCACCGCGGCGGAGGACCGCGTGGCGCTGATGACGCCGATCGTCAAGGCGCTGTTCACGGATCTCGGCTTCGAGGTCGCGAATCTCGCGGTGCAGGCCTACGGCGGCCACGGCTATATCCGCGAGCACGGCGTCGAGCAATATGTCCGCGACGCCCGCATCGCCCAGATCTACGAGGGCACCAACGGCATCCAGGCGCTCGATCTCGTCGGCCGCAAGATGGGGTCGAACATGGGCCGGCCGCTGCGCAGCTTCTTCCATCCCGTGCTCGCCTTCATCGACGCGCACATGGAGGACGAGGCGCTCGCCGACTACATCGGCCCGCTGGCCAAGTCCTTCGGCGTGCTGCAGCAGGCCACCGCCCATGTCGCGGCGAACGGCATGCGCGATCCGGAGGAGGCCGGGGCCGCCGCCACCGATTACCTGCGCCTCTTCGGCCTCGTCGCGCTCGGCTTCATGTGGGCCAGGATGGCGAAGATCGCGCTCGACAAGCGTGAAACCGCGGGCGGCGATGCCGCGTTCTATGAGGCCAAGCTCGTGACGGCCCGCTTCTTCATGGAGCGCCTGCTGCCCCAGACCGGCGCGCTGTGGGCCGCGATTCGCAGCGGCAAGGGCTCGACCATGGCGCTTGGCGAGGACCTGTTCTGAGAGACCGAAGGAGAACGGCATGGTGGCGACAGAAGACCTCATCGACGCGATTCGCGCGCGCGTCGGCAGCGTGGAGCGGATCGGCTACCGCATCGTGGTGGCGCTGACCGACAACGACGAAACCATCACCATCGCCGACGGCGATGGCGGCATCAGCGTCGAGGAGGGCGGGGAGGCAAGTGACGAGGACGCCGACACCACCGTCAGGCTCACCTCCGACAACCTGCAGAAGCTCATCGACGGCAAGCTCAACCCGCTGATCGCCTATTCCACCGGCCGCCTCAAGGTGGAGGGGTCGCAGGGGGTGGCCCTGAAGCTCGCTAGTCTCCTGCAGGGGCAGGAAGACTGAACGGTAAATAATTGAGAGAACAACATATTTTGTGACATATGTTGCCGTTTTTGCGCCGCATATGTCGTCAAGAAGAATGCGAAACGCCTGTGAGGCGTCGCGATAAATCGTACCGGGAGGATCCTATGACTATCCCCGTGCGGCTGGCAGGTGTGCTGGCCGCTACCCTTTCGTTTGCCTCAATGTCGTCCGTGGCCCACGCGGGATCCTTCGCGTTGCGCGAGCAGAGCGCGCGTGGCCTCGGCCTGTCGTTCGCAGGGGCGGCGGCAGGCTCCGCCGGCCTGTCGTCCGTCTTCTGGAACCCGGCGACGATCACGATGAACCCGGGTCTGACCTTCGAGAGCAGCCTGACGCTCGTCGTGCCGCAGTCGAAGCTCAAGCCCGACCTCGTCACGCTGCGCACCGTGGCAGGGGCCGGCGGCGTGCCGATCGGCTCCGGCAACATCAGCCAGGCGGGCGTCCTGCCGGCGAGTTCCGCCGCGTTGCAGATCAACGACCGCCTCTGGCTCGGCCTCACCACCAACACGCCCTACGGCTTCGTCACCAAGCCCAGCCAGAACTGGGCCGGGCAGATCTACGGCCGCACGTCGAAGGTGTTCTCCATCAACGCCACGCCCATGGTCGGCTACCGGGTGAACGACTGGCTGTCGCTGGGTGCGGGTCTGCAGGTGCAGTATCTCGACGTCACGCTGCGGCAGGCGTCGGGTGTCGCCTTCGGTGCTCCCAACGTCTCCCTGGAGGGCGACAACACCGGCGTGGGCTACACGCTCGGCGCCACGATCACCCCCTTCGAGGGCACCGAGATCGGCCTCGGCTTCCGGTCCTCCATCCATCACGAGCTCGACGGCTCGCTGCTGCCGCGCCCGGGCGTCTCGATCCCGGTGCGTGCCAAGGTGAACCTGCCGGAGGTGGTCACGCTCGGCGTCTCCCAGCGGATAGACGAACGCTGGAAGGTGCTGGCCGGCGTCGAGTGGACGAACTGGAGCCGCCTCAACCGCATCGCGGTCGTCAACCAGCTGACCGGCACGCCCGCGACCGCCCTCAAGTTCCAGTACGACGACGGCTGGTTCTTCACCCTCGGCGCGGAATACGCGGTCAACGAGCGGCTGACGCTGCGCGGCGGCCTCGGCTACGAGCTGTCGCCGATCTCGAACGCGGTGCGCAACGTGCGCATTCCCGATGCCGACCGCTTGTGGACGACCGTCGGCGCCTCCTATAAGTGGAATGACCGGCTCACCTTCGATGTCTCCTATGCCCATCTGTTCGTGAAGTCGGCGCCGGTGCGCATCGTCCCGGGCCACATCGACTACGTCGGCCTGCCGTTCGTGGCCGATCTCAAGCCCTCCGCCGACATCGTGTCGGTGGGCGTGCGCTACGCGTGGGACGATCCGAAGAAGCCCATCTCGATCTTCAAGTAGTCCCGCTCGAAGCAGTCCACCTGCCGGCGGCCCCGTCCGCCGGAACCCGTTCAGGAACAACGCCCGGCGGCGGCCGTCCCGCCGGGCCGTCTCGTCGCACAGATGCGGGAGAAGGCACGCAGGCAATCGTGCCCCCCGCCCTTCTTGGGGAAACGCCATGGGAAACGTGATGCAACCGATCTGGCAGGAGCACTATCCGTTCGGCACGCCGAGGACCATCGATCCGGACGTCTTCCCCTCCATACCGGCGATGTTCGCCGCCGCCGCCGACCGCAACCGCGACAGGAAGGCGCTGTCGAGCTTCGGAGCCTCGATGACGTTCGGGGAGCTCGACCGCCTGTCGCGGGATTTCGCCAGCTACCTGCAGAACGTGCTCAAGCTGCGCCCCGGCGTGCGGGTGGCGCTGATGATGCCCAATCTGCTGCAATATCCGGTGGCGCTGCTCGGCGTGCTGCGGGCGGGGCTCGTCGTCACCAACGTCAACCCGCTCTATACGGCGCGGGAGCTGAAATCCCAGCTCGTCGACAGCGGCGCGGAAGTCATCGTCGTCAGCAGCCTCGCGGCCGCGACGCTCGAGGAGGCGTTGCCGCAGACGCTCGTCAAGACCGTCATCGTCACCGATGTCGGCGACCTGCTGCCGCTGGCGAAGCGCTGGCTGATCGGCCTGGTGCTGAAGTTCCGCAAGGCCGTCCCGGCCTACAGCCTGCCCGCCGCCACGCCGTTCCGCGCAGCGCTCACCGAGGGCGCGCGCCATGCGTTCAGGCCCGTTGACGTGCTTGGCGAGGATCTGGCGTTCCTGCAATACACCGGCGGCACCACCGGGCGGGCGAAGGGCGCGATGCTGACCCACCGCAACCTCGTCGCCAATGTCGAGCAGGTGCGCGCGCTGGCCTGCCTCAGCGACGGCGGCACCGTCATCGTGCCGCTGCCGCTGTATCATATCTTCGCGCTGAACATGATCCTGCTGTTCATGTCCTATGGCATGACGTCGGTGCTGATCGCCAATCCGCGCGATATCAAGGGTTTCATCAAGACCATCGCCCGGCTGAAGTTCAAGGCGATCATGGGCATCAACACGCTCTACAACGCGATGCTGAGCCATCCGGATTTCGACAGGATCGACTTCAGCGAGATGAAATACGCCATCGCCGGCGGCGCCGCCATGCAGGAGGCGGTGGCGATCCGCTGGCAGGAGCGCACCGGCGTCCCCATCATCGAGGGATACGGCCTGACCGAAACCTCGCCCGTGGTGACGTTCAGCCCGCTTCTCGCCAGCCACCGTTTCGACGGCACCGTCGGCCTGCCCGTGCCGTCCGTGGAAATCAGCCTGCGCGACGACCTCGGCGAGGAGGTCGCCCCGGGCGAGCCGGGCGAGCTCTGGGTGCGCGGCCCCAATGTCATGCGCGGCTACTGGAACGCGCCCGAGGAAACCGACCGGGCGCTGACCCCGGACGGCTGGCTGAAGACCGGCGACGTGGCGCGGCTCACGCCCGAAGGGCGCGTCCAGCTCGTCGACCGCAAGAAGGACGTGATCCTCGTCTCCGGCTTCAACGTCTACCCGACGGAGATCGAGGAGGTCATCGCCTCGCATCCCGGCGTCTCCGAGGTCGCTGTGGTCGGCGTGCCGAGCCAGTCGAGCGGCGAGGCCGTGAAGGCCTTCATCGTGCGCAAGGACCCCGACGTCACGGAAGACGACATTGTGGGATATTGCCGGCAGCTGCTGACCGCCTACAAGACCCCGCGCATCATCGTCTTCCGCGACAGCCTGCCCAAGACGCCGGTCGGCAAGATCCTGCGCCGCGAGCTGCGGGCGGAAGGCTGAGCCGAAAGTGGCAGGTTTCGAGAACCGGAACGGAGTGGACGTCATGTCCATGAGACTCGATGTCCACGAGACTCGATGTCCATGAGACTCGGCAAGCGCAGAAGCCGGCCGTTTGCAGGCCCGCCTCACCCGGATATCGACATGCTCTAACGCGCCGCTTCCCTGCGGCCCGCGAGCCACAGCAACGCGCTCGCTCCGTATGAGAGCGCCAGCAGCCCGCCGAACAGCCATTGCAGCGGTCCGGGCGTGCTCGCGGCGGTCGCGATGGCCGAGACGAGGCCCGCGGTCGCGGCGGCGGCTTCGCCGGTGAAAAGCGTCTGCGGCAGCGGCGAGGCCGACACCGGCGCCGAGGCGACGAACGCGCCCGACGCCCACAGGCCCGCCTCGGCCGCGCGGCGGTTGACGAGCCCCTGCAGGCGCCGGCCCCCCGCGTGGACCCATCGCGCCAGTTGTTCCGGCACGGCGTCGTAGTCGCCGCCGTTGAGCCTCGCCGCGAGCGTCGAGCGCGCGAAAGCCGCCTCCCCCACGTTGAACGCGAACGACACCAGCGCGCCGAACTGGTTGTCGCTCAGCGGCACGGCGATGACGCGCTCGACCGCCTGCTCGAAGACCGCGAGGTCCTGGCGCAGCAGGCTCTCGGCCCGCGCCGCGGTGATCGTGTGGCCGGCGCGCGCGTCGGCGCCGGTGTGGCCGTAGCCGATGGTCCACGCCCCGGTGGCGTCCCGATAGGCGGCGAGCCGCAGGCCCTCCCACCGTTTGATGCGTTCGACGACATCGTCCGTCACCTTGCGAGTCATGATGTTCTCCGATCTGGACATAAAAAACGCCCTGGCGGGCGGCGGTTGCGGCTGGTTTGTGCGGGCTGTCAGGGCTGCGGCCAGTCGGGCGCCACGGCCCGCGCTGCCGCCTCGTTCCCGGCGGCCTCCACGGCCGCCTTGGCCGCGAGCCGCGCCGCCTCGATCCGGCTGCCGATGGCGAGCCACTGCGCGTGCGCACCGCTCACGACTGCGGCGACGTCCGCGAGCGTCGCGCCGGTGATGCCGACCTCCGCCGACAGCAGCGGATACGCGCCCGCGCCCGCGCTCTCGGCGTAGCGCAGCGCCTCAGCCGCCTTCGCCTGATAGGTCATCGCCTGTCCGGCGCCCGGCGTGATGTAGCGGGTGCGCTCCGCCTCGGCCGCCGCGTCGATCTGCGCTTTCAGCGCGCTCTTCAGCGCGGCGAGGTCGATCGGCTCGCTGGTGTAGATCCGCGTCACCGTCTCGCCGTCCCAGGCAAGGCTCCAGCCGGTGGCGCGATGCCCCGCCGGCACGGTCGTTTCCGCGATCGCATGCACGCCGATTGCCGCCAGCCGCTCGGCCGGCCACAGCCGCAGCACCGAGGCCGGATGCTGCACCCCGGCCGCGTCGGTGAACGCCCCGAACAGCTCGACAGGCTCGCCGTCCCGCATGATTGCATAAGCCATCTGTCCCATTCCTCCCTGCGCGATCTTCCAGACTGCCTATCCCGCGAAGCTGATGACGTCGTATATGTAGTTGCCCGCTCCCGATTCCCTCGCCGTCCATGTCACCCCGTCGGGACTGGTGTGGAGCGCGCCGGTCTGGCCGGAAGCGATGTACAGGCTGCCCGCAAGGTTGATGTTATGGATGTGGGTGCTCCATCCCGATGCCCGGGTGGTCCATGTCACACCGTCGGGACTGGTGAGGATCGTGCCGTAGTTGCCCCAGACGATGAACTGACTGCCGTCGAACATGACACCCCGGAAATTCAGGCCCGCCTCCATGGCTTGCGGGGTCCACGTCACACCGTCGGGGCTCGTGAGGATCGTGGAGCTGGAACCGGCCGCGACGAACAGTCCGTTGCCGAACGCGACACCATGCAGGGCCGCGAGCACCCCCGATGTCCGGATGGTCCACGTCACCCCGTCGGGACTGGTGAGGATCGTGCCGGTATCGCCGGTCACGATGAACTGGCCGGCGGCAAAGATGACACTCCGGAGAATACGGGTCGTCCCGACCCCGGAAGTGCGCGGGGTCCAGGTCTCGCTGTCGGGACTGGTGTGGATCGTGGCGGCGCCGCCCACGCCGACGAACAGTCCCTGGCCTTCGGCGAAGGCGTAAACATCACTGCCCCCCGCCGTGGCGTGCCGGGTCCAGGTCACGCCGTCGGGGCTGATGTAGACGGCGCCGGCCCGTCCGGCGCCGAGGAACGGGCCGCGTGCCGCGGGCGCTCTGCCCGCGAACCACAAAGGCCCGATGCCGATGAGGCCCATGGTCACGCTCCCTTCAGGAACGAGGCGCGGACGGTTCCCGCCGCCTCGACGTACCAGGCGACGATGTCGACGGCGTCCGCGGCCGTGGACAGCTCCGGCACGCCGCCCTGGAACTGCCAGTCGGTCGCGAACGACAGGGTGCGCGCGCCCGTGCCGTCCTGCTTGACGATGACGAGGCCGCTTCTGCCGGCGATCTGGTTCGCCGGCGCGGCGAGCGTGCGGTTGCCGCCGAGCGTGACGGCGAAGACGATGCCGAGCGCCATGTCGACGGCGATGGCGGGAGCATCGTCGAGCGCCACCGGCGCATGGGCGTCGAGGGTGTTCCTGACGCCGAGCACCTCCTCGGCGTCCGCCCCCGCCCGCACCGTGGCGACGGACGCGATATCGGGAACGGCGGGGATGTCGCCGGCGTCGGCCTTGCCGTCGAGCGCCTCGCCGAGCCCGTCGACCTCCGCGATTTCATGACTGTGCGCCGCCGGCGGGAAGGTCTCGGGCACGTTGTCGATATCGTCCCAGTCGACCGTTCCGCCACCGGGAATGGCGTCGACGGCCGCCTTGACGAAGGCCGTGGTGGCGATCTGGTCCGTATCCGTATCCGGATCGGCCGTGGGCGCGGTCGGCGCGCCGGTCAAGGCCGGCGAGGCGAGCGGCGCCTTGGCGTCGAGCGCCTCGTCGAGGCCGTCCACGTCCGCGATGGCATGCTCGTGCGCCGCCGGCGGAAAGGTCTCGGGCTTGCCGGTGACGCCGTTCCAGTCCGTCTCGATGGCGGCGATGGCATCGGCCACGAAGGCCGTGGTGGCGATCTGGTCCGTATCCGTATCCGGATCGGCCGTGGGCGCGGTCGGCGTACCGGTCAAGGCCGGCGAATCGAGCGGCGCCTTGGCGTCGAGCGCCTCGTCGAGGCCGTCGACGTCGGCAACGGCGTGTTCGTGCGCCGTCGGCGGGAAGGTCTCGGGCTTGTCCGTGACGCCTGTCCACGCCACCGCGTCCGCGACCCCGGCCGCATCGACCTTGCCGTCGTCGTCCGTATCGTAGACGGCCTTCGTCATGTCGCCGTCGGCCGCAAGCGGGCGGTTCTCCCACGCCTCGCCGTCGAAGACGATGATGTGGCCTGCCTCGACATCCTCGATGGCGACGGAATAGCCGCCGATGCCGCTGTTGCCGGTGCCGCCCGGTCCCTGCGGGCCGGGGATCAGCACTTCGACGATCGTGGCGCAGCCGTCGGAACCCGTGTCAGTCATCGCTGTGACCTCCTTCTTCGCTGATGAGGCCGATGCCGACGAGGAAGCCCGCCACGAGCGTGCGCCGCTCGCCGTCCTCCACCTCGCGCACGAGCCGATACGTGGCGATGCGCCCGTCCGGAATGCGCATCGTTTCCTCCGGCGTGGGCTGCCAGGTCACGGTCCCGGCGAGGCCCTCGACGGCGAGCCCGCCGTCGTCGGACCGGCGCATCAGCCCGCCGCCGGGCCAGTCGATGTCGAGCGTGACGGCGCTTTCCGACAGGTCGAGAATGCGCGTCACCCCGGTCTGCGACAGGGTGCGGAAGCGCAGGATGACGGCGGCGCTGTCGCCGCGCCGGATGGCAAGGTCGTGGCGCGGCGTGCGCCCGGCAGCACAGTTCATGGCGGTCCCTCTCAGTACCAGGCGTAGAAGACCTTGTCGGCGGCCGCGTCGTAGACGCAGTCGAACGTGTTCGCCGCGCCCGAGGCCGTGCGGAACGCCGGCGCGGCTCCGGACAGCGGCGCGAAGGCCGCGTTGAGCGTCAGCGTGATGGCGCCGGTGTTGACGATGCGCAGCAGGAAGCGCGCGCCGTCCGTGAGATTGGCCGGCCTGGCCACGGTCCGCGCGCCGCTCGACGACACGCGGAACTTGTCGCCCGCGACCGCGTCGATGCTGATCGTGGCCGCGTCCGTCAGCGTCACCCACGGGCGCGGCGCGACGCCCTGCGCGAACGTCACCCGCCCCGTGGCGCGCGCGATGCGCAGCGCCTCGCGCCACGTCGATCCGTTGGACGATACCTTGATCTGGAAATCGTCGTCGCCGACGAGGCCGGCTTCCGCGCGCCCCGACCAGCCGGTCTGGAACAGCAGGGAGAGCACGTTCGCCGCGCCCTCCTTGTTGAAGGTGTAGCGCAGGTCGCCGGTGCCGCCCTGCGCCGCCTCCTGGGCCGCCCACAGCGCCTTGCCGATCTTGGCCGAGAACGGATTGTCCGCATCCGCTTCCGTGCCGAGGCCGAACAGCGTGACGTTCTGCAACGTCCCGCCGCCGCCACCGCCGGCCGCGACCCAGCCGCCGGCCGCCTTCACGTAGAGCGCCGCCTCGTCGCGCACGTAGGCGCGCCAGCCGATCTGCGGCTCGAAGAACCGCCACACGCCGTCCTGCCACGCCGCGACGTGTCCGTCCTCGCCTGCCCAGTCGCCGGTCGCGCCGCTCGCCACGATGTAGCGGTCGCCATCGAGGGGGCCCGACGGCGGCGCGGCGAGATCCCGGTCGAGCACCTCGAGGTGCAGCAGGGCGTCGAGCCGCTGCAGCGCCTCGTTATGGGTGACGTGTTTCTGCGCCTGCGCCGCCGCCAGCAGCGGCAGCCGCAGTTTCGTCGTCTCGCTCATGATGATGTCCTTTCATGCCGGCGCCGAAGCGCCGCGCGGGGTCAACGAACCTTCAGGGTCGCCGTCGCCGGAAAGCCCCTGCCCACGATGGCGCTCATCTGGAACACGGACACCGTCAGCGACGTCCGCGCCGCGCCGAAGTCGGCGAGTTCCTGCGCCGTCGCGTAGAGCACTTCGGGTGTGGCGCTCGTGAGCGTGCGCTTCACCGTCCCGCCGTCGAGAACGTCGATCTCGTAGGCTTCGCGTTCCTCCGACAGCGGCACGTCCGCCAGCTCCCAGTTGTCGCCGCCCGTGCGGGTGCGGCGGATGAAGGAGAGCGTCACCCCCTCCGCCGCCCGCCGCGCCCGCAGGTGCACCGGCGCGAACGGCTTCAGCGCCTCGGCCGTCGCGGTAGCGGCGCGTTCCACGACCATCGGCCCGGCGTGGTCGCCCGATGCCGGGCCGATCCGGTAGGTCCACGGCCGGCCGATGTCGGCGACATCCGTCGTCAGCGGCACGAGCGCGCCGTCGAGCACCACGACCCTCGCCCCCGCCGCCACGGAACGCGCCGCCTCCGGCTCCGAGCCGCCGAGGCCGCGCAGCAGGTGCGACAGCCGCACGACCCCCTCCGCCACGAGGTCCGCCCGTCCCGCCGCCAGCATCTCCCAGCGCCCGTCCGCCCCCTCGACGGCGACGGCGTTGCCGCCGGCGAGGAGCGCCGCGTCGTCGATGCTGGTCAGGAGGCCGCCGCGCAGCCGCACGTCGACGCTGTTGCCCTCGTCGAAGCGCCAGATGGGCCCCGGCCCCAGATCGGTGAGCGTCACGCCGACGACGGCACGCAGGTCCGCGACCGCATGCAGCGGGAAGCTCGCGCCGGCGTCCGACCGCCACACCGCCTCGCGCATCGGCCACGGATCGGCGAACACCGCCATGGCCTGCAATACCGGCGGCGAGCCGGCGGCGATCGGCAGATCGAGCACCGTCACCATCGGCGGTCCGGGCAGCGCCGGCACGCTCGCCGGCGGGCGTGGCAGGCTCGGCACCGCATCCCGCTGCAGCGAGGGCGCGACGGCGAAGGCCTCCACCTGCCGCACCGCGCCGTCGGTGATGCGCGAGACCCGGAACGGCCGCGTCCCGCCATCGACCGGCAGCGCGATGACGTCGCCGGGTTCGAGCCCCGCATGGCGCGGCGACAGCGCGAAACTGGCGCTCTCGCGGCCCACCCACACGGCCTGCAGGCCGATCTCGGCGAGGTGCTGCGCCAGCCCCGGCCGCAGCACGGCGGCGAGGTCGCGCCCTTCCGAACGCCTGCTCCCGACAGCGAGCCGGCGCGACAGCGCCGCCGAGCGGCGATAGTCGCGGTCGCCGTCGGTGTAGCCGAGCCTCAGCTCGGACGGCAGGTCGGTCTCCTGCGCCCGGCGCAGGGTGATGCCGGCGCCGTCCCGGTCGGGCACGATCTCGTCCGCCGTCACCGCGATCACCGCCGGTCCGGCGTTGTGACGCAAGCGCGCGAGGCCGCCGCTCGCCACCGCATGAAAGGCGAACGCGTCCGCCAGCGGCTCCAGCACCGCACGCGCCGACATCGGCCGGTCGACGACATAGCCGTCGAGCTCGCCGTCGAGCGCGACATCCGCGCCGGGAAGCCCCCAGTCGGCGATCACCGCCTCCACGAGCGCCTGCAAGGTCAGCCCGTCGAGGCGGCCGGTGAGCCAATGCCCGGTCTCCCAGTTGCCGCCGTCGCGCCACACGTCGGTGAGCGCCGGGAACGCCGGATAGGGCCGCGCGTCCCATGTCCAGACATAGAGCCTGTCCGCGTCCACCATCGGCAGCCCGTCGAAGGGCGAGGCCGGATTGGCCGCCGTCACGCCCGACCCATAGGCGTTGATGAGCGCCTGCAGGCCCCGGTTCTGGATGAGGTCGTCGCGCGTGCCGCGCGAGAACGGCGGATAGGCCGATTCCGATGATTTCGGATCGGGAAACACGTTCGGCCCGTTCGTGCCGCGATCGACCGCCGGAATGCCGATCTCGGTCAGCCAGACGTGTTTCCCGCCCGGCACCCAGTCCGTCGCGCCCACCTCGACGCCGCCCATGCGCTCGACATGGGCGTTGCCCCACCAGCCGGCGAGGTCCTTCTGGCGGAACATCCACGGCTTGCCATAGGCCCCGTCGGTGATCGGCGCGCGCGCCTGCGCCATGCGCGCCGCCATGTCCGGGTAGTGCCAGTCGAAGCCCTCGCCCGCCGTCACCCGCCGCGTCAGGTAATCGAGGTCGTGCACGGAGCCCGCCTCCTGCGCGTCGACATGACTGTCGCCGTCGCGCCAGTCGGACAGCGGCGCGTAGAAGTCGATGCCGACCGCATCGATAGCCGCATCCGCCCATAGCGGATCGAGCGGGAAGCGCACCTCCGCCCCGCCGTCGAGCACATGCGCGCCGTATTCCGTCCAGTCGGCCGCGTAGGTGATACGCGTATCGCCGCCGACGATGCCGCGCACCTCTCCCGCCAGCGCGCGGAACTCCGCGACCGCCGGATAGGCCCCCGGCGCGGAGCGCACGCGCGTCAGCCCGACCATCTCGGAACCGATGACGAACGCGTCCACCCCGCCCGCTGCAACGGCGAGCTGCGCATAGTGGCGCACCAGCCGGCGCAGCCCCCATCCGTCCGCGGTTCCGAACAGGCCCGCCACCTGCGCCGCCGCCACCGTCGTTCCGTCGACGGTATCCGGCCGGCCGGGCGCGGGATCGCAGGTGATGCGCCCGCGCCAGGGATAGGGCGGCTGCCCGGCCTCGCCCGTGCGCGGATCGGGCAGCGTATTGCCGGCCGGCACGTCCATCATCACGAAGGGGTAGAGCATCACCTGCCAGCCGCGCCGCTTCGCCTCGCCGATCAGCGCCACCACCGACGCGTCGGAGGGCGTGCCGCCATAGGCGGGCGCGCCGTCGACGCGGCTCACCTCCCGCGCCTCGGCGCGCGACAATCCGGCCGCCGACCAGATGCCGCCCGTCGTCTCCTTGACATTGTATTCGACGCGCGGCGCGATGGTGCACCGGCCGGCGCGCAGGTCGTCGCCGAACCAGCTCGCGACGATCGACACCCGTTCCAGGTTGGGGCAGACGGCCGCGAGCGCGTCGAGCGAGGCGAGCACGTCCGAGGCCGCCCCCTGCTGGTGGACGTTCTCCATCACCGACACGCCGGGCCCCACCACCCGCACCACGGGCGCGGTGTCGTAGGCGAATTCCGACGCGCCGGGGATAATCTGCATCGCCCGGATGCGGCTGCCTAGCCCGTTCAGCGGCCGCACCGCCTCGAAGGAGAACTGCGGCACCCGGTTGCCGAATTCGGCGAGCGGCAGGCGCTCGAACACCACATAGGCGATGCCGCGATAGGCGGGCGCGTAGTCCGCGCCTTCCTTGGCGATGATCAGCGGGTCCGGCGACTGGTCCTCGCCGCCGGTATGGACGCGGTACGCGATGGCGGGATCGAGCTCCTTGCCATCGGCCCAGATGCGGCGCACCTGTCCGATCGGCCCCTCGCACAGGCCGACTGCGAGATTGGCGTAATAGCTGTACGTGGTGGTGACTGTCGTCTGTGTGCGGCCGCCGCCCTTGCCGCCGCGCGCGGGCGTGCGGGTGGTGTCGTGCTCCACCACCTCCTCGAAGCGCGTCGCCCAGATGAGCTGGCCGCCGATGCGCGCCCGGCCGTAGACGCGCGGCACCGGCGCGCCTTCCGTCGAGGCAAGCCCGTCCATGTCGGCGAGCCTCGGCCCCTCGCGATATTGCGTCCCGCCGCCCGAAGCGAACAGCGTACTGTCGATCATCGCGCCCGCGAGCCCGCCGATGGCGCGCCCGGCGATGGCGCCGACAGGCCCGCCGATCAGCCCGCCCACGGCGGCGCCCGCCACCTGAAGCACCAGAGTAGCCATCGGGCATCATCCTCTCAATTGTCGACAACACCGGGAAACGAGAACGCGTAGGCCAGATGGCGCCGCCACCATGCCGACAGCGGCACCTCGCACACGCATCCGCCGTCGTGCGCATGCACCATCGAGCAAACATCGCCATCCGCCGCCCCCTCGCCCGCGGCGATGGCGACATGCTTCGCCGGCACATGCGCCCGCCAGCGGAACAGCAGCATGTCGCCGGCCCGGATCGCCTCGATCGTGACGGGCGCGAGATGGCGCAGCGCCGCGTCCCGCAGCGCCTCGACGCCGCCCGCCTCCGCCCAGTCGGGGCTGTAGGGCGGCGGCATCTCGGGCGGCAGGCCGTAGAGCGCGCGCCACACGCCGCGCACCAGCCCGAGGCAGTCGCAGCCAACCCCCTTCAGCATCGCCTGATGGATGTAGGGCGTGCCGATCCAGCCGCGCGCTTCCGCAACGATCCGCGCGCGGGTGAGACTTTCCTTTGGGGTGATCATCTGAACAGGCTCCCGCCGTCGAGCCCCGGCTCGCCTTGCAACGGATAGCGGATGACGAAGTCGTTGCCCGGCATGTGCGGAAAGCCGCGGAAATTCACCACGTTGGCGAACTTCTCCCGGCAGGTGGCGACGCTCTTGTCGCACCCGGCCGTGACGCTGAACCCATCGCCCACGGCGATGGGCCGCGCCGCCGGCACCCACAGTTGCAGCGCCGCTCCCGCGTGCGCCTTCACCTCGATGGTCGTCCCCGCGTTCCCGCCGCTCGTGAAGCGCAGCCCGCCGCCCGTGAACCACCCCTCGGCGAAGCCCGCGAGCACGGCGCTGGCGAACCCGAGCCGCCCGTCCGTCGTCTCCACCGCGCCCTCGGCGTGAAGGTGCGGCGCGTCGAGCGCCACCTTGCAACGGCTGTCGCCGAGGGTCGCCGAGCAATCCGCCCGGTAGACCTGCCCGCGTTCCTCGTCGTAGCGGTGCATCAGCCCGCGCAGCTCCGCCGTGAAGGCATGCTCGGTGCGCCGGATCTCGCCGATCGACGCCACGTCGAGCAGCACCCGCTCCGCGACGTCGCCCCAGTTGACGAGCCACGTCTCGACGGTGGCATCGTCGTATTTCCCGGCGGCGAGGTCCGCTTCCGTAATGCTGGCGGCGGCAAGCACGCCCGCCACGTCCCCGCCGCCCACCGCGAATCCGAGTTCGGCCGCGGCCTCCGCCGCCTCCAGCCCCGAGCGGGCGCGGAAGGTGACGCCGGCGAAGGCGAGGTCAATATCATGATCGGTGAAGCCGGCGACGGTGCCGTCGCGGCGCAGCAGCTTCCAGCAGCGGGCGAGCGTCGTGACGCCCTCGGCCAGATGGCCGGCGAGATTTTGCGGCAGAGCGCGCATGAAAAATCTCCTCAATTGATGATTTCGACGAGCGGAACGGTCGGGATCGCGCCGGCGGCGAAGGCGGCGAGATCGATGTCGAGCGCGTCGGTATCGAAGCGCACCGGCACGTCGAACAGGAAGCCGGCGCTCACGTCCGCCCCCGGCGCCGGCGCGTCCGCGAGCGTCACGCGCCCGGTGCCGGCATCGACGCTCACCGCCTCGGGCGGCAGCAGCGTGCCGGCGACGGCCACCAGCAGCGATCCCGCCACCGGCTTGACGATCCTGCGCTCATAGGGCGAGAAGCCGTCGCCGTAGCGCTTGACGAGCTGGAACGTGCGCGCCGCGCCGTCGCCCGCCCCGAGCCACTGGTCGCCGGCGGCGGGCGCCTGCTGCGGCGCGCACGAGCGCCCGTCGAGCCGGTCGTGCCAGCGGAAGCCGTGGAGCCTCCCCCGCCGCTCCTCGAAGAACGCCAGCACGGCGTGCAGCGCATCGAGCGTCTTGATGCCGTATCCGGCGTTGTAGCGCCGCCGCGACCGCGACCAGCGCGCGTTGCGGTGTTCCGCGCCGGAGCCGAGCGTCACGACATCCGTGCGCCATTCCGGCCCGCCCGTGGCGCCGAGCGCGACATCGAGCGGAAAGCGCACCTCATGGAAACCTGCGGGCATGGTCCGCCTCATTCATCAGCTTGAAAATCATCGGGAAAGGCGCGCATCAGCGCCGCGAGCCCTTGCGCGCCGAGCGCCTCCTGGGGTGCGCCGTAGACGGCGAGCGCGGCGGCCGCGAGTTCGCGCGCCGTCATGGCCCAGAACTGGCGCGACGACAGCCGTAGAACGCCGAAGCCGAGCCGCATCGCCTCATCCCACGGGAAGGGCCGCGCCGTCGCCTCCGCGCGCGTGGCGTCTACGGCAAGAGAGGGTCCGCCAGAGGATCGGCAACGGGCTCCGCCTCGCCGAAGGTCGCCGCGAGCAGTTCCGCGACCGCCCGCGCGTATTCCGACAGCGCCGCCGCCACGGGCAGTCCCGCGACGTCGACACTCTCGCCCGCGCCGCCGAGCCCCGCCTCCAGGATGCGCACGATATCGCGCGCCGAGAGCCGGCCCGTTGCGAGCCGCTCGCCGAGCGCCGCGAGGTCGGCGACGCCGAAGGCGTCCTCGAGCTCCGCCAGCGCGCCGAGCGTCAGCACCAGCCTGTACGTCTTCCCGTCGAGCGTTGCGGCGATCTCGCCGCGTCTGCGGTTGACCATGGTGCGCCTCACAATGCGGTGAACGTCAATTGGCCGGCCGATTCCAGCGCCAGGTCGAAGCTGACCTCGCCGGCGTGGTCGCCGCGGTATTCAAGGCTCGTCACCTGGAACGGCCCCTCGATCTGCCCGAATTCAGGCACGATCACCTGCCAGGTGAGGATCGTGCCGTCGAAAAAGCTCTGGCGCACCAGCTCGTCCGACGTCTCGTCCTTGAACACGCCGGAGCCGGTGACGCCCGCGCGCCGCACGCCCGCGCCGGCGAGCAGCTCCCGCCACCGTCCGGCCGATTCCGCGTGCGTCACGTCGACGGTCTCGGCGTTGAACGCGATCTGACGTGCGCGCAGGCCCGCGACAGTCACGAACGCGCCCCCGCCCTGCCGCACCTTGAGCAGCAGGTCCTTGCCTTTCTGGGCACCCATTGCGGTTCTCCGTTGCTTGCATCAAACCAAAAAAGGACACCGTTTTTTGGATAATTTGATGCGAAAACAAATAATTAGAGCGTGTCGGCGTTTCCGTGAAACGGTGACACGCTCTAGTTGTCTGAAACGACTTCCGTGACCGCCCGCAGCCGCAGCACGATGCGCGAGCGGTTGGCGCGCGCGTCGCGGCGGGTATCGGAGCCCGTGACGCGCAGGTTCACCAGCCGGTGGCCGTCGAGCGCGAGCGCCGCCTCGTGCAGCAGCGCCTCGATGCGCGCCGCGGCCTTCAGGGCCGAGCGCGCCCCGCCCGCGCTGGCCCACACGGTGACGGAAAAGTCCTGTTCATGGCCCCGGTCCGATCCGGTCGACCAGTCGCGCAGCCGCGTGTCCGACAGCACCGCATAGACGCCCGCGATGCCGCGCGGCGGCTCGTCGTGAATCCTGGCGCCGCCGAGCATCTCATTGAGCGTGGCATCGCCCGTGAGCCGCGCCACCACCGCCTCGCGCAGGGCGAGCACCGGCCCTTTTTTCTCAACGAAGCTCATGGCGTCACCTCCTGCGCCACGACGACGAGCTCGCGCCGGCGCCCGTCGGGATCGGTTGCCGAGAGCACGGCGAACACGCGCCCGCCGAGCCGCAAGCGGCTCGTGCCGTCGAGCCCCGCGCGCCAGCGCATGACGATCCGGTAGCGCTGGGCGAGTTCCGGCCGTTCCTGCACGTCCCGCGCCGCCGACGCGGTCCCGATCGCCGCGATCGAGCCCCACACCCAGGCCATGCAGGCGAAGCGGCGGATCACGCCGCCCGCGCCGTCCTTTTCCTCGATGGGCCGTTCGAGCGCGAAGCGCTGCCGCCGCGCGGCGATATTGGCGTGTCTCGTCATGTCACAGCCTCGCGCGTCTGAAGGGGGCGATGAGCGCCTGCGCCTCGCGCGGGATGGCGGGCACGTGTTCCGTGTCGTCGCCGCGCAGCTCGAACCAGCGCGCGACGATGGCGCGCACTGCGTGGCGCAGCGGCTGCGGCACGTCGGCCACGCCCTCGCCGTAGCCCGCGCGCACGTCGATCTCGATGCCGCTGAGCGCCCGCCCCGGCTGCGGCACCGGCCCGGCGACGACGATGCGCGCCGGGTCGGCGAGCGCGTCGAGCCGCAGGGACGCCGGCGCCACGTCGGTGGCGGCGCCGTCGCCGCCGAACACCCGCGCGCCGGCGGTGGCCGCCACCGGCGACAGCGGCAGCCGGAAGGTCCCGCCAAGTGGCCAGCGGTCGAGCACCAGCCGCCATGTCTGGCCGATGAGGCAGCGGCCGCTTTCGGCCTCGACCATCAGCCGCGCGGCTGTGATAAGAGAGTGGATGAGCCTGTCCTCGCCGTTGCCGTCGAGGCGCAGATAACCCTTGATATCGGCGAGCGTCACCGGCTCGACCAGCGGGCCGGTCAGGAGAATGGGTGTCATGATGGTCCTTCGCAATCTGTGGAGAAGCCGCGTATCGGCGTTCCTGCCGGCGTTCCTCGCCGCGTCGGCTGCGGCGCTTCTGGCGGCTTCGCCCGCCGCCGCCATCGTCCGTGGGCGCGAGGACGGCGGGCCGCTGAAGACGCGCACGCTGATGGTGCTTGCCGCCGGCGGCGGGGTCTGCTCAGGCGTCGTGGTGGCCCCGAACGTGGTGCTCACCGCCGGTCACTGCGTGGCGGGCGGGCGCGACATCCGGGTGCATTTTCGCGATCGCGCCGGCCAGCCGGTGCTGCTGGAGCCGGCCGAGATCGCGACCCACACCGGCTACAACGCCCGCGCCATCGAGGCGCGCCAGCGCTCCATCGATCTGGCGCTGATCCGCCTCGCGGCCCCCCTGCCCGCCCCCTTCGCGCCGGCGACGCTCTCGACGGGCGGCCTGCCGCGCGCCGGCTCGCCCGTCGCCGCCTTCGGCTGGGGGCTGGCACAGGAGGACGCGCCGCAGACCATGGGCACCTTCCGGCGCGCCGATCTCGTCACCGTCGAGCCCTACGGTCCCGGCAAGATCCTCCTGTGGGCGGCGGATCCGGTCGGCCTCGGCAAGCGCCCGGGCACGGGCGTCTGCCACGGCGATTCCGGCGGTCCGATCACCCGGGCGGAAGGCACGGTGATCGCCGTCTCCACCTGGGCGAAGGGCGCCAGTAACAGCCTGTGCGGCCTCTACACGCAGGGCGTGCTCGTCGCGCCACAGCGCGGGTTCATCGACGGCACGCTCAAGCGCTGGGGCCGCGCGGCCGACTGGCGCTGAACGGTTACTTAAGGCTCGGGCTCCGGCTCGGCCGGCGCGGCCGAGGTGCCGAACTTCAAGAGCTTGATGGCGTCGAAGTCCTGCACCCCGCCGCCGACGCGCTTCGTGGTGTAGAACAGCACGTAGGGCTTGGCGGAATAGGGGTCGCGCAGCACGCGCACGCCTGCCCGGTCGACGATGAGATACCCGCGCCGGAAGTCGCCGAAGGCGATGGACAGGCTGTCGGCGCCGATGTCGGGCATGTCCTCCGATTCCGCCACCGGGAACGAGAACAGCGATGCCGGCTGGTCGAGGCTCGCGGGCGGCTGCCACACGTAGTGGCCGTCCGTGTCCTTCAGCTTGCGCACGGTGCTCTGCACCTTGCGGTTCATCAGGAACGTGCCGTTCTGGCGGTAGCTCGCCTTGAGGCTGTAGATGAGGTCGATCAGGATGTCGGCCGGGTCGCTCGCCGGGAACGCCCCCGAAACGCCGGTGACGGTCGTCCCGAGCTTGCCCCATTCCCACGACCCCTGCGCCACGGTCGGATAATTCAGGATGCCCGTCGGCTGCCCGTCGCCCGTGCCCACGACGAAGGCCTTGCTTTCCTGTTCGGCGAACGCGGTCTCGATCTCGGAGACGAGCCATTCCTCGATGTTGACCACCGCGTCGTCGAGCAGGGTCTGCGTCGCGGCCGGCAGGGCGTAGAGTTCGAGCGCCGGGAAGTCGAGTTCCTCCAGCACCGGCGAGCTGGTCTGCGAGCGGCTCGCCGTCTCGCCCACCCAGCCGGTGACGGGCGCCGTCTTGGTGATCGCGCCCTTGTAGGACGCGCCCGAGATCAGCCGCACCGAGGCGAGCGCGCGCAGCGGCGAGATGTTGCCGAGCCGCGCCAGCACCTCGCGCTCGACGGAACCGGGCGTGAGATACCCGCCGTCCGGCCCCGATCCCGCCGAGAGCGCTTTCGCCTCCAGCGCCTTCAGCCCGGAGGTCTCGCCGCCGCGCACATAGGCGCTGAAGGCGCTCCTGTGCTCCTCGACGAGCGGATCGGCCGCGGCACTGCTGCCCGCGAGCGCCGGCCTGCGGCCGTCGAGCACCAGCCGGTCGAGGCGGCTTTTCGCCTCGTCGATGGCGCGGTCGATGCGCGCCACCTTCTCCTCGATGACGGGATCGCCGGCAAGCCGCGTCTCCAGCGCGCCGAGGCGCGCGTCGTTGGCCTCGCGGAAGGCGGCGAAGGCGCGCGACAGGTCGGCGAAGGCCGAGGCCACCTCGGCGTGAGACACGCCGCCTTGCGACACGCCGCCTTGGGAAACGCCACTTTGGGAAACGCCGCCCGCCACCTTGGTTTCGGGTGCGCCGCAGCCGGCGGCGCTGGTGGCGGAAGCTTCGTATTCAACGGTCATGAAGGTCTCTCCAGTCAGAGCGCTTTCCGATCAAATGGAATCGTTTGATCGACAAAAGTTCGTTCAGAATCAAAAAATTAGATCATGTCAGCGTTTCAGTGAAACGCTGACATGATCTAGGGGTGAAGCTGCGCCGCGGCCCGCCGGATGGCTTCTGCCAACGGTGTGTTGGTCAGCGGCGTGCGCGCGACGTCCTTGGTGGCGGGCAATGTCGTGAGAACCCGCGCGCCCGGCGCCATGGGGAAGGTCACCACCGACACCTCCCACAGATCGAGCCGGAAGATCCTGCGCAGTCCGGTCGCTTCCCGGCGCGCGCGTTCGGTGCGGAAGCCGATGGACAGCCCGTCCACCGCCCCGGTCCTGATGAGCGCGTGCACGTCGCGCGCGCGGCGGGCGTCGAGGCTGAGCCGGCCGCGCACCCGCAATCCGTGCTCGTCCTCCTTGAGCGACAGCCACGCGCCGATCGGCTCGCCCGGATCGTGCTGCCACAGCAGCCGCACGCCCGCGGCACCGCGGCGCGCCAGCGTCTCGCGAAACGCGCCCGGCGCGATGATGTCGCCGCCGAGATCCGGCACGCCGAAGAGGCTGGCGTAGCCCTCGAACACGCCCTCGTCGTCGGCAGGGCCCACGACGCCGCTCAACAGCTTGCATTCCGGCAGATGCAATCCGCCCGCCATCATTTGCCCTCCGGCGCGCGGAACTTCCCCTCGGGAGCTCTTGGGGCCGCCTTGTTCTGCGTCGGCCCCGCGGCGGGGCGCGATGCGGCGGCGTCGAGCTTTTCGAGCGTGCGGATGAAGCCGGCGATGGCTTCCTGCGCGCCGCGCGCCCGCCCCGGCGTCGCGGCGTGTCCCGGGTTCGCGCCTGCCGGTCCGTTTTTTCCCGCCCGTGCACGGGCCGGGGAGCGGGACATTGTCGAACGAGCCATGGGCTCCTCCTCTAGGATGATGCGTCGTCGTGACGGGTGTTGAAGCGGGCGAGTTCGCGCACGAAATCGTCGAACCGCCGGTTGGCGCCGGCGAGCTCACGCAGGGTCGCGGCCAGCAGCAGCGACGCGCCGAGCGCCCACAGGAGCAGCGCCAGATGCGCGAGATCGCCGCGCGCGACGAAGCTCGCCGTCACCTGTTCGATGACGGAGAGCCCGCCCGCATCGCTGCCGCTCATGGCCGTTCCCCCGCCCGCGAGGACGCCGTCCGGCGGCCGTAGCCCACCGCCTCGCGCTTTTCGTCGTCGGTGAGGAAATCCGCCGCCGACACGCGCCGCCACAGCGCCTCGCGCTCCGTCCCGAGCGCCTCGATGCAGTCGAGGTCGGGCGCGAGCACCGGCGCTGCTTCGAACCCCTGGTCAAAGGCGGGCGACAGCCAGTGCGCCAGCGCCTGCGCGGTGCGGCGCACCAGCGGGATGATGGTCTGGCGCCAGAACGCCCGGTTCGCTTCGGCATAGTTCGCATAGGTGGCGTCGCCCGGCAGGCCGAGCATCAGCGGCGGCACGCCGAAGGCGAGCGCGATCTCGCGCACCGCCGCCTGGCGCGTTTCCATGAAGTCCATCTCGGCCGGCGTCAGCGACAATTGCCGCCAGTCGAGCCCGCCTTCGAGCAGCAGCGGCCGCCCGGCGTTCGCCGCGCCCTGGAACTGCGCCTCGAGTTCGGCCTTCAGCCGCTCGAACTGCGCATCGGTGAGGTTCGCTCCGTCCGGTCCCGCATAGACCAGCGCGCCCGAGGGCCGGGCGGCGTTGTCGAGCAGCGCCTTGTTCCAGCCCGCCGAGGCGTTGTGGATGTCGAGCGCCGTCGCCGCCGCCTCCATGGGCGACAGGCCGTAGTGGTCGTCGGCGGGATGGAACAGCCGCAGATGCAGGATCGGCGGCACGTCGCCCGCAGATCCCGCATCCTGCCGGAAGCGCACGGTCTGCGTCCCGGCGCGATAGTCGTAGGCCGCCGGCCAGCCATCGGGTCCCGGCACCACCTGCATGCGGTCGGGGCGCAGCGCATAGAGCTCGCGCACCGTCCCGTCGAGCAGCACCGCCTCGACATAGGCGTTGCCGGCGATCAGCAGATGCCCGTAGACCGCCTCCAGCAGCGCCGCTCCGGCCTCGCGCGGGTTCGGGCGCGCCAGCAGGCCGAGCAGCGGATGGGCGTCGTATTCCCGCCTGCCGTCCCTGAGCAGCAGCGGCACCGAGGCGGCCGATTCCGCGATGAGCCGCACGCAGCGGTGCACGACGGCGTTGCGCTGGAAGCCCTCGCGCGCCAGCGCCGTGTAGTCGTGCGGCGTCCACACCGGCCGCCCGGGCCCGGATACCGCGAACAGCGCCGCGCGCGAGGCCTTGCGCTCCGCGACGGCCGGTTGCGGCGACACCGTTTGCGCGACCGTTTTCTCCGGCGCGCGCGAGCGCCCGCCCCCGCCGAACAGGCGGTCGATGAATGAAGCCATGAGGATGTCCTGTCAGTTGGCGTGGTGCGCCCCGCCCCGGCGAAGCCGCAAGCGCGCACGCGCGCCCGGGCCGATGCGTGGCACTCTCCAGATCAAAGCCCCCGCCTGCCGCGTGCGACGGCCCGTGCCAGCGATGCGGCGACCTGCGCCTCCGAGCGGCGGAAGCTCTCGACGTCCTGCGCGTTGATGGTGACGCTGACGGTCGCGCCCGTCCCGCCTGCGGCCTGCACGCCGAGCCTGCCGTCGGGTCCGCGCGCCAGCGGCATGATGGCTTCCGCGCCTTTTTCGCCCATGAGGCCGGTTCCGCGCCCCAGCGGAAAATAGGTCGGCGCGGCGATGACGCCGCCGCTGGCGAAGGGCCGCACCGCGCCGCCCGCGATCACGTTGCCGGCGGCGCTCGCCGACAGCAGGTTGCCGGTGAGCGACGACGTAAGCGAGCCGATGCCCCTGTCGAGCAATCCGCCGAGGCTCGACGTCACCGCCGATTCGAGCGGCTTCAGCGCCGCCTGCAGGGCGAGCTGCGTCAGCCGCGTGCCGAGCGAGCGGATGACGTCGTCGAACTGCCTGCCGTTGACGACCGCGCGCGAAAACACGCCGGTGACGGTGTGGCCGAAGCGCTCGGCGACGTTTTCGAGATCGAGCATCGCCTCGCGCGTCGCCTCGATGCTGGCGGTCATGTTTTCCGAGAACACGCCGCCCGATCCGGGTCCGGTATCGCTCATCCCACCCTCCATTCAGATCTGCCACCCGAAAAAACCATCCAGGGCACATCCGCCCCCGCGCGGAGCGCGGCAAGCGCGACCGCGCGCCCGAGCTGATGCCGAGGCACTCTTCAAAAGAGAGCGCGAAGCATGGAGAGCGCCCCGCTCCAGAAAAATCACAGCGCCCGCACCCGAGGCTCTCCGCCCTTCGCGCCCATCAGCGCCGTGATGGCCCATACCAGGGCATCGAGGCGATCGGGCGAGCGGCCGTTCGAGAGGCCGCCGGGGCCGAAGTCGGCCATTTCGTCCTCGAGCTGCGGGAAGGCGGCCGCGTGGCGCACCTTTCCCTGCTCGTACAGCGCCGCGACCGGCTCGGCCCGCAGGTATTTGCCGCGCGTGGCGCGCACCGGCGTCACCGGCACGGCGGCATCGATCTCGTTCAGCACGGCGGCGGCCATCTCGCCGCCCTGGTTGACCTCGACGACAAGCGCGTCGGCTTCGAGGCAATGGTAGAGCGCGACCGCCCGCGCCGCCCATTCGGCCGGGCGCGCCCGTTCCATGGTGGCGTCGTCGAGCACCCAATAGGCGCCAGCCGCGTCCACCCCGGCGGCGACGAGGCCGCAGGCGTCGGCCCGCCGGCCCGATGTCGCCGGCGGGTCGACCGCCACCACGATGCGCTTCAGCGCCGGCACGGTGTCGGCACTGGCCTCACCCCTGGCGGCGTCGATCACGGCGCGCGTCCACAGGGCGTCGGCCCGTTCCTCGATGAGTTCGCCGTCGAGTTCCTGCCGCCCCAGCCGCGTGCCGGCATATTTGCCGACCACGGTATCGAGGAACGCCGGCGCGAGGTTCCACGCGTTGGCACGCGTCGCCGCCCGCGTGACCGCCGCGCGCGGATCGGCCAGAAGCGTCCTGAACAGCGGCACCGGGCGGGGCGTGGTGGTCACCAGCTCGCGCGGATGCGCACCGAGCCGCAGGCCGAACTGCAGCATGTCCCACGTGGCGTCCGCATGGCGCCATTTGCACAGCTCGTCGCACCAGGCGGCCTCGAACTGCGGGCCGCGCAGCGCCTCCGGGTCCTCGGCCGAGAACACCTGCGCCACCGCGCCGTTGGGCCATTGCAGCCGGCGGCGCGTCGGTATCCATGCCGGGCGCTCGTGGCGCGGGTGGACGGCGAGGATCCCCGACACCCCCTCGACCATCACCTCGCGCACGTCCGCGATGGTCTCGCCGACGAGCGCGATCCGGCCCACGGGTTTTTGCGCGAAAGGCGCCGTTCCGGCCGCCAGTCCCCGCACCCATTCGGCGCCGGTGCGGGTCTTGCCCGCGCCGCGTCCGCCGACGACGAGCCACACCGTCCAGTCGCCGCCGCCCTGGGCGGCGCTGGGCGGCAACTGGTCGTCGCGCGCCCAGACCTCGCTCCAGGCGTGCGCCAGATAGGTCAGCGCTGCCGCGTCGCACCCGGCCAGGAACTCATCGAGCCTTCCGGCGTCGAGACAACTGCGCAAGGCGTCGCGCAAGCGTTTCGCGGAGCGCGTCGGCATCGCGCGGGAAATCGTCATCGTCGTCCTCCCCGGCTGGGGCCGCGTCCGGCCGCTGCCCGCCCCGCGCCGGCGTCTGGGCCTGGTCGATGGCGGCGAGTTCCCGCAGCGTGCGCGCCAGCGTCGCCAGCGCCTTGGCGTGGCGTTCGTGGTCGATGCCCTGCGTGTCCTTCTGTCCGCCGCCGCCGGCGTATTTCCTGAGCCGCGCGTCGATGGCGGCGATTTCACGCGCCACCGTCCGCTCCAGCTTGCGGACCAGCTCCTGCCTGCCGACGGCAGGTGCGCTGCGTGCCGCGGCTGCCGCTGCGACGGCGGCTTCCGGTCGGCGCGGCCATCCGTGGCGCCGCCAGCCGCGCCGCCACGCGATCCGGTAGAGCGTCCGCATTGTCCCCGCGCCGACGAGCGCCGCGATCTCCCGCGCGGGGGTGTCCGTCTCTTCATAGAGACGCCGCGCTTCGGCCCATACGGCCGCCGCGCCGCCATCCCCACGGATGGCACGATCTGCTAGAGGCATGTTTCCTCCCTACAATGGTCGTGCAAGGTCGTATCGAACAGCGCCGCCGGCGGATTGCCGCCCCGATTTCCGCCCCTGCTCCAAAAACAAACCCGCCGGTCGGCAGCGACGGCGGGTCTCGGATACACTTCTGGAGCGTGACCGAACCATAGCAAACCAGCGTCACGCTGTCAAGGACTATTTTCCTATCCGGCGGCATGAGTCGGGTCATGAGTCGGGTGATGGGCCGGGTTCCGAGTCGGGTTCCGCGATCACGCGCAATTGAAGCGAACCGACTGATTTTCGTGCCTAAAATACCACACATTAACGTATTTCAGTTCAACTGCGGCGTGCCGGGGGACGCTTGCTCCGGGGCGTCATGAAATTGCCTTCACTTCGCGCGAGGCCGGAACCAAACAGGACGCGCTCCGGTTGTATGGCTCGACCCAGCACTGGCGCGCTTTGAAGACACAGGGGGCAGTCTACCCGCCGGGTGAGCTGTTCTTTTCAAACCTTGAGGATATGATGTTCGCGATCAGCAGACGTTTGTTCGTAGTCGGCGCTCCCCTATCGCTTGCGGCCTGCGTGACCACGCCGCCGCGGGTGGCGGAGCCTGTCGTGCCGGGCATCGATCCGAGTTTCGTGCACATGTACGCGGAGCTGCCCGCCGAGCGTTTCCCGATTCCGGCGGTCGAGCTGGCGGAGATCGATCCTGAGCTGCTGCGGCGCGAGGTGGCCTACCCGACGTCCGAGGAGCCGGGCACCCTCGTGGTCGATCCGGGCAACCACTTCCTCTATCTCGTCCGGCCCGGGGGGCGGGCGATCCGCTACGGCGTGGGCGTGGGCCGCGACGGGTTCGACTGGAACGGCCGCGCCACCATCCGCCGCAAGACCGAATGGCCGGTATGGACCCCGCCGGCGGAGATGATCAAGCGCCAGCCCGAGCTCGAGGAATACCGCTACGGCATGCCGCCGGGCCTCGACAACCCGCTCGGCGCGCGGGCGCTCTACCTCTATCAGGGCGACCGCGACACGCTCTATCGCATTCACGGCACCAACGATCCATCGTCGATCGGCCAGTCGATGTCGAGCGGCTGCATCCGCCTGCTCAACCAGGACATCATCGATCTCTACAACCGCGTGCCGCTCGGCACCAAGGTCGTGGTGCTGCAGGCCGACATGCCGCCCGAACTCATCGCCGGGCTCTGAGCGCGTTCCGATCGGACGGAATCGTCTGATCGACAGGAATTCGCTCAAAATCAGAAACCTGGAGCACGTCATCCGGCAAGGAACGAACGGGAGGGGCCGGCCCTTCCCGCATCGCCCGGCGGCCCGGTCAGGCCGTTTCGGCAGCGTCTGCGGCGGCATGCACGACGAGCCGAAGCTCCTCTTCGGCGGGCGGCCGCGAGGTGGCTTTGCTGACAAGATCCTTTGCCCGCGCGACCCGCCGTTCCAGCTCGTCCGCCATCTCATGCGGCGTGCCCATCAGTCCGACAAGCGGGCCATGCCTCACGACGCCGTATGTCTGGTCCGGCCTGCCGAGCAGGATGTCGGCCAGGGCGTCGCGCGTAGCCTGCGGGGCAATCAGGTTGCCGTTGATGATCCTCACGAGCGATTTCTCATATCGGATATCCCAGCATGTGTATTGCCTGCGCATCTCGTCGATGGATGAGAGGCTGACGACAATTCTCTTCGCGCTGGCGACCAATAGTGCCTCGTCCGAAACCGTCTGCTTGTGTTCGCGCACCGTATCCGGGAACAGCCATTTGATCGGCGCCGACGAGCAAAGCTTGTTCCAGAGCCAGATATGGGCGTGTTCCCACGTGAATGTCTTGCGCGCCTCGATATTCTCCTGCGCCTGCATTGCCACCGTGAATACGCCCGCCATGCTGCGAAACGGGGCAATGCCGGGCGAGAAGCTTTTGAGCTTCTCGGACAGCGCATTTTCAGGCAGCGGCGTCGAGGGAAAGGCCCACCCCAGATTCTTCTCGGTCGTGCTCCACCGCGCCCAGCGAATCGACATGCCGTCCCAGATCGCGCGGGACGTCTCGGCCGCACCCCCGGAGTGGATCGGCACCGCCACATGGCCGCTGTCGTGAACAGGAAAAGAATTCGTCACGATACTCATATCGCAATTCCCGTAATCAATCAGAAAAACATGAATTATTCACGCAATGACAAACAAACAGATACCTGATACCAGAAAAATAAAAGCCTCAGACATGCAATATAGACAAGATAAAAAACCGGCGCTCCGGCAAGGGAATGCCCGGATAGTCTGACTATAGACAAGACAGGGAGAAACGACAAGGCCGGTTCGTTGCCGATCGCACGCCTGCGTCCCCGCGCTGTCAGTCGTATATGTAGTAACCTCCGGGTGCTCCATACACAGGCCGGGCGCGATACACACGGCGCTCATAGTAGACTGGCACCCTGCCGTAAGAAGGCCGCGCTTCGAGGTGGCCGTAAGGCCCCTCGTACATCGATGCCCCGCCTGCACCGGGATAGTCATCCCCGTAGTAGTCTGACGAAACACAGCCTGACAAAAGCGCGCCGGCGACGATGGCGGCGGACGCGGTGAGAACGCGGTACGTCTGCATTGTTCCCTCCCTCCCCGTCACGCCCGACGGGCCATACACTGGTTTGAGGGGAACGCGCCGCACGATCACATGTTCCTGACGTCCGGCAGGACTGCAAGGCCGCTTGAGCGGGCTTTTGTGGGGCAAGACAAGGGAAACCCGCCCGGGCTTGCGCCGGGCGGGGCCCAATCCATGCCGCAAGTCCGGCTTACCGGATCTGCGAAAGGGCCATGATCAGGCCGGTGGCAGCGCTTATAAGGGCATAGTTGTTGTCGACCCGAACCCATTGCTGACCGCGCGGCGGCGGCCGCAGGCCATAGCGGCGATAGTCGACGTGCTGCTTGCGGTATTGCGGGGGCAGCCGTTCGCCCCTGCGCCAGGCATGCTGTTGCTGCTGATGCTTCTGGGGCTTGGCAACGTGGTGGTTGCGCGTATAGGGGCGCGGATCGTGCCGGCTCTCCACCCGGCGACCATTGTCCGGCCCGCCGCGGTGGGGAGATTGAGCCAGCGCCATGCCGGGGGCTATCAGCGAGAACGCCACTATGGCGATGATTGAACGCTTCACCTGTCATCTCCTGTGCTCGTTTCACGCTACGATCCTGGCATGCCGGAGGTTATGCGAAGGTGAAGGCCGAATTGATAATTGGTAATGTCCGTGCCGTCAGCGATGATGCCCGCCGTGAACGCCGGCATAGGCGCCATGGTGGATTGCCTCCGTGCCGGATCCGGAAGAGGCGCAGCCCGATACCAGCAAGCTCATCGCCAGGAGGGCCGCACCAAGCAGCGCGCACGAAGCCTTCATTCCTGTTCCGTCCCTTTCCTGTTCCGTCCCTTGCGTATTCCTGCCGCCCGGAATGCTGTCATTCGCATTTCCGAGATACGTCGGGTTGATACGTTATCTTGTCCGGACCCGCCGTGGGGCAGTGGTTCGCCTTCCCTCAAAGCGGGGCGGTCGAAGGTATTCGGAGCCTATCGGAGATCCTGGGCGAACAATGGGCAGTGGCGCATGCCAGGACAAATGTCCTCGCCGGGCGGATTGTGGCCGGACGAGGAGAAAGACAAGCGCACGATGGCCCCTCACCAAAAGGTGGACACGCGGGCGGACAGGAAGCCGGCCCCCAACATCTGAGCATCTGATTTCTCATCAGAAACTTCAAGGAATTGGTGCGGCCAAGAGGACTCGAACCTCCACCGGTTGCCCGACTAGCACCTCAAGCTAGCGCGTCTACCAATTCCGCCATGGCCGCAGCGTGTTCAGAAGAAGCACGTCCTTCCGAAGTGGGTCGGATGTAGCAGAACGCCTGCGCTTCCACAAGTGTCTCGTGCGATCCGATGGGCTTTGGTCCCGCCGGTCTGTGGGAAACGCCGCAACCTGCTGTTTTCACTGGATTATCGGAATGCGTGCGCGCCCGCCGGCGCACGCGCCCGGTCCCGGCGGCGGGCCTGCGCGCCGTTCGGGCCGCATCGGCCGGGAGAATCATCCGCCGATCGCCGGCGCGGACGGCATTGACAGATCGTTGCGGATGGGCAGACTCGCGCCTTCGTTTCCCGATTACCCAACAAGCCGGACCGTCCATGACACACGACTACCTTGCCCCGATCATCGACAATGCCTGGGAACGCCGCGCCGAGGTTTCGCCGGCCACCACCGGGGAGATCCGCGACGGCGTCGAGGAGGCGCTGCGCCTGCTCGACGGCGGCCATGCGCGGGTGGCGGAGAAGGTCGACGGCGAATGGCGCGTCAACCAGTGGTTGAAGAAGGCGGTGCTGCTGTCCTTCCGCCTCAACGACATGGGGATCATCGACGGCGGGCCCGGCGGGGCGGTGTGGTGGGACAAGGTGCCCTCCAAGTTCGCCGGCTGGGACGCAGCCGCCTTCCGCGAGGCGGGCTTCCGCGCCGTTCCCAACACCACGGTGCGCCGCGGCGCCTATGTCGCCCCGGGCGTGGTGCTGATGCCGTCCTTCGTCAATCTCGGCGCCTACGTCGGCGAGGGCACCATGGTGGACACGTGGGCGACCGTCGGCTCCTGCGCCCAGATCGGCCGGAACGTGCATCTCTCCGGCGGCGTTGGCATCGGCGGCGTGCTGGAGCCGCTGCAGGCGGGTCCCGTCATCATCGAGGACGAGTGCTTCATCGGCGCGCGCTCGGAGGTGGTCGAGGGCGTGATCGTGCGCGAGGGCTCGGTGCTGTCCATGGGCGTGTTCATCGGCGCATCGACGAAAATCATCGACCGCGAGACCGGCGACGTGTACCGCGGCGAGGTGCCGCCCTATTCGGTGGTGGTGCCCGGCAGCCTGCCCGGCAAGCCGCTGCCGGACGGTTCGCCCGGCCCCTCGCTCTATGCTGCCGTCATCGTCAAGCGCGTTGACGCGCAGACCCGCGCCAAGACCAGCATCAACGACCTGCTGCGCGACTGAGGCGTCATGACCGCGAACGCTCATCCGGCCGTCGAACTGGCGCAGGCGCTGATCCGCTGCCCCTCCGTCACGCCCGCTGACGCCGGCGCGCAGGCGCTGCTGGCGGAGCGGCTGGCGCGGGCGGGCTTCGCGGTGGAGCGCCTCACCTTCAGCGCGCCGGACACGCCGGACGTCGACAATCTCTACGCCCGCTACGGCACGGCGGAGCCCGTGTTCGTCTTCGCCGGCCACACCGACGTCGTGCCCCCCGGCGACGGGGCGCAATGGCGGCACGATCCCTTCGCCGCCGTCATCGAGGACGGCAGGCTCTTTGGGCGCGGCGCCTGCGACATGAAGGGCGCCGTCGCGGCCATGGTCACGGCGGCCATCGCCTTCGTCGAGACGCATCCGCGCTTCGCCGGCTCCATCGCCTTCCTGCTGACCGGCGACGAGGAGGGGCCGGCCGTCAACGGCACGGTGAAGCTGCTGGAATGGGCCAGGGCGCGCGGCGAGACGTTCTCGCACTGCCTGCTCGGCGAGCCGACTAATCCGGAAACCCTCGGCGACATGATCAAGATCGGCCGGCGCGGCTCGCTCACCGGGCGGCTCACCGTGCACGGCAAGCAGGGCCATGTCGGCTATCCGCACCTCGCCGACAATCCGGTGCCGGCGCTGCTGCGCATCCTCTCCGCGCTCATCGCGCCGGCGCTCGACGGCGGCTCGGCCCATTTCGACGCCTCGAACCTCGAGGTGACGACGATCGACATCGGCAACCCGGCGACCAACGTCATTCCGGGCGAGGCGCGGGCCACCTTCAACATCCGCTTCAACGATCTGTGGACGCCGGAAACGCTGCGGGGCGAGATCGAAGGCCGGGCCGACCGGGCGGCGGAAGGGGCGCGCCATACGCTCACCTTCGACCCGACCAACGCCATTTCCTTCCTCACCGAGCCGGGGCCGTTCGTGGACCTCGTCTCCGGCGTCGTCGAGCGCGAGACCGGGCGCGCGCCGCGCCTCTCCACCACCGGCGGCACTTCGGACGCGCGCTTCATCCAGGCCTATTGCCCGGTGGTGGAGTTCGGGCCGGTCGGCGCCACGATGCATCAGGCCGACGAATACGTGGCCACCGCCGATCTCGTCAGGCTCGCGGCCATCTACGAGACGATTCTGGAAGCCTACTTTTCACAGGGCAACCGGTGACGCCCCGACACCGGGCGATGGCGCCGGGGACCGCTCCGGCCAGCGGGAATGCGGCTTTGACGATGGTGCGGCGTTGATCTATCATTCGGCTTGAGTATTCAGGGAAATCTGCGCCCTTTCCGACGCGGGTGGTTTTTTGCCTTGACGACGCAGCCACGCGACACGCCGCAGTTCTATCTCACAGCGCCCGCGCCCTGCCCCTATCTGCCCGGGCGGCAGGAGCGCAAGGTGTTCACGCATCTCGTCGGCCGCCGGGCCGAGGAGGTCAATGACGCCCTGACCCAGGGCGGCTTTCGCCGCTCGCAGACCATCGCCTATCGCCCCGCGTGCGAGAGCTGCCGCGGCTGCGTGTCCGTGCGCGTCGTGGCCTCGGATTTCCGCCCCTCGCGCGGATTCCGGCGGGTCATCAGCCAGAATGCCGACCTCAACGGCGTGATGGTGCTGCCGCAATCGACGACGGAGCAGTACGGGCTGTTCCGCGCCTATCTCGACGCCCGCCACGCCGATGGCGGCATGGCCGACATGAGCGTGCTCGACTATGCGGTCATGGTCGAGGACACCCACGTGACCACCCGGCTCATCGAATACCGCGACGAGCGCGGCGAGCTGATGGCGGTCGCGCTCACCGACGTGCTCAGCGACGGCCTGTCGATGGTGTATTCGTTCTACAATCCCGACCTGCCGCACCGCAGCCTGGGCAGCTTCCTGATCCTCGACCACATCGCCCGCGCCCAGATGCTGGGGCTGCCCTTCGTCTATCTCGGCTACTGGGTCGAGGGCTCGCGGCGCATGGGCTACAAGAGCCGCTTCCATCCCCAGGAGCGGCTCCTGCCCGAAGGCTGGGTGCGCTTCGATGCGCCGTGACCGCCGCCACGTGACTGCGGCCAGGGCTTATCCCAACAAGGCTTGCCGCGCTTGATTTCGGGGCTCCGTGCACCATCTCTGTGATGCGCAGACACTGGAGACCCCAATGACCAACCGGGACAATCGCTCTTCCTTCAACCACTGGCGGCCGACGGAGCTCGCGGCGCTCATCATCGGCCTGATCATCTTCTGGCCGCTGGGGCTTGCCGTGCTGGTGTGGAAATACTGGAACGACCGTTCGTCCTCGCCGCGCAATCTCGATGAGGCCGTGGGCGAGGGGCTGCGCAACCTGCGCGCGGGCCTCGCGAGCATTTTCGGCTCCGACAGGCAGCCGGCCGCCGCCCCGGCACAGGAATTCGCCGACGATCTCGCGCCGACCGGCAACATCGCCTTCGACACCCATGTGCGGGACGAGCTGCAGCGGATCGACGCGCAGCGGCGGCGGCTCGCCGACGAAGTGCGGGCGTTCCGCGCCTTCCTCGACGAGGAGCGCACCGGCGGCCCGGAAGTGTACGAACGCTTCCGCCGCCGGTACGAAGCCGGAAACAGGCAGGCGCCCTGAACGCCGATACGGCCATGAAGAGGTGAAACGGCCCCGCCGCGCTACAGCATCAAACCAAAAAGTCTGTGCACTTTCTGGAAAGATTTGATGCCTCATCCCCCGCCGATGAAGGAGATGGCGATCCTGTCGCCGACCTTGGCGCCGATGCGGGCGGCTGTCCCGGCGTTCAGCTCCACCACCGCCCGCACGGGCGCGCCCGACGGGATGAAACGGCGCGACAGCGGCTCGGCCCGCTCGGCGATGCGGACGATCTTGCCCTCGGCGTCGACGAACAGCATGTCGAGCGAAATGAAGGTGTTCTCCATCCACATCGACACCGGCCGCACGTCCGGATAATCGAAGATCATGCCGCGGTCGGCGGGCAGGTAGCGCCGGCCCATCAGTCCGCGCGCCTGCTCTTCGTCGGTGCGGGCGATCTCGACCTCGAACCGGTGCGGTCCCGAGGCCGTGGTGATCGTCAACGTCTCGGTCGCCATGATCGATTGGGCGCGCGCCGCCCACAGCGCCGGCAACGCCATCGGCGCCGACAGCAGGAACGCGCCGAAGCGCCGTCTGCTCATGCTCATTCCACAACCCTGTTCATCGCGCCCGCTGGAGCAGTGCGCTGGTCCGCGCGAGCGCCGGATGGCTCCATGCGGCCGGTCAGTCATATCAGATTGGTGGCTTCCGGTCAGTGCGAAACCGGCGCGTGGCTGATGTCGGGCAGGCGCACTTCGGCCACCATCCTGCCCTTGGGGCCGTCGCCGTAGCGCACGAGCACCGCCTGTCCGGGCGACAGCTCCACCAGCCCGTAGCGGCGCATGGTTTCCATGTGGATGAAGATATCCGGCGTGCCCTGGCCGCAGGTGACGAACCCGAAGCCGCGCTGGCGGTTGAACCATTTCACCACGGCGAGCTCGAAGCCGCCCCTGGGCACGACCGACACATGGGTGCGCACCGGCAGCTCGGACGGATGGGGGGCGGTGGACACGTCGACCGAGATGACCCGGAACACCTGCAGCCCGCGCTCGCGGCGGATCGCCTCACAAACGATGGTCGCGCCTTCGGCAACGGCATCATAACCGTCACGCTTCAGGCAGGTGATATGCAGCAGAACGTCCGGCAAGCCGTTGTCGGGCACAATAAATCCGAAGCCGCGCGAGGTATCGAACCACTTGATGCGTCCCCGGATCTGGATGAGATTCTGGGATACATCGCCAACGCTCTCGTGAGCGTCTGCCAAATGCTTACCTGACTGCGCCTCATCCGCCATGGCCTGCTGCACCCGAAAACTGCCAACTTGATCTGGTAACGATAGCATCAAGAACCGGCGAAAGCAGGGGTTAATCCGCCGCGAAAGCGATTCGCTCACAGGCTTTGTGCGTCAATGGCTAGACAGCCTTGCACGCCGTGCAGCACGGCGGGTGCCGGGCGCGACTGATTCGCACACCGGCGATCCGGCCGCCTGCCTGTGCGCCGCGCCTCCGGGGCGCGTGCGCCGGGACAGCATTTCGTCATATCATGCCGCAACCCGCAACACACCCCGCACGACAGGAAAGAGCGCCATGACCGTCCCGGTTTCCCATCCGCCGAACCCGGGCGGCGGACGCATCCTCGCCCTCGACGCCGCCCGCGGCGGCGCCATCGTCGCGATGATCTCCTATCACTTCATGTGGGATCTCTATTTCACCGGCTTCTGGGAGGTCAACGCGGCGCAGGACCCGTGGCTCAGGCTCTACGCCAAGACGATCGCGGCCACGTTCCTGACCATCTCCGGCATCTCGCTCGCGCTCGCGCACGGGCGCGCCGTGCGGTGGCGCCGGTTCCTGCGCCGGCTTGCCGTCATCGCCGCCGCCGCGCTCGCGGTGACCGTGGGATCGTGGTTCGCCTTTCCGCAGAGCTTCATCTTCTTCGGCATCCTGCACTGCATCGCCGCCGCCAGCGTGGTGGCACTGCCGTTCCTGCGCGCGCCGCCATGGGCCGTGCTCGCGGCCGCCGCCTTCTTCTTCGCGCTGCCGCAATTCATCGCCTCGCCGGCGCTGGAGACGTGGTCGACGTGGTGGCTCGGGCTCGGAGAACTGCCGCCGGTGAGCAACGATTACGTGCCGCTGTTCCCGTGGGCGGGCTTCGTGCTCGCCGGCGTCGCGCTGGCGCGCCTGCTGGAACCGTGGCGCGACGCGGCGCGGCAGTGGCGCCCGCGCGCCGTCCCCGGCCGCGCGCTGGTGTTCGCCGGCAGGCACAGCCTGATCATCTACCTCACGCACCAGATCGTGCTGCTCGGGCTTTTGATCGGCCTAGCTCAGATTCTCAGAGCATGATCCGATGTCGTGGAATCGCATCATGCTCTGGGATTCTTTGATTTCGAGCGAATTCTTGTCGCTCAAATGATTCCATTTGATCGGAAAGCGCTCAGGCCGCCTTGACCGGCCGTTCGGCGATGCGGACCAGATTTTTCAGGATCGTCGTGGCGCCCTTGAGGCGCTGTTCGGGCGTGTCGAACGAGTCGATGAACACGATGCGCATGTCGGGGCGCACCTTGGCGAGCGAGCCCTGCTCCGCGACATAGGACACGAGCCCCGCCGGATTGGCGAAGGAGCTGTTGCGGAACGAGACGATGACGCCCTTCGGCCCGGCCTCGATCTTCTCGACATTGGCACGCACGCACAGCGCCTTGATGGAGACGATCTTCAGGAGCTGCTCGACCTCCTCCGGCAGCGGGCCGAAGCGGTCCACGAGCTCGGCGGCGAAGGCCTCGATGTCGCGATCCTCGTCGATCATCGAGAGCCTGCGGTAGATGTCGAGGCGCAGCTGCAGATCGGCGACGTAGGACTCGGGGATCATCACCGGCGTGCCGATGGTGATCGTCGGCGACCATTGCTCGTCCGCCTCCTCGTCCACGGCGCCGGACTTGAGCTGCGCCACCGCCTCCTCCAGCATCTGCTGATAGAGCTCGTAGCCGACCTCGCGGATGTGACCCGACTGCTCGTCGCCGAGGAGGTTGCCCGCTCCGCGGATGTCGAGATCGTGGCTCGCCAGCATGAAGCCCGCGCCCAACGTGTCGAGCGATTGCAGCACTTCGAGGCGCTTCTCGGCGGTGGCGGTGATGCGCCGCTTGGGCGGCACGGTGAACAGCGCATAGGCGCGCGTCTTCGAGCGCCCGACACGCCCGCGCAACTGATAGAGCTGGGCGAGGCCGAACATGTCGGCGCGGTGGACGATCAGCGTGTTGGCGCGCGGAATGTCGAGGCCCGATTCCACGATCGTGGTGGACAGCAGGATGTCGAACTTGCCCTCGTAGAAGGCAGTCATGATGTCCTCGAGCTGCCCGGCCGGCATCTGGCCGTGGGCGACCGCCACCTTGGCCTCGGGCACCTCGCGGTCGAGGAACGCTTTCACCTCGGCCAGATCGTCGATGCGCGGCACGACATAGAAGGATTGCCCGCCGCGATAGCGCTCGCGCAGCAGCGCCTCGCGCACGGAGAGCCCGTCGAAGGGCATGACGAAGGTGCGCACGGCAAGGCGATCGACCGGCGGCGTGGCGATGATCGACAGCTCGCGCACGCCGGTGAGCGCCAGTTGCAGCGTGCGCGGAATGGGCGTGGCGGAGAGCGTCAGCACGTGCACCTCGGCGCGCAGCTCCTTGAGCCGCTCCTTGTGGGCGACGCCGAAATGCTGCTCCTCGTCGATGATGATGAGGCCGAGATCCCTGAATTTGATGGTCTTCGACAGCAGCGCATGGGTGCCGATGACGATGTCGACCGTGCCGTCGGCGAGCCCGGCCTTGACCTTGCGCGCGTCAGTCGCCGACACGAAGCGCGACAGCTGCGCGATGCGCACCGGCAGGCCGGCGAAGCGCTCGACGAAACCGGCATAGTGCTGGCGCGCCAAGAGGGTCGTCGGCACCACCACCGCAACCTGATGCCCCGCGAGCGCCACCGCGAAGGCAGCGCGCAGCGCCACCTCGGTCTTGCCGAAGCCGACATCGCCGCACACCAGCCGGTCCATGGGCCGGCCGGCGGCGAGGTCGTCGAGCACGGCGTCGATGGCGTTCTGCTGGTCGTCGGTTTCCTCGTAGGGGAAGCGGGCGGCGAACTCGTCGTAGAGGCCGGCGGGCAGCTCGACGCGCGGCGCCTCGCGCATGGCGCGCTCGGCGGCGACCTTGATGAGCTGGCCGGCCATCACCTTGATGCGCTGGCGCATCTTCGCCTTGCGCGCCTGCCATGCGCCGCCGCCGAGCTTGTCGAGCACGACCTCGGTATCCTCGGAGCCGTAGCGCGACAGAAGCTCGATGTTGACGACCGGCAGGAACAGCTTGTCGCCGCCGGCGTAGTGGATTTCGAGGCAGTCGAGCGGTGCGCCGGCGGCCGTGATGGTCTTGAGGTCCACGAAGCGGCCGATGCCGTGATCGACATGCACCACGAGATCGCCCGCCGACAGGCTCCCGACCTCGGCGATGAAGTCCTGCGCACGCCGCGACTTGCGTTTCTGGCGCACGAGGCGGTCGCCCAGGATGTCCTGCTCGCTGATGACGGCGAGATCGCCGGTCTCGAAACCGGATTCGAGCCCCCACACGCCAAGCCCGATCTCGTTGCGCGGCAGCGCCAGCGCCACGTCGAGCCGCCCGACATTGGTGACGGGCTTGAGGCCGTGATCGGCGAGCACGTGCGACAGGCGCTCGCGCGAGCCGTCCGACCAGGCGGCGACGATGACGCGCTTTCTGGCGGCGACCAGGTCGCGCACGTGATCGACGGCGGCCTTGAACACGCTGGCGCTGTCGTCGACGCGCTCGGGCGCGAAGTTGCGGCCCTGCCGCGCTCCGGCGTCGATGACCATGGTCGCGGCGCTGTCCGGGCGGGCGAAGGGCGTCAGGCGGGCGTGCGGGATCGTCGCCTGCCGCTCGGCCCAGTCGCGGGCGGAGAGATAGAGCGTGTCCGGCGGCAGCGGGTTGTAGGGCGGGCTCCCCGACCCGCTCTCGGCCTCGCGCGCCGCCTTGCGGGCCTCGTAATAATCGGCGATCTGCGCAAAGCGCTCGGTCGCCGCCTCGTCGGCCAGCGCGTCGAGCACCAGCGGCACGCCGGGGAGATAATCGAACAGCGTGTCGAGCCCGTCATGCAGCAGCGGCAGCCAGTGTTCGAGGCCGGGATGGCGGCGGCCCTCGGAGACGGCCTCATAGAGCGTGTCGTCGCGCGTCGCCGCGCCGAAGGCCTTCACGTAGCCCTGCCGGAAGCGGCGGATGGTCTCGGTCGTGATCTTCGCCTCGCTCATCGGCACGAGATCGAGCGAGCGCAATTGATGGGTGGTGCGCTGGGTCTCGGGATCGAAGGCGCGGATCGATTCGAGCGTATCGCCGAAGAAGTCGAGACGGATCGGCTCGGCGAGGCCGGGCGCATAGAGATCGACGATGCCGCCGCGCACCGCGTATTCGCCGGTGTCGCGCACGGTCGGCGTGCGGGCGAAGCCGTTGACCTCCAGCCACTCCACGAGCTTGTCCATGTCGATGACGTTGCCGGGCGCGGCCGAAAACGTCTCCGTCGCCACCTGCCGCAGCGGCGGCACGCGCTGCAACAGGGCATTCACCGTGGTCAGCACCACGCGGGGCTGCTGCTCGGACGAGCGCGTGCGGGCGAGGCGCGCCAGCGTCATCATGCGCCGCGCGGTCACGGCGGACGTGGGCGACACCCGGTCATAGGGCTGGCAATCCCAGCCGGGGAACGACAGCACCTCGATTTCCGGCGCGGCGAAGGCAAGACCGGCCTCGATCGCCGCCATGCGCCGGTCGTCGCGCGCCACGTGGACGAGCACGGCGGCCCGTTCCCGCTCGCGCAGGCCGCGCGCCAGCTCCGCCACCACGAGGACGTCGTAGCCGTCGGGGACGTTGGCGATGGTGGGGTTGTCGCCCCGGGCGAGGGCGTCGGTGGCGCGCTTCAGGTCGGACATGTTGGCGGACTAGACGTTGATCGGGCTCGTGTGGGTGTGGAACGCCTTGATGCGGCGGAAGATCGGCGTGTCGTTCTCGGGCGGCACCGCGCCGGTGCTGAACCAGGTGAAGAGATCCCGGTCCGGCAGCGCCATCAGCCGCTCCAGCTCGGCCACCGTCTCCGCGTCGAGCTTGTCGAGCTCCGAATCCACGAACGGCCCCAGCACCATGTCCATCTCGCGCGTGCCGCGATGCCAGGCGCGGAAGCGGATGCGCCTGCGGCGCGCGTCGAGCGACAGCCCGTCCGACAGGTCCGTGCCCTCGCCTTCCGAAAAACGGGTCTCGGAAAAGTTGTTCATGATTTGTCCCCAACAAGACATATGATCGCCACAGGCGTTCCGGTGGGCTATATAGCGCATAGGTCAACGTCTGTCATCCGTGTGTCGTCACGCCATCGTCTTCGGTTCCCCAAGTCTTCGGTTCCTTATGCGCCCTGCCCTGCTCGATCCCCTGTTCGCGACCGTCACGGCCCTGCCGGGCGTCGGGCCGCGTCTGGGGGCACTGTTCAACCGGCTCCTGGGGACGGCGGAACGCGAGGCGCGCGTCGTGGACCTGCTGTTCCACCTGCCCCATGGGGTGATCGACCGCAGCCGCCGGCCGATGATTCGCGACACGCGCGAGGGCGACATCGTCACGCTCACCGTGCGCGTCGCCGAGCACCGCCCCCCGGCGCGCGGCGGCAAGGCGCCGTTCCGCGTGCTGGTGGAGGACGGCACCGGAGACGTCACGCTGGTGTTCTTCGGCATGACGCAGGCACGCATCGACAAGATGCTGCCGCTCGGCGCGGCGCGCGTCGTCTCCGGCACCATCGCCGTGTGGGAAGGCTTCCGGCAGATGGTGCACCCCGACCGCATCATGACCGAGGAGGAAGCCGAGGGCCAGCCGCTGATCGAGCCGGTCTACGGCCAGACCGAGGGCCTGACCTCGCGCACGATCGCCCGCATCGCCCAGGCGGCGCTCGACCGGCGCCTGCCGGCGCTGCCCGAATGGCAGGATACGGCGTGGCTCAGGCGCGAAAAATTCCCCGCCTTCGGTGAGGCGCTTGCGGCGCTGCACCGGCCCGAATCGGTTGCGGCCTTCGCCCCGGACAGCCCGGCGCGGCGGCGGCTCGCCTATGACGAGCTGCTCGCCTCGCAACTGGCGCTGGCGCTGATGCGCGCCTCGCACCGCAGGGCGGCCGGGCGCGTCAACGCCGGCGACGGCCGCCTCGTGGCGGCGATCGAGGCGGCGCTGCCCTTCACGCTCACCGCCGGCCAGCGGCAGGCGGTCGACGACATCCGCCGCGACCTCGCCGAGCCGCAGCGCATGCTGCGGCTGCTGCAAGGCGATGTGGGGTCCGGCAAGACCGTCGTCGCTCTCCTCGCCATGGCGAGCGCCGTCGAGGCGGGACGGCAGGCGGCGCTGATGGCCCCCACCGACATCCTCGCCCGCCAGCACTTCGCGCGGCTGGAGCCGCTGGCGCGGGCGGCGGGCATCGCGATCGTCCTGCTGACCGGCCGCGACAAGGGCGCGGCGCGCGCGAAAGCGCTGGCGGCGCTCGAATCGGGCGAGGCGCAGATCGTCATCGGTACCCATGCGCTGTTTCAGGAGGCCGTGGCCTTCCGCGATCTCGGCTTCGCCGTCATCGACGAGCAGCACCGCTTCGGCGTGCACCAGCGGTTCGCGCTGAGCCGCAAGGGCGAGGGCGTCGACCTGCTGGTGATGACAGCGACCCCCATTCCGCGCACGCTGGTGCTGACCTTCTTCGGCGACATGGACGTCTCGCTGCTCAAGGAAAAGCCCGCCGGCCGCCAGCCGGTGGACACGCGCGCCATCCCGCTCGATCGCCTCAACGACGTGGTCGGGGGTTTGCGGAGAGCGCTGGAGCGCGGCGCGCGCGCCTATTGGGTGTGCCCGCTCGTCTCCGAATCGGAGACCGTCGATCTCGCCGCGGCGGAGGAGCGATTCGCCGATTTGCAGCGTATCTTCGGCCCCGTGGTCGGCCTGCTGCACGGCAAGATGAGCGGCCGCGACAAGGACGCCGCCATGGCCGCCTTCCAGCGCGGCGAGACGCGCATCCTCGTCGCCACGACCGTCATCGAGGTCGGGGTCGACGTGCCGGAGGCGACCATCATGGTCATCGAGCACGCCGAGCGGTTCGGCCTCGCCCAGCTCCACCAGCTGCGCGGGCGCATCGGGCGCGGCGCGGGCGCCTCCACCTGCCTGCTCGTCTACAAGGCGCCGCTCGGCGAGGTGTCGAAGGCGCGCATCCGCATCATGCGCGAGACCGAGGACGGGTTCCGTATCGCCGAGGAGGACCTCAGGCTGCGCGGCGAGGGCGAGATCCTGGGCACGCGCCAGTCCGGCACGCCGGGCTTCCTGCTGGCGCGCATCGAGGAGGACGCGGACCTCTTGCCCGTCGCCCGCGACGACGCCCGCCTCATCCTTGAGCGCGACCCGGAGCTCGCCGGCGAACGCGGGCAGGCACTGCGCGTGCTGCTCTATCTCTTCGAGCGCGACGAGGCCATCCGCCTGCTGCGCGCTGGTTAACTTTATGACATATAATGGAAAATGACATGCTGCGAGTCGCTACCTGGAACATCAACTCCGCCCGCCTGCGCGTCACGCTCCTGACGGCGTTCCTGCAGGAGGTGAAGCCCGACATCCTCTGCCTGCAGGAGATCAAGTGCCTCGACGACGCCTTTCCGGCGGCCGAGGTCGAGGCATTGGGCTACAACGTCGCCGTGCACGGGCAGAAAACGTTCAACGGCGTCGCCATCCTCTCCCGACTGCCGCTGGAGGACGTCACCTGCGGCCTGCCCGGCGACGAGGCGGACGTGCAGGCCCGCTACATCGAGGCGGTGGTGTCGGTGACGGGCGGCGCGGTGCGCGTCGCCTCGATCTACCTGCCGAACGGCAACCCGCCCGACTCCGACAAATACCCCTACAAGCTCAAGTGGATGGACCGCCTCGCCGAGCGCGCGCGGGCGCTGCTGGCGCTGGAGGAGCCCTTCGTGCTCGCCGGCGACTACAACGTCATCCCCGAACCGCAGGACGCGGCGCGGCCCGAGCAGTGGACGAACGATGCGCTGTTCCTGCCGCTGACGCGCGCAAAATTCCGGGCGCTCCTCAACCTCGGGCTGACGGAGGCGCTGCGCGCCTGCGACGACCGGCCGGGCGTCTACACGTTCTGGGATTATCAGGCCGGCGCGTGGCAGAAGAACAACGGCATCCGCATCGACCACCTGTTGCTGTCGCCCCAGGCCGCCGACCGCCTGCGCGCGGCGCAGGTGCACAAGTCCCTGCGCGGGCTCGACAAGCCGTCGGACCACGTGCCGGTGTCGATCGATCTGGATTTTTCGCAATAGCGGCCGAACACGCGGGAAGCCCTACTGCTTGCGGCGCAGATATAGCTCCAGGTAGGAGATCGCCTGCTTGCGGTCGGCGTCGCTCAGCGCGGCGTAGTTCTTGTCGTGGAGTTCGGTGATCCAGGCGTCCTGCTCCGCGACCTTGCCGCCGGTCTGCTCCGACAGCACGGCGTCGCGCGCGAGCGTCAGCCACATGAGCCCGAGGCCCGGCTGCTTCGGCACGCCCTGGCCGGAAATGAGCAGGTTGCCGAGCAGCGCCTGGGAGGCGCGATGCCCCTTGCCGGCCGCGAGCTTGAGCCAGCGCGCCGCCTGACGCGCATCCTTGGGCACGCCCTGCCCGTCGAGATAGAGACGGGCGAGGCTGTATTGCCCGTCCGGGTCGCCGTAGTAGGAGGCGGCGTACTGGAACATGTCCACGGCCCGGCTGACGTTGGGCTTGACGTAGGTGTTCGGGATGCCCTCCAGAAAGTAGCTGCCGAGCGCCACGAAGGCGCTGGACACGAAAGGCGCCTGGCGCGTGCCGGGGCTCTCCTCCGCATAGCGGTCCGCGATCTGGGAGAAGTATTCGAAAGCCTTGAGGTCGTCGTGCGCGACGCCGTCGCCCTCGGCGAACATGCGCCCGAGCTTCCACAGCGACACGGTGTGCCCCTGCGTCGCGGCGTACTGGAGGGCGCGCACGGCACCTTCCTTGTCGCCGGCGTTGTAGTCCTGAATGCCGCGCCGGAACGCGTCGCCGACGGACTGAAAGCCGCCATCGAGCGGCAGCGGATTGGCCAGATCGATGGGATTGCCGGCGCCGGGAGGCACGCCTTCGGGAGCAAGCGAGGCCTGAGCAGTAGCCTGGGCACTCACCGGAACGGCAGCATGGCCAGCAGTCTGCGCGCGGACAGGCGCACCGGCGGCGGCGCAGAACGCCACAGAAAGAACCGCGAACATGCCAAGCCGGACACTCATGATGCCGTCAACGCCCGTAATGAAAGCAACGCCAGCATAACCGCCCCGCTATACTCGGCTTTTCGCCCAAACACTGTCCGCAGATGGCACTGCCAACTGCACGCAACCCGATACAAGCACCCGGAACATTGCCGCCATGGGCGACTTGTTCCTGACTTTACCGGCCCCCATGAAGCCGGTTCTTTGTGGCAGTATCACGGCGTCATCAGGGTATTACGTGAACACGTCCCGTAGCACAACCTCCAATCGTATGTCATCACTGTTCGAGGCCGCCGTCCATTACCCGGACGGCGTATGCCGGTCTCAAGGCTACCCGTGGATTCGCCCTCAACGGATGGCGGCAAGCCGTTCCAGCGCCTCCGCAACCTTGGCGTGCCGCGCCTCCAGATCGGCGCGGCGCTCGCGCTGTTCCTCGACGATCTCCTCCGGCGCGCGGGCGATGAAGTCGGCGTTGCCGAGCTTGGCGTCGATGCGGGCGATGTCAGCGACGATCTTGTCGGCCTCCTTCTCCAGACGCGCGCGCTCGGCCGACAGATCGATCACGCCGGCGAGCGGCAATGCTGCCACCTCGGCCGCCTCGCTGCCGATGATGAGCTGCACCGCGCCCTCGGGGGCCGAATCGGCGAAGTCGATGCCGGAAAGGCGCGCCAGGCGCGCCACGGTCTCGCGCCAGCGCGCCGCCCGCTCGCGGGTGACGGCGGAGACGCCGACGAGGACGAGCGGAATCTGCGCCGCCGCGGGCACGTTCATCTCCGAGCGCACCGAGCGGATCTCGGAGACGAGCCCAACCACCCAGCCGATCTCGGTTTGCGCAGCCTCGTCGCCGGCGACGGCGGGCCTGGGCCATGGCGCCAGCGCCAGCAGGCTCTCGCGCGCCGGCCCCTCGGCTCCCTTGATCGCCCACAGCTCCTCGGTGAGGAAGGGCATGAATGGATGCAGGAGGCGGGCGATCTCGTCGATGAGCCAGGCGATGGTGGCGCGGGTCTCGTCCTTCTCCGGGCCGTCCTCGCCTTGCAGGACGGGCTTGGCGAGCTCCAGATACCAGTCGCAGAACACGTTCCAGACGAAGCGGTAGGCCGCGCCCGCCGCCTCGTTGAAGCGGAACTCCTCCAGCGCCAGCGTGATGTCGCGCACCGCCTGCGACACCTCGGCGACCGCCCAGCGGTTGAGCGTCTCCCTGACGCCGGCGGGATCGAAGCCGGCGACGCGCACGCAGCCGTTCATCTCGGCGAAGCGGGCGGCGTTCCACAGCTTGGTGGCGAAGTTGCGATAGCCCTCGACGCGCTGGGTGGCGAGCTTGATGTCGCGCCCCTGCGCCGCCATGGCCGCGAGCGTGAAGCGCAGCGCGTCCGCGCCGTAGCGGTCGATGAGCGCGATCGGGTCGATGACGTTGCCCTTCGACTTCGACATCTTGGCGCCGCGCTCGTCGCGCACCAGGGCGTGGATGTAGACGTTGCGGAACGGCACCTCGTCCATGACATGGAGGCCCATCATCATCATGCGGGCGATCCAGAAGAAGATGATGTCGAAACCCGTCACCAGCGTGCTGGTGGGGTAGTAGCGCGCGAGTTCCGGCGTCTCGTCCGGCCACCCGAGCGTCGAGAACGGCCACAGGCCCGACGAGAACCACGTGTCGAGCACGTCCTCGTCGCGGATGAGCGCGACGTCGTTCACGCCGTAGTGGCGGATGGCCTCGACACGGGCCTCCTCCTCGGTCTCGGCGACGAAGTAGTGCCCGTCCGGTCCGTACCAGGCGGGGATCTGGTGGCCCCACCAGAGCTGGCGCGAGATGCACCACGGCTCGATGTTCTCCAGCCAGTCGAAGAAGGTCTTTTCCCAGTTCTTCGGGATGAACACGGTTTCGCCGTCGCGCACCGCCTCGAGCGCGCGATCGGCCAGCGGCTTGACGTTGACATACCACTGGTCCGTGAGCCACGGCTCGATGACGACACCGGAGCGGTCGCCGTGGGGCACGACATGCGTGTGCGGCTCGATCTTCTCCACGAGCTCGCGTTCTTCGAGCAGGGCGACGATGGCCTTGCGCGCCTTCGCCCGGTCCACGCCGTCGAGCGCCAGCACGGCGTCGAGATCCGCGCCCGGCGTCGCATCGCGCAAAAAGTCCTCGTTGCCCGCGACCGTGATCTCTCCCTCGGGGCCGAGCACGTTGATGAGCGCCAGCCCGTGGCGCTTGCCCACCTCGAAGTCATTGAAGTCGTGCGCGGGTGTGATCTTGACCGCGCCGGTGCCCTTCTCGGGGTCGGAATAGCTGTCGGCGACGATCGGAATCCGCCGCCCGACGAGCGGCAGCAGCACATGCCGGCCGACGAGATCGCGGTAGCGCTCGTCGTCCGGATGGACCGCGACGGCGACGTCGCCCAGCATGGTCTCGGGCCGCGTCGTGGCGACGACGATGAACCGGCCGGGCTCGTCCGCCACCGGATAGCGCAGGTGCCACAGGTTGCCCTTGACCTCGATCTGCTGCACCTCGATGTCGGAGATCGCCGTCTGGAAGCGCGGGTCCCAGTTGACGAGACGCTTGTCCTTGTAGATCAGCCCGTCGCGGTAGAAGCGCACGAAGATCCGGCGCACGGCGCGCGACAGGCCCTCGTCCATGGTGAAGCGCTCGCGCGACCAGTCACAGGAAGCGCCGAGCCGGCGCAGCTGGCTGCCGATGACGCCGCCCGATTCGGCCTTCCAAGCCCACACCCGCCTGACGAATTCCTCGCGCCCGAGTTCGCGTCTGCCGGGCTCTCCGCGCTCGGCGAGCTGGCGCTCGACCACCATCTGCGTGGCAATGCCGGCGTGGTCCATGCCCGGCTGCCACAGCACGTCCTTGCCGCGCATGCGCTCGAAGCGGCACAGGATGTCCTGCAGCGTGTTGTTGAGCGCGTGCCCCATGTGCAGCGAGCCGGTGACGTTGGGCGGCGGGATGACGATGGAATAGGGTTCCGCATCCTTGCGTTCGGGCCGGCCGGCGCGGAACGCCTGTGCCTCTTCCCATGCTTTCGAAATACGGGCCTCGACGGCCGTGGGCTCGAAGGTCTTGTCCATCGCACTCAACGTTTACACTCGACTGTTATCGCGCGGGGCGCGTGCGGGAGGGGATCGCCGCGCCGGCAGCGTCAGGGGGGCATACGGATCAGTCGCAGATGAAGCGGAGCCGGCCGCCGCTGTCAAGGCGCCGACCGGACCCATCGGGCTCCGGCGCGGGAGAATCGGCGCGGAGGGTGATTCGGGCTCCCCCTGCCGCTCCCGGCATCGCGGCTGCAGAGACGGCAGCTCCGGGGACTAGAGCTCTTTCGCCGCCTTGAGCACCGCCTCGGCATGGCCCGGCACTTTCACCTTGCGCCATACCTGCGCGACCTTGCCCTCGGCGTCGATCAGGAACGTGGCGCGGTCGATGCCGAAATACTTGCGCCCGTACATGCTCTTCTCCACCCAGACGCCGTAGGCCTCGATGGCCTCCTTCTTCTCGTCGGAAGCGAGCGCGATCGCGAGATCGTGTTTGTCGCGGAACGCGTCGTGGCTCGCCGCGCTGTCGGCGGAGACGCCGACGATGACGGTGTTCGCGGCCTCGAATTCGCCGCGCAGCCCGTTGAAGGCGATGGCCTCCTTGGTGCAGCCGCTGGTATCGTCCTTGGGATAGAAGTAGAGTACGACCTTGCGTCCGCGCAGGGCTGAAAGCGAGAGCGTGTCCCCGCCGGCGCCCGGAAGCGTGAAGTCGGGGGCGATGGCGCCCGGTTCAAGGCTCATGTCAGACTCCATGACTATTTGTAGCTGGGACTGTTTGTGCTGGGGTTTCCATAGTCGGTTCGACGGGCATATCCCGCGCCGGGGCTTTCCCTCGGCGGTCGCGACAAGGTATCAGCAAAAGCGGTCCGCTGCGCGCTCCAAAACCGATATTCGGCAGGCGCACGGGTTTTTGTGTGGGCAACGGGCGATTTTGGCCCACATCATCGTCTGGCGTCATGCCATGAGATTACATTATCATGAACGCGGAACGGATGCGCCGGCCGGTGAGTTCGTCTTCCGGGGAGGATACGAGTATATATGGACCGTCCGGCGCCGATGTCGATGATCCTGGCGCATCGACACCATAATATCAGGGCCTTGGTTGCGGGGGCCCCGGTTTCAGGAGCCATGGTTTCAGAGGCCTTGGACCTTGCGGCCAGCGGATCGGGACGGTCTCGCGCATGAAGAGAAGCCGACAGCTCCGCGGCGGACGCCGAAGACGGTTCAGACGGCGCAGCGCCGCCCGGCGCGCCATGGTGCACATGCTGCGCGGCGGGCTTCTTGCCGCGCTGGTGCTGATCCTGTGCGTCGGCGCGGTCGTGGCGCGCCTGTCGTTCGGGTCGATCTCCGCCGAGGCACTGGCCGAACCCATCTCGCGCGCGCTGAACGAACGGCTCGCGCCGGGCTGGACGGCGCATATCGCGCAGACGGGCATCGCGTTCACCACCCACGGCCCTGCCCTGCTCTCCGAGGGCATCGAGATCCGGCAGCCGGACGGCACCCTGTTTCTGAGCGCCCGCGCGGGCGAGATCGCGGTCGATCCGTGGCGTCTGGCGTTCGGCGACGTCGACGTCACCGCCATCGCCTTCTCCGGCATCGACGCGCGCCTCACCATCATGCCCGACGGTTCGCTGCGCACCGACGCCGGAACCGGCGGGACCGGAGGCGGCCCCGCCGGCGGCAGCGCGCCGGCGCCGGCCGCCGCGCCGGAAGGGACGGACGGTCCCCCCGACTTCGACGCGGCCGTCGTCGGGTTCGTCAACCTGCTCTCCGACCAGAGCGGGCTCGCCCGCGCCCTCGACAGCATCTCGCTGTCGGACGCGCGCGTCGCCATCGCCGATTCGCGCGGCGAGGAGCGGGCGCGCTTCGGCGAGGTGGCGGCCGATCTCAAGCGCACGGCGCCGGACGCGATCGCGGTTTCGCTGTCGGCGCGGGGCGCGGCCGGTCCGTGGAAGTTCAGCGGCGCGATCAGCGGCCTCGGCGGCACCGAGCGCGTCGTCGATCTCGCCGTCGAGGGCGCGCGCCTCGCCGACCTGCTGATGCTCGCGAACGCCAACCAGGGCCCGATCTCCGGCGACCTCGCCTTTTCCGGGCGTGCCCGGGTGAGCGTCTCCGCCGACGACCGCCTCACCGGGCTCACGGGATCGGTCGAATCCGCGCCCGGCACCTTCATCTATCGTGACAAGGACCAGCCGCCGCTGCATGTGGCGCGCTTCCGGCTGGGGGTGGAGCGCGAGGCCGCAAGCGGCGATCTGGTGATCCCGGCGCTGGGGCTCGACATCGGCGGCGCGCGGTTCGATGTCGGCGGACGCGTGCGTTTCGGCGACCGGGCGCGGCCGTGGCGCCTGCAGCTCGACGGGCGCGACGCCGTCCTGCCACCGCTGACCGACAACGACGAGGCGCTTGCCATCGACAATCTGTCGCTCGACCTCGCCGGCGAGGAGGGCGGGCGCCTGCGCATCGAGCGCATCGCCGCCTCCGGCGCGGGCTTCGGCGTCGCGCTCAACGGCGAACTCGGCGGCCGCGACAATCCCGGTGGCCTGCGGCTCGGCGTCCAGACGGCGCGCTCCGACGCGCGCGCCATCCTGCGCTTCTGGCCGGCCTTCGTCACGCCGGAGCCCCGCCGCTACCTCATCGAGAACCTGTCGGAGGGCGTGCTGGAGACGCTCAACGTCGCGGTGAGCCTCTCGGCGGAGCAGCTCGCGGCCTCGCGGCGGCGCGAGCCGCTGCCCGCCGAGGTGGCGCGCACGCAGTTTTCGGCCGTCGATGTCACGCTGCAGGCCGCGCCCGGCTTTCCGCCGCTCACGGACATGACGATCGGCGGGCTGGTGACCGGCGCGACCGCCGCCATCACCGCCTCGACCGCCAAGGCGGAAGTCGTGCCGGGGCAGGTGCTCGACCTCACCGACGGGCGCATGGCGATGCAGCGCCTGACCGCGCCGATCAACGCGGCCATCGACTTTCGCATGCGCGGACAGGCTTCCGCGCTGGCGCACCTGCTGCAGCGGGACGCGCTGCGGCCGATCTTCAACGTCGATGTGGCGCCGGGCAGCGTGCAGGGCGCGGTGGATCTCGCCGTCTCCGTGTCGCTGCCGCTCATCAAGCAGCTCACGCACGATCAGGTCGTCACCCGCGCGACGGGCAAATTGAACAGGTTCGCCATCGATATCGGCAACGGACGCGACAAGCTCACGGACGCCGATCTGTCGCTGGTGCTCGATGACAGCAACCTGACGCTTGCCGGCTCCGGCCAGCTCGCCGGCCTGCCCGCGACGCTCGACCTGCGCCAGCCCCTGCGCCGCGGCCAGGGAGATGACGGGAGAGACGACAACAAGGGCGAGGGCCGCGCGGCCATCGTGCTCACCCTCGACGACGCCGCGCGCGCCGCCAGGGGCTTCGACCTCGGCAACCGGTTGCGCGGTCCCGTCGGGGTGCGCATCGATACCTCGTTCGGCAACCGTGCCGGCAAGAACCGCACGCCCATGAAGGTGGACGTCGATCTTGCCCGCGCGCGGATCGACGACCTGCTGCCCGGCTGGTCGAAGGCGGCGGGCAAGCCCGGCCGCCTCAGCTTCTCGGCGCTCGACGACAACGGCTTCGTCGTTTCCGACATCGTGCTCGACGCTGGCGCGGCGGCGAGGGGAAGCGCGCGATTCGACCCCGGCGGGAGCCTGAAAAGCGCCTCGCTCACGGGCGTGCGCCTGTCGCCCAACGACGACCTGTCGCTCGAGATCGCCGGCGCGGGCGCGGGGTATCGCATCACCGCGCGAGGCAACCTGCTCGACGCGCGGCCGTTCCTGAAGGCCGCGAGAACCGGCATCACCGGCGGGGCGGGCGGCGGCGCGGCCGGCGGGAAGGCCATGCCCGATCTCGATATCGATCTCGCCGTCAACATTCTCGCGGGCTTCAGCAGGGAGACGCTGTCGAAGGCGACGCTCCGGCTCGGGACGCGCAAGGGCGGCGTCGGGTCGCTCGACCTCAAGGGCAGCTTCAGCGGCGCGCCTTTCGGGGCGAGCCTCGCCGGCAAGGACGGCCGGATCGAGGTGAACACCGCCAACGCGGGCGCGATGCTGCGCTTCGCCGATCTCTACGCGCACCTCTCGGGCGGCAGCATGCAGGCCTATATCGCGCCGGACGGCGGCCAGGTGATGATCCGCGACTTCGCCATCCGCAACGAGCCGACCATGGCGCACCTGCTGACGGAAAGCCCCAGCAAGCTCCCCGTCGATCCCGGCAACGTCCCCTTCACCAAGCTCAGGGCGGCCTTCACCCGCGCGCCGGACCGCATCAACATCCAGGAGGGGGTGCTGTGGGGACCCGGCGTCGGCGTCACCTTCGAGGGCAATCTCGACACGCGCCGCGAGACGATCGACCTCTCGGGCACCTACGTGCCGGCCTATGCGCTCAACAACATGTTCAGCCAGGTGCCGCTGATCGGGCCGCTGCTCGGCGGCGGGCAATACGAGGGCCTGTTCGCCGTCAACTTCCGGGCGCGCGGAGCACTCGATTCGCCCTCCGTCACCGTCAACCCGCTGTCGGCCATCGCGCCGGGAATCTTCCGGAAATTCTTCGATCTCGGCCGCGCCGACAGCGGCCAGACGCCGCCGGGCCAGTGACGGTCCGCCACCGGCCCGAGAGCTGGAGCAAAATGCACCAAACTGGATCGCAATTTTGCTCTATCTATTTGTTTTTACGCAATTCCGGACGCAAAACCGGTTCCCACTTTGATTGCTTTAGGCGTGGATCAGGCCGCCGACGGCCCGGGGTCGTCGTCGCCGGCCGCACCCGCGCCGCCGCGGAGCGCCGCGCGGGAATGGCGCGCGTTGTTCAGGTCGATGACGGGGCTCCCCTTCCCGGCCGGGGCGGCAGGCGCGCCGACCGACAGCACGGTGAGCCGCTGCTCGCGTCCGTCCCGCGCCGTCCAGGTGAACGACTGTCCGGTGGACAGGCCGATCAGCGCCGTGCCGATGGGCGTCAGAATGGAGATGCGGCCGGTGGAGATGTCGGCCTCGCCCGGGTAGACGAGCGTCACGCGCCGGCGCTGCCCGTCGCCGGTCTCGAACTCCACCTCGGAATTCATCCGCACCACGTCCGCCGGCACCCTGGCGGATTTGACGACGCGCGCGCGTTCCATTTCCGCGAGCAGTTCCTCCGCGATTTCGGGCTGGCGCGCGGCGATTGAAGCGGCCAGCGCCGACAGGCGTTCGTGCTCCTCGTCGCCGATGACGATCTTGGGCAGGGCGATACGACCTGATTTAGTCATGTTGGTCACCTTGTGAGAATCATTATGCCCGGAATGCAAGCCGGGACGGGGTTATTGGATCGTCATGCCGGTGTCCCGCGCCGGGGCGCGATCGGCCCCGGAATAGGCGGCAGGAATGACGATCGACAGCTTGGAATGTGGGGTATTGAGCACGTCCGCCGGCGGCGATGCGGACGGGTCCGTTTGTTCAGGCACCGCCAGGAGGTGACAGCCGTGCCGACCGCCACCAACAGAGCCGTGCGGCCGCCATCCTGCCCGGCCGGCAGTGCCGAACCCGGACCAGGCACACAGGCGCATCGGGCGACCCCTTCGCCCGTTCTTCCGCCGCAAGCGGCAATGCGTGCCCGATGTCCGTCATGACAGCCATAAAAATCATGCTCGCCGCAATCGGGAGCTTTGTCAATTCACGACACCGCCAGCGGCGACGGCACGCCCGCGCGGTTCCGATCCCGGACCAGTTGTTTGGATGGTGAATTGAGATGGCTCCTCGAGCAGGACTCGAACCTGCGACCCAGCGATTAACAGTCGCTTGCTCTACCAACTGAGCTATCGAGGAACAATGAGGAGGGGGATACAAGATGCCGGTGGACGATGCAAGTCATTTTATGGGTTTTTTTGCCGGCGATGGTCGCGTGTGGAAAACCGCGCCCGCCCTTGGCCGCCGGCCAGGTTTCGGGCGCCCGCGACCTGCGGCGGACATGAGGGTTTCACCCCGAACACGGGGATTTTTACCCTGAATGAGTGCAGTACCATCGTGGCAGTTGCAATCGCGGCCCGTGCTTTGCTATGAAGCACGCAGTGAGGCCTCGTGGCGGAGTGGTTACGCAGAGGACTGCAAATCCTTGCACCCCGGTTCGATTCCGGGCGAGGCCTCCAACCGGCGTATCCGGCATCGCGGGCGTGTCCCGGCCGGCAACGTCCGTTACCTTCGATAAGCATGCAAGATAAAGGTCGACGTCATGTTCGATTTCGCCCGCGCCCGACGCACGATGGTCGATTGTCAGGTGCGGACATTCGACGTCACCGACAGGGCGGTGCTCGCCGCCCTCGAACACCTGCCGCGCGAGCGGTTCGTGCCCGAAGACAGGCAGCTTCTGGCCTTCAGCGATCAACATCTCGTGGTTTCCGACGCCAAGGAGCAGGGGCGCTTCCTGCTCGCGCCGCTGATCTTCGCCCGGCTCATCCAGGCGCTGGAGCTTCGCGAGGGCGCGCGCGTGCTCGATGTGGGCGCCGCGACCGGCTACGGTTCGGCCGTTCTGGCGCACATCGGCGCCGAGGTAACCGCCCTCGAATCGGACGAAGCCGTCGCCGCGCGGGCGCGGGAACTGGCGGCGGAGTTCGGCGAGGGCCGAATCGACGTCGTCACCGGCCCGCTGGCGGAGGGCTGGAGCGCCGGCGCCCCCTACGACGCCATCGTGGTCAACGGCGCGTTCGAGGCCGTGCCGGAGAAGCTCGTCGCGCAGCTCGCCGACGGCGGCAAGCTCGTTGGCGTCGGCAGCAGCTCCGGCGCGCCGAAGGCGGTTCTGATCCAGCGCACGGGTACGTCCACCAGCACGCGGACGCTTTTCGACGCGCCCGCGCCGGTGCTCGACGGTTTCCGCGCGCCAGCGGATTTCGTGTTCTGAGCATCCATCGCACTTTTGTGTGATGCGACACGCCGCAATGCAGCATCCGCAGCGGCACGGCCGTGCATCCCCCGGCACAACATATTGGCGGGACAGGATTTTTCGTTGGTTTTCTGGTGTATCGGGGTGTGTCGTATTTTTACTACACACCCACCCAAACGCCGGGAATGCAAGAAAAGTGCAGTTTCAGCCTGCTATCTGCCAAAGTAGAATGCCTGCGCTGGGGAGACGGTGATTTTGTTAACCGGATTTGAGTAACTGAAGAGACGCGACAATGCCGTCTACTTCGTGAAGTCAGGCTACCTGGAAATCGGGCTACTGGAAGTCGGGAAGGTGAACGTGAACAGCAACGGCAAGACCACCCGGGCAGCGGTTATCGGCTGTGCGCTTCTCATCGGCACGGCCCTTTCGGCTCCGGCGTCGGCTGAAACCATGTCCGGCGCGCTGGCAAAGGCCTATGCGGCGAACCCCTCCCTGAACGCGCAGCGCGCTGCCCTGCGCGCGACCGACGAGAACGTGCCCCAGGCCCTGTCCGGCTGGCGCCCCACCGTCAACGCCACCGGCAGCACCTCCGTCTCCCGCGTCGACGCGCGCCTTCCGGGCCGCCAAGAAACGCAGACGCTCTATCCGAGCTCCCTCGGCATCCAGCTCGACCAGACCATCTTCGACGGCAACCGCACCCGCAACTCGGTGCGCGCCGCCGAATCGCAGGTGCTGGGCGGCCGCGAGCAGCTTCGCAACACGGAGCAGATGCTGCTGCTGCAAAGCGCCTCCGCCTACATGAACGTGCTGCGCGACACCGCCGTGCTCAACCTGCAGCGCAACAACGTCGAGGTGCTCGAAGAGCAATTGCGCCAGACGGAGGACCGGTTCAGCGTCGGCGAAGTGACGCGAACGGACGTGGCCCAGTCCGAGGCGCAGCTCGCCAGCAGCCGCGCCCAGGAGAGCGTGGCCGAGGCCAACCTGCGCAGCAGCATCGCCACGTACCGCCAGCTCATCGGCGAGACGCCGCGCCAGCTCGGCCCCGGTGTCTCGACGGAAAAATTCCTGCCGAAGACGCTCGAGACCGCCATCCGCATCGGTCTTGCCGAACATCCCGCCATCATCGCGGCGATGCACGGCGTCGACGTCGCCGAATTCCAGGTCAAGGTGGCGGAAAGCGCCCTCTATCCGCGGCTGGGCATCAGCGCCAGCGTGCAGCGCAATTTCGACGCGCAGAACACCCGGCACAGCGTCATAACCTCGGGCACGATCGTCGGCCAGTTGCAGATCCCGATCTACGAGGGCGGCCTCGTCTATTCGCAGACTCGCCAGGCCAAGGAGCAGGCCGGCCAGCAACGGCTGCAGGTCGATGTCGTCCGCGATCAGGTGCAGCAGACGGTCGTCGCGGCCTGGGCCAATCTCGAGGCGTCGAAGCAGCGCATCACCGCCGCGCAGGCAGCCGTGAGCGCCAACGAGATCGCCCTTGCCGGCACCCGCGAGGAAGCCAAGGTCGGCCAGCGGACCACGCTCGACGTGCTGAACGCCCAGCAGACGCTGCTCTCCTCGCGCGTGTCGCTGGTGACGGCCCAGCGCGACCGGATCGTGGCTTCTTACGAAGTGCTGCACGCCGTCGGCCGCCTGTCCGCCGAAACGCTCGGCCTCAGGGTCGCGCGCTACGACTCGACGAAGCACTTCGATCAAGTCAAGGGCAAGTGGATCGGCACCTCGACGCCGGACGGACGCTGACGCCCGCCGGCAAGTCCGGCGCTCCCGACGTCATCTCTATCCAGGGCCGTGGCCGACGCCGCGGCCTTTTCTTTGATGCCTGCCTGCACCCGCGCGCAGGCAGGCACCCGGCGGGGCGTTTTTCCTGCAAGGTATCAACGGTAATCTTTCGTTAACCTCTGTGCACCTGAATCACGGCGGGGTATCCTAGCCGGATCGTGCTGCCGTCTTCGCGAGGGCGACGCGGTCGAAGGGGCCGGCTGCCGCGGAGCGGCGCAATCGGCGCAGGAATTGGCGGGATCGGCCGGGCCGTGCCCGGTGAATGGTGACAGAACAGGCGGATTTGTCGATGAGCACAGCGAGCCAAAGGCTTTATTCCGTGCCCAGGGAGGCCACCCGCGCCGAGGCGCCGCGGACCGGTGCCGAGCCATCGATGGAAGAGATCCTGGCCTCCATCCGCCGGATCATCGCCGACGATCAGGCCCATTCGGAGCCACTGCCGGGCGACGGCGTCAGCGCCGATGCCGGCGTCGACGTCAGCGCCATAACATTCGACGACGACGTGCTGAACGCCGCCGAGACCGGTGAGGACGACGCGCCCGCCCCGCCTGCCCGCAATGACGCGCCCCGGCAGGCGCAGCCCCGGCAGGCCGCTGCTCCCGCATCCCCCGCCGACAGGGAGGCGCCCGTCCCCCCGGAACCGGCCGCGGCGCCCCCGCCCACCGCCAGATCCGCGGGCGGGGAGCCGCAGGAACCGCTGCTGTCCTCCGCCGCGGACGCGAGCGCGGCATCCGCCTTCCAGACATTGTCCTCCGTCGTGCTCAGCCGCTCGCCGCGTACGCTCGACGATCTGGTGCAGGACATGCTGCGTCCGCTGCTGAAGGCGTGGCTCGACGAACACCTGCCGCCGCTGGTCGAGAAGCTGGTCAAGGCCGAGATCGAGCGTATCTCGCGTAACGGGCGATAACGTTGCCTTATCAGGCGGCGGCGCGTGTTCCGGCGCTCCCGGCGTCGTCCTTGCCGGCGATCGCCGAGGCGGCGAGGTCGAGCGCGCCGCAGATGACGAAATAGACCGCCGCCACGAAAAGGAAGATCTCGGCCGGGTAGACCATCGCCCGGTTGTTGACCTGGGTCGCGACGAACGACAGCTCCGGCACGCCGATGACGTAGGCGAGTGACGTATCCTTGATCAGTGCCACCCACTGGTTGACGAAGGAAGGCGCCATGCGCCGCAGCGATTGCGGCAGGATGATGAGCCCCAGCACGCGCCAGCGCCCGAGGCCGAGCGAGATGCCGGCCTCCCATTGCCCCTCGCCGACGCTGCGCAGCCCCGCCGCCACGCCGTGCGCCAGATAGGCCCCGCCGATGAGGGCGAGCGCGCAGACCACCGTCGTCAGCTCCGGCACCGAGAAGCCGAGCACCACCGGCAGCAGGAAATAGGTCCAGAAGATCAGCATCAGCACCGGGATGGCGCGGAAGAAGCCCAGAAACAGGATGAGCCCGGTGTGGACGATGCCGCGCGACATGAACAGCCACACCCCGAGCACGAGCCCAAGAACCGCCGAGGCGATGCCGGACAGCAGGCTGAGCCAGATGGTCAGCGCTGCCCCGCCGATGGGGCCGTAGGGATAGGCGCCCCAGAGCAGATACGGCAGGTTGTTCCACACCACGTCGAAATTCATGTCAGCGCCCCTCTGCCGTACTTCTTGTCGCGCCGGCGCTGCACCAGCTCGCCGATCCCCTCGAGCGCGGCCACCGCGCCGATATAGAGGATGGTGGCGATGCCGAAGGCCTCGAAGGTCTGGAACGTCTCCGTCTCGACCTGCCGCGAGGCGTAGGACAGCTCGGCCACGCCGATCGCCATGGTCAGCGACGAATTCTTGATCGCGTTCATGTATTGCCCGAGCAACGGCGCGAAGGCGTGGCGCGCGGCCTGCGGCACGATGATCAGGACGAACACCAGCGCGGGCGACAGGCCGACGGAAAGCCCGCCTTCCCGCTGTCCGGGCGGAACCGCCCGCAGTCCGGAGTGGAACTCTTCGGCGACGAAAGCCGTGGTGTAGAAGGTGAGCGCCGTGAAGCCGGCCCAGAACTCGAACGACGGCATCTTGAATGAGAGCCATGTCGTGCCGGCGAAGGCGATCGTCACTGTGTGGGGATTGTTGAACCAGTCCAGCAGCGGCGTCGGAAAGATCGCCGACCCGGCGAAGTACCAGAAGAAGATCTGCACCAGCAGCGGGGTGTTGCGGAAGATGCCGAGGTAAAGCCGCGCCGGCACGCTGAACGCCCTGAGCGGACTGATCCGCGCGGCGCAGATCACCAGCCCGCCCACGGTCGACGCCACGCAGGTGGCCGCGGACAACACCAGCGTGACCGCGAAACCCCACAGCAGCCACTCGACGTAGTTCGACGCCAGACCGAAAATCGACAGGTTCATCGTCAGCCGCCCGAGACCATCAATTCGCCGCGACCGTCAAACGGCTGCGAACCATAAAACAAGAACCGGCGGGCGCGGAATCGGCACCGCCGGTGTCAATATGCTGCTTGCATAGTAGGCGAACGCCATCGTGGGCAAGCGAAACCACAGCAGCTTCCGTGGTCAGAACGATCCCCGGTGGCGGCGACGCCCCCGGCCACGGCGTCAGGCGCCGGTCAGTTGGTCTGCGGATCGCCGATCTTGAACAGGCGCGGCAGCGGGGTCTTGCTGTCGGGGCCGAACCAGGCATCGTAGATCTGCTGCGCCTTGCCCGAGGCCTCCAGCTCCGTCAGCGTCTCGTTGACGAACTCCACGAGCTTCGTCTCCCCCTTCGGGATGCCGACGCCGATGTAATCGTTGGAGATGGTGAAGGACGGGATCTCGTAGTTCTCCTTGTCCGGCACGTTGGCGAGCAGGCCGACGAGCTTGGGGCCGTCCTGGGTGATCGCCTGCACGTTGCCGTTGCGCAGCGCCGTGAAGGCAAAGGGCGTGTCGTCATAGGAGATGATGGTCGCGCCGGGGAAATCGCGGCGCAGCACGATCTCGTTGGTGGTGCCCTTGTCGGCGCCGACGCGCAGGCTGTTGAGCTGGTCGGGCGAGCTCAGCACGCCCTTCTTGGCCAGGAACTGCTGGCCGGAGGAGAAGTAGGGAATGCTGAAATCCACCTGCCTGGCGCGCTCTTCGGTGATGGTGAAGTTCGCCAGCACGAGATCGACGTTGCCCGAGGTGAGCAGCGGGATGCGGTTGGCCGGGTTCGTCGGGCGCAGCTCAAGCTTCACGCCGAGCTTGTCGGCGAAGGCCTGCGCGTAGTCGACGTCGAGGCCGACGATCTGGCGGGTCTTCTCGTCGACATAGCCGAACGGCGGGTTGCTGTCGAACGCGGCGACGCGCAGCACGCCCGCCTTCTTGATATCGTCGAGCCGGTCGGCATGAGCCGCGCCGCCGACGAAGACAGCCGCCAACAGGACAAGTACGCCTAGCTTCATGATCTATCCCTCGCGCTTGAAGTGGTGTGGGCACCGGCTCCCCGGCACCCTGGGCACACGCACTCCCGGATGGTTTACTTGATAAATATTGTAGACTTAATGCATAAAAGTCAATCTGGCGCGCTATTCAGCCTGGACCACACGCAGAAAGTGTTATTTTTGGGGAAGCGGCCCGCGGCCCGGCCTTTCAGAGACCGACGTCATAGAACATCTGGTTCATGGCCTGCGAGGGGGCTTCCGCCCCGGCGGAGCCGACGACCCGGGCCGGGCTGCCGGCAACGGTGGTGCGCGGCGGCACGGAGGAGAGCACGACCGCGCCCGCGCCCACCCGCGCACACTCGCCCACCTCGATGTTGCCGAGGATCTTGGCGCCCGCGCCGATGAGCACGCCCGAGCGCACCTTGGGATGCCGGTCACCCAGCCCCTTGCCCGTGCCGCCGAGGGTAACGCCTTGCAGAATGGAGACATTGTCGGCAACCTGGGCCGTCTCGCCCACCACGAATCCGGTGGCGTGGTCCAGGAAGATGCCGCGACCCATGCGCACCGCCGGGTGGATGTCGGTCTGGAACACCTCGGAGGACACGCTCTGCAGGTGACGGGCGAAATCCCGCCGGCCGCTTTTCCACAGCCAGTTCGCCAGACGATGCGCCTCGATGGCGTGATAACCCTTGAAATACAGGATGGCGTCGAGATAGCGCCCCACGGCGGGGTCGCGCTCGATCACCGCCACCAGATCGGCCCGGAAGGCGGTCTTGAGCTCCGGATCGGCGCGCAGGGCCTCGGTATAGGCGGCGCGGATCAGTTCGGCCGAGACGATGCCCCGGTCGAGCCTTTGGGCGATGCGATAGGCGAGCGCGTCCTCGAGAGTCAGATGGCCGAGGATGGAGGCATAGACGATCGTGGCCAGCTCGGGCTCGCGCCTCACGACCTCCTGGGCCTCGGATTGCACCTTTCGCCAAAGCCAGTCCGTCACCCTTGGGCCGCTCTCCTGAACCCCGATGCTCATGCGCTCCATCCCTTCGAGGCAGACCCGCCCGTCTTGCCGACCAAACTCTTCACCGAATTTATATACTATTCGGACGACGGGCAATGAAATTCTACATAAGGAATGCGCGCCTGCGATTAATTAACATTTTATGTATGTGCATTGATTGCCGCAAGGGCTTTGTTTTCAATCGTCGTGCTCCTCGTGCGCATTGGCGACGCCCCGCTTCCAGTAGCCGGAGGCCTTCATCCAGGCCTTGGGATGATTGTGGCGCGTCAGGAATATGTCCCGCAGCCGCTTCGCCGTCAGTGATTCGCAGGCGATCCACACGTAGCCGTCGCCTTCCGGCAAGGCGAGCGCCCCCGCGGCATCGGCCAGCAGCGGGTTGTCGCCCGGCACGCGGCCGTCGCGATGCAGCCAGCGCACCTGTGTCCGCGGGCGGGCCGGCAGCGGCTGCTCCTCGCCGGCGTCCGCCACCTCGATGAGGGCGGTGACGTCCGCCTCCGGCCGCAGCTCCGCGAGGCGCCGGGCGATCGCCGGCACGGCGGTCTCGTCGCCGATGAAGAGATACCAGTCGAAATCGTCACGCACCACGAACGAGCCGCGCGGCCCGGCGACGCCGATACGATCGCCGGGCTTCGCCGCGCGCGCCCAGTCGCTCGCCGGGCCCGATTCGTGCAGCGCGAAATCGATGTCGAGCTCGCCCGCCTGCGCGTCGTACCGCCGCGGCGTATAGTCGCGGGCCGTCGGGCGGTTGGTCTCGTCCACGAGCACGCGGCCTTCCGCGAGCGTCGGCAGCACCGGCAGGGCCTCGCCAGGGCGCGGGAAGAACAGCTTGACGTGATCGTCGTGCGCGCCACTGTGGAACCCCGCGAGGTCCCCGCCGGCAAGCGTGATGCGCACCATGGCGGGAGTGATGCGGAGCACCCGCACCACCGCGAGCAGGCGGATGCGCAGCGGGTGGCGGACGCGCTCGACGTGGTGGCGTCCGGCGGGACCTGCGATGTTCATGCGGCACGACCTTTCTTCGACAGCCTCAGACCATATCCAGCATTTCACGGAAATGCTGGATATGGTCTCATTCTTCGACTTTGAGCGAACGCGTTCTAACGTTCGAGGCGGGCGATCAGGCTCGACGTATCCCAGCGGTTGCCGCCCAGCGCCTGCACCTCGGAGTAGAACTGGTCGACGAGGGCGGTAAGCGGCAGATGCGCCCCGTTACTGCGCGCTTCGTCGAGGCAGATGGCGAGGTCCTTGCGCATCCAGTCGACGGCGAAGCCGAAGTCGAACTCGCCGCGCGCCATGGTGGCGGCGCGGTTCTCCATCTGCCACGACTGCGCCGCGCCCTTGGAGATTGTGGCGATGACCGCGTCGACATCAAGGCCCGCGCGCTTGGCGAAATGCACCGCCTCGGCGAGACCCTGCACCACGCCGGCGATGGCGATCTGGTTGACCATCTTGGCGAGTTGCCCGCTGCCCACGGAGCCGAGGAGCCGCACGGACCGCGCAAAGGCGGCGATGACGGGCTCGGCGCGGGCGAAATCGGCGGGTGCGCCGCCACACATCACGGTGAGCACGCCGTTCTCCGCCCCCGCCTGTCCGCCGGACACCGGCGCGTCGATGAAGCCTATTCCCCGCTCCGCCGCGACGGCGGCGAGCTCGCGCGCCACCTCGGCCGAGGCGGTCGTGTGATCGACGAACAGCGCCCCCCGCGCCAAGCCGGCGAACGCGCCGTCCTCGCCCGTCGTCACCGCGCGCAGGTCGTCGTCGTTGCCGACGCAGGCGAAGACGATGTCGCGCCCCTCAGCCGCCTCACGCGGGGTCGGCGCGGCGCGTCCGCCGTTGGCCTCGACCCAGGCGCGCGCCCGCTCCCCGGTGCGGTTGTAGACCACCACGTCGTGCCCGGCCGCCTTCAGGTGGCGTGCCATCGGCGCGCCCATCACGCCGAGGCCGAGAAACGCGACCTTCGCACCCTGCGTCACTGCCTGTCCCTCGCCGGCGTTCGTTCCCTGCGTCATTTCCGCTTCTCCTGTCCCGTGATTGCCCGTGCCGGCATCGCCGCGCGCGGCCCATATGAAAATATCGCGACCCCCTGTCGCGAACAGACTGTATAGTGCATGTCGAATCTATGCCGAATTGTCGCTCCCTTGTCACATCGACAATGGCGCAAGGAACGCACCGAGGAAATACCGCAACCATGGCCGATCAGCCACCGAGCGCCGATACCATTCTCGCGGCCCTGGCCTCGATTCCGGGACCCGACGGACGCACGCCCCTGCCCCGCTCGGGCGCCCTGTCCGAGATCGTGGTGCACAAGGGCAAGGTCTATTTCTCCATTCAGGTCGACGCCGCCCGCGCCTCGCGGCTGGAGCCCCTGCGTCTGGCGGCGGAGAACGCCGTGCGGGCGGTGCCCGGCGTCGAGGCCGCGCTCGTGTCGCTCACCGAGGAACGCCCGGCCGAAACGCGCCCCCAGCCCGGCGAGCGCCGCCCCGGCCCCAAGGCGCAGGCCGCCACCACGAAGGCCGGCGTACCGGGCGTGAAGCACATCATCGCGGTGGCGAGCGGCAAGGGCGGGGTGGGCAAATCGACCACGGCCGCCAATCTGGCGCTGGCCTTGGCGCGAATCGGCAACCGTGTGGGCGTGCTCGACGCGGATATCTACGGCCCGTCGCTGCCGAAGCTCTTCGGCCTTGCCGACGCGCGGCCCGAGACCGTCGGCGGCAGGACGTTAAAACCGCTCTCCGCGCATGGGCTCGCGCTGATGTCCATCGGTTTCCTGGTCGATCAGGAGGCGGCGATGATCTGGCGCGGGCCGATGGTGATGTCGGCCCTGCAGCAGATGCTGCGCGAGGTCGCCTGGGGTGAGCTCGACGTCCTCGTCATCGACATGCCGCCGGGCACGGGCGACGCGCAGCTCACCATCGCCCAGACGGTGCCGCTCTCGGGCGCGGTCATCGTCTCCACGCCGCAGGATCTGGCGCTGATCGACGCCCGCAGGGGCGTCACCATGTTCGAGCAGGTGGCGGTGGCGGTGCTCGGCATCATCGAGAACATGTCCTATTTCGTCTGCCCGCACTGCGGCGGGCGCTCGGACGTTTTCGGGCACGGCGGCGCGCGGGACGAGGCGACGCGCCGGGGCGTGCCGTTCCTGGGCGAGATTCCGCTCGACATCGCCATCCGCACCACGTCCGACGCCGGCACGCCGGTCGTGGCCTCAAGCCCCGACGGCCCGCACGCGCAAGCCTATCTCGCCATCGCACGGCAGGTCGCGGCGCAGCTTGCCGCGCCGCAGCGCCCGCCGCCGCGCATCGTCATCGAGCAATGAGGGGCCGGCGCGTCACGGCGCGTGTGCTGGTGCGCACTACGGGCATGGCCTTGCCGGCATTCGCCGTCATCCGGCTATTCACTTGGATGCCGTGTTCATGCAGCATGGTGCACGAGACGGCCGGCGGATGCCGGCACCCTTCCAGTATCGGGACGGATCGATGAAGCGTCGCCAGTTCCTTCATGCCGCGGGCTTGGCCACCGCGGGGCTCGGTGCGCCCCTCGGTGCCTCTCTTGGCGCGCGGGCGCAGACGGCAGGCGCCGCGCCGCCGAATCCTCCCCAGAGGAACGCCGCCGAGAAGCCGCTCGTCTGGCGGCTGTCGTCCGACTTTCCCGGCGGGCTCGACACCCCTCGCGCCGGCATCGAGGCGCTGGCGGCGACGCTCGCCGAGATCACCGAGGGCGCCTTCACCATCAGCGTTCCGCCCCCGGCGAAGGCCCCGAAGCAGCATACGCCGGCGCTCGACGCAGTGCGGGAGGGCAAGGCCGAGATCGCCTATACGTCGGCGGCGTTCTACGCCGACCGCGACCCCGTCTTGGGTATCGGCGGACTGCCCTTCGGCCTCAATGCGCGCCAGTTCAACGCCTGGCTGCTGCACCGGGGCGGGCTCGATCTGCTCAACGACAGCTATCGCCACCACGGCGTGCGGGCGCTCAGCGGCGGCAATACCGGGGCGCTCACCGGCGGCTGGTTCCGCAGCGAGATCGGCGGCGTGCACGACTTCGCCGGCCGGCGCGTCGGCGCGATCGGCCTCGCCGGGGCGCTGCTGGCGCGATTCGGCGCGCTGCCTCAGGCCCTGTTTCCGCACGATCTCGCCGCCGCGCTCGCCGAAGCGCGCATCGACATCGCCCAGTGGACCGGTCCGCACGAGGACGAGCAGCTCGGGCTCAACAAATCCGCGCCGTTCTACTACTATCCCGGGTGGCAGGGCGGCGTGCAGTACAGCTTCCTCGTCCGGCTCGACGCGTGGGACGCGCTGCCCGCCCGCCACAAGGCGGCGTTCACCGCGGCGGCGGCGCGAGCTCACGACATCGTGCAGGCGCGCTACGACGCGCTCAACGCCGCCGCCATCCGGCGGCTCGTCGCCTCGGGCACGCGGCTGCGCCCCACCCCGCAGTCCGTGCTGACGCAGCTCCACGGCGCCACCGAGGCGCTGGCGGGCGAGATCGCCACAGACAACGCCGCCTTCCGGGCGATCTACGATTCCATCAGAATTTTCAGCGGCGAGGCCTATCTCTGGTGGCAGGTGACAGAGTACACCTACGACAACTTCATGATCCGGGCGCGCGCGCAGGGCTGAACCGGCCGCGCCCGCCGCCCCGCGAAGCGCGGGCGGATGCCAAATCGGATGACCACAATGGCGAACCACTGGCCGGAAGAACTGCGCCTCTCACGCGACAAGACGTTGCTGACCGTGACTTTTCCGGACGCCTCGTTCCAGCTCCCCGCCGAATACCTGCGCGTGTCGAGCCCTTCCGCCGAGGTGCGCGGCCATGGCCCGGGACAGGCCGTCACGGTCTCGGCCAAACGCGCCGTCGCCATCCTCGCCATCGAGCCGGTGGGCCGCTACGCCGTGAGGCTGGTGTTCGATGACATGCACGCCAGCGGCATTTACACCTGGGACTATCTCCACGAGCTCGGGCGCGACCAGGCCACGCGCTGGCAGCAGTATCTCGCCGAGCTCAACGCGAAGGGACTGTCGCGCGATCCGGCCCCGCCCGCCGCCGGACCCATCCACAGCCGATGAGACTGCCGGGGGATGCGCAAAGGATAGAATCGGCCTAACGTTCGGAAAAAAAGACGAAAAGAAGACAATAAAGAACGTTGTGAGACGTTCCCAAGACAGCTATATAGACGCGGCCAAGGAATGGTCCTGGTGCTATCGAATGTGAAGAGCTTCAGCTACGCATGTCTGATACACTGATTGACGAAGGCTATCGCCCGACGGAAGATGAACCGTTCATGAACGATCGGCAGCGTGAGTATTTCCGGCGCAAGCTGACGTCCTGGAAGGAAGACATCCTTCGCGAAAGTCGCGAGACGCTCCAGGCGCTGCAGAGTGAGAACGAGAATCACCCGGACATCGCCGACCGCGCCTCTTCGGAAACCGACCGCTCGATCGAGCTTCGCGCACGCGACCGCCAGCGCAAGCTGATCTCGAAGATCGACGCGGCGCTCGATCGCATCGAGGACGGCACCTATGGCTATTGCGAGGAGACGGGCGAGCCCATCTCGCTCAAGCGCCTTGAGGCCCGCCCCATCGCGACCCTCTCCATCGAGGCGCAGGAGCGCCACGAACGCAACGAACGCGTCTACCGGGACGACTGATTGCCGGACGACTGATCCGCACGAGCCTCACAGGAGCGACCGCGATGGCCGGCAACACCACTTCCCCAGCGGCAAGGCTCGTCCACGCCATGGTGCGGGTGCTGGATGAGCGCCGTTCGCTGGCCTTCTACGAGACGGCCTTCGGCCTCAGGCCGGTCGACCGCATCGCCTTCGACGATTTCACCCTGATCTACCTGCGTAACGACGCCGCTTCGTTCGAGCTGGAGCTCACCGTCAACCACGGCCGCACGGAGCCCTACGTACCGGGGGACGGCTATGGGCATCTCGCCGTCACCGTCGCCGATCTCGACGGCGAGCGGGCACGCCTCGAGGCAGCCGGCCTCGATCCCGGCCCGGTGCGGGCCCTCCCGCGCCCCGGCGGCGCGCCGGACGAGACGCTGGCGCGGTTCTTCTTCATCGAGGATCCGGACGGCTACAAGATCGAGGTCATCGAGGCCGGCGGGCGCTTCGCCTGACGATCAGCGCCAGTCCCCCAGCACCGCCTGCACCACGGCGAGCCCTGCGACCGCCGCCGTATCCGCCCGCAGGACGCGCGGCCCCAGCGACAGCCTCAACGTATGCGGATGGGCGAGGATGAGCGCGCGCTCCGTCTCCTCGAACCCGCCCTCGGGCCCGATCAGCAGGGCGATGCCACCGGCCGGGCGGCCGCCTCTCGCCCCCTGCAAGGCGGCGATGCTGTCGGTGACGGGCGCATCCTCGTCGCAGAACACCAGCAGGCGCTCGGCGTCGAGCCGCGCCAGCGCATCGGCGAGACGCACGGGCTCGCGCACCTCGGGCACGGCCAGTATGCCGCATTGCTCCGCCGCCTCGACGGCGTTGGCCTGCATGCGCTCGGTGTTGACGCGCGAGACCTGCGTGCGCCGGGTCAGCACGGGCGCCAGCACGCCCGCCCCCATCTCCACCGCCTTCTGCACCATGTAGTCGAGCCGCGCGTGCTTGAGCGGCGCGAAAAGATACAGCAGGTCCGGCAGCGGGGGCTGCTCGCGCGTGCGCCGCTCCGGAACGAGATGCGTCAGCCTGCGCCCCGCCTGCCCGATGCGCGCCAGCCATTCGCCGTCCCGTCCGTTGAAGATCAGCACGGTGTCGTCGCCCGCAAGACGCAGCACGTTGCCGAGATAATTGGCCTGCGCCTTGTCGAGGCCGATCTCCTCCCCGGCGCGAATAGTGGTGGAGACGTGAAGCCGCGGCGCGGAAAAGTCATACTCGCTCAAAACCTTCCCCGATCATGTCATTAAGCGTGCAACAGGGCCGTTGTTGCGGCCCGGGGGGGCCCGCGTTGTGTAGGCAGGCGGCGGTGCTCGCGCAACAGTGTATTGCAGGGGACCCGATAAACCTTATGTTTATTGTGCCGACACGCGCCGGCCGCGTCCGGCGGCAAGGGGGATTCCTCGGGGTGAATCACGCGGGATGGCGTTCAGGATGGCGTTACTTGCGGAAATCGTCTATTGATTCGCATTCACGATGATTGAAAAGGCTGGAACATGAAGCAATCCGCAATCCGCTGCGCAAGGATGGGGGCGGCTGCGGCTGTGCTGCTCTCGTCGGCTTCGCTCTTCGGCGCGGTGCCTGCGGCTCATGCGCAAGAGGGCGTTTGCGCACGGATCGGCACCTTCCTGGAGGATCGCAAGGCGCTGGTCGGCCGAATCAACAAGCTCGGCAAGCAGCCCAATCCGAAAAGCGCCTGTTCGCTGTTCCGCAACCTCGTGTCGAACGGCGACGCCGCCATCAAGTGGCTGGAGACCAACAAGGACTGGTGCCAGATCCCCGATCAGTTCATCAGCGATCTCAAGGCCGACAACGCCAAGGCCGGCCAGATCCGCACCCAGGCCTGCCGCGCCGCCACCCAGCAGGCGGCGATGGAAAAGCGTGCCCGCGAGGCGGCGCAGAGCCGCCCGCCCATGCTCGGCGGCAGCGACGGAGACCCCGTGAGGGGACGCATTCCGATCCCGCAAGGCGCGCTGTAAGGCGACCGCCACAAGGCGGATGCCAAGGGGCGGATGCCATGGGGCGGATACGGGGCGAAGCGGTGTCGATCGGAGCCGATGGTGTGATATGCCGGTTGCAGCGAACCGAATCATTGAGCCGCCGACATGAGTGACCCCACCGGTATCGACCGCCCCCTGCCGGATGCAGCCCCGGGCAACTGGGTCGATACGCATGCCCCGCGCCCGTGGCGGCCCTATCTGCGGCTCGCACGGATCGAGCGGCCCATCGGGAGCTGGCTGCTGCTGCTGCCCTGCTGGTGGTCCTCGGCGCTCGCCGCCGGCAGCGCCGGCACCGCCCCCGATCTGTGGCACCTGATGCTGTTCCTCGTGGGCGCGGTGGCCATGCGCGGCGCGGGCACGACCTATAACGACATCGTCGACCGCGACCTCGACGCGCAGGTGGCGCGCACCCGCGGCCGGCCGCTGCCGGCCGGGCAGGTCGGCCTGCGCCAGGCCGCCGTGTTCCTGCTGGCGCTGTGCCTGCTGGGCCTGAGCGTGCTCATGCAGTTCAACCGAGCGACGATCCTGCTCGGCTTCGCATCGCTCGTCATCGTCGCGGCCTATCCGTTCATGAAGCGCATCACGTCGATGCCCCAGCTGGTGCTCGGCCTCGCCTTCGCCTGGGGTGGGCTGATGGGCTGGTCGGCGGTTTTCGGGCGCCTCGACGCGCCGGCCTGGCTCACCTATGCCGCGGCCATCGCCTGGACGGTGGGATACGACACCATCTATGCGCTGCAGGACATCGAGGACGATTCCGTCGTCGGCATCAAGTCATCGGCGCGGCTCTTCGGCGCGCGGGTGCGCGAGGGCGTCGGCGGATGCTATCTCGCAGCGGTGCTGCTGCTCACCGGCGCGCTCGTGCTGGCGCAGGCGGGGCCTGCGGCCTATGGCGGCCTTGCCCTGTTCGCGGGCCATCTCGCCTGGCAGGTGAAATCCATCACCCCCGGCAACGGGCCGCTTGCGCTCGTGCTTTTCAAGTCGAACCGCGACGCGGGGCTGCTGCTCTTCGCCGGCATCGCCCTCGACGCCGTCCTGCGCGCCGCCTGACGGTGACTGTTTTCGTACAATTGGTTAATTTCCGGTAGAGCTGTCATCGTCATGTAGTGAGACAGTGCCAGATTCTGCGCGCCCCCGGGATCAACGACGCGGAGTAGGGTGGTGCTGGTTATTGACAATGTGACGAGACGTTTCGGCGACAAGGCGGCCGTCGCCGGGGCGCGGATCGAGATTCCGGTTGGCAGCATGGTCGGTGTCATCGGCCGCTCCGGCGCCGGCAAGTCGACGCTGCTGCGCATGATCAACCGCCTGATCGACCCCTCCGAAGGGCGCATCCTGTTCGAGGGCGCGGACATCACCGCCATGCGCGGGGCGGAACTGCGCAACTGGCGTTCGCGCGCGGCCATGATCTTCCAGCAGTTCAACCTCGTGAACCGCCTCGACGTGCTCACCAACGTGCTGACGGGCCGCCTGAACCACGTGCCGATGTGGCGCTCGCTCACCAAGACCTTCACGGATGCCGAACGGACGCTCGCGCTGCGCGCGCTGGAGCGGCTCGGCATTGCGGAAGTTGCCCTGCAGCGGGCCGACACGCTCTCCGGCGGCCAGCAGCAGCGCGTGGCCATCGCCCGCACGCTGATGCAGGAGCCGCGCATCATCCTCGCCGACGAGCCGATCGCCTCCCTCGACCCGCTCAACGCCAAGGTGGTGATGGACGCCCTGCGCGACATCAACCAGCGCGATGGCATCACGGTGATCAGCAACCTGCACACGCTCGACACCGCTCGCCACTACTGTGACCGGATCGTGGGCATGGCTGCCGGGCAGGTGGTGTTCGACGGCGCGCCCGAGGAACTCAACGACGCCGTCGTGCGCCAGATCTACGGCACGGATGGCGCGCCCCTCGACGAGCGCATCACCTCGACCACCATCATTCCGGGCAGGCAATACGCGCCCGAGGCGACGCCCGCCTGACCGGACTGCAAGCATTGCGCCGCCGGCTGGGCCTCCGGCGGCGGGAGAACGACAACGGCCCCCGCACTACATCAATAATCATTCTTGGAGTTACACCATGCTTCGCAAGCTGATGCTCGCGGCAGCCGCCGCCACGCTCGCCCTCGCCGCTCCCGTCGCGGCCGGGGCCCAGAGCTACAAGGACACCGTCAAGGAACTGCGCGTCGGCCTGATCGGCGGCGAGAACGCCAGCGATCTGCTGACCCGCAACGAAGCCTACCGCAAGCTGCTGGAGAGCGAGCTCGGCATTCCGGTCAAGCTCTTCCCTGCGACCGACTATGCCGGCATCATGCAGGCTATCGGTGCGGGCCAGGTGGAAATCGCCGCCTTCGGTGCCTCGGGCTTCGCCGGCGCCTATCTCGACTGCAACAAGTGCATCGAGCCGCTCGTCGTCGCGGAAGAGGACGACGGGTCGACCTTCTACTACTCGGTCGCCGTGGCGCGTGCCGACAGCGGCATCAACTCGCTCGACGACGCCAAGGGCAAGTCGCTCGCCTTCGCCGACCCGAACTCCACCTCGGGCTACCTGATCCCCAACGCCACGCTGAAGGCCGAGGGCAATGATCCGGAGCAGTACTTCTCGCGCGTCGGCTTCGCCGGTGGCCACGAGCAGGGCGTGCTCGCGGTGCTCAACAAGCAGTACGACGTCGCCGTGACCTGGACCTCCGGCCAGGGCGACATCAAGGAAGGCTATTCGCGCGGCAACCTGCGCGCCATGGTCGACAAGAACCTGCTCAACATGGATGACATCAAGATCATCTGGCAGTCGGGCAAGATCCCGAACGGCCCGTGGGCGGTGCGCACCGACCTGCCGGCCGACCTGAAGGAAAAGCTGCTGCAGATCCACCTCGACCTGCCCGCCCAGCACCCCGACATCTACCAGGATATCGAGCGCGGCACGGGCAAGGGCTACGCCAGGGCTACCATCGAACTCTACGAGGACATCATCAAGCTGCGCCAGGCCGAAGCCTCCGGCGGCCGCAAGAGCTGATCCCCGCCAACGCGACCACCGCCCCGCAGTCCCGCTGCGGGGCGGTTCGGCTTGAACAGACGAGACTTCCTTCATGACGATGCACCAGACTGGCGCCGACAGCTTCGATCTCCTGCGCGCGCGCATCGATGCGCATCGCCGGGAGAAATTTCGTGCGTCGCTTCTGGGCGTCGCCATCTTCGCGGCGCTGTTCGCGCTGGCCTCGTGGTCGACGGATTTCGGCTTCGCGCCGCTGATCGAGGGATTGCCCAAGTTCGGCGACTACATCGCCAAGCTGTTCTCGACGCCCGTCTCGCAGGGCGCGGCCGAGCGCATCCCGGTCCTGTCGCTGTCGCATATTTTCGGCGGCTGGGACACCAAGCAGTCGCTGCTCTACTGGTTCTACAACATCAACACCTTTCTGGCGCTGATCCTCGACACCGTGGCCATGGCGGTGCTGGCGACGCTGATGGGCTTCTGCATCGCCTTCGTGCTGAGTTTTCCCGCCGCCTACAACCTGTCGCCGCACGGCGCCATCGTCTGGGTGTGCCGGCGCTTCCTGGAGCTGCTGCGCTCGATCCCGGACCTCGTGTTCGCGCTGTTCTTCGTGTTCTGCTACGGCATCGGGCCGCTCGCGGGCATTCTCGCCATGGGGCTGCATTCGGCCGGCGCGCTGGGAAAACTCTTTTCCGAGCTCAACGAGAACGCCAGCCCCCGTCCGGCCGAGGGCATCACAGCGGTGGGCGGCGACTGGTTCGAGAAGATCCGCTACGCCATCGTGCCGCAGGTGCTGCCGGGTTTCCTGAGCTACGGCCTGCTGCGGTTCGAGATCAACGTGCGCTCCTCCGCCATCATCGGCGTGGTCGGCGCGGGCGGCATCGGCGAGGAATTGAAGAAGGTCATCAACTTCAACCGCTACGAGGACATCAGCGCCGTCATCATCCTGATCGTGCTGCTCGTGGTGCTCATCGACACGCTGTCGGGCTACCTGCGCCAGCGCCTGATCAGCGACACGCGGGTGGTGTGATGCCGATGCGCAATGAGCCCGCCTCATGGGGCATAGGCCAAGCCCGCGCGGCGCCTGAGCGAGGCCCGCACGCGGCTGGCCGCAGGCCGGACGTGTCGGCATAAGGAAACCAACATGCGTCCCATCCATCTCGATGCCGTCGCGCCCGAAGAAATCCGCGCCGCGCGCCACCACAACCCGGCCGCCTTCGGCCCGTCGCCGGCAAGGCGCGCGCTCACGGGCTCCATCGCCGCGGCGGTGCTTGCCGTGCTGGTATGGCTGCACGTCGCCTACGGGCTCACCCCTGCGCGGCTGCTGTCGCCCGATCCGCGCGCCGGGCTGCTGCTCGCGAACTTCTTCGACTGGTCGAACTTCGCCAATTTCGCCCATGCGGACATCTTCCGCTCGCTCGGCGAGACCATTGCCATGGCGTTCATCGGCACCTCGCTCGCGGCCATATTGGCGCTGCCGCTGGCGTTCCTGGCGGCGCGCAACGTCATTCCGGCCTTCGTGATCCGCTTCCTCACCCGCCGCACCTTCGACGTGGCGCGCGGCATCGACCAGATCATCTGGGCGCTGATCTTCATCTCGGCCGTGGGGCTCGGGCCGCTCGCCGGCATCCTCGCCATCTTCATCTCCGACACCGGCACCTTCGGCAAGCTGTTCTCGGAAGCCATCGAGAACACCGAGAAGGGGCCGGTCGAGGGCATCCAGTCGGTCGGCGCGTCGCCGGTCTCCGTCCAGCGCTACGCCCTGCTGCCGCAGGTGCTGCCGGTCTATGTGTCGCAGGCGCTCTACTTCTTCGAGTCGAACACCCGCTCCGCCACCGTGCTCGGCCTTGTGGGCGCGGGCGGCATCGGCTTCGAGCTGATCTCGCGCTGGCAGGTGATGCGCTTCGACGAGGTCGCCTACATCATCCTGCTGATCCTGATCACCGTCTCCCTCATCGACCAGGTCTCGCGCCGCATCCGCGAGCGCCTCATCGGACAGGTGAACCAGTAGGGACAAGTGAGAATCAGCGCGGGAATCGGCAGGGGGTTCGGGTCTCATTTGCCAAGCGGATTGCCCCGGCTCCACGCCTCGCCGAGCGCCGCCGGCAGCGCGCCGCCCTGGCCGAAGAGGGCCAGGACGATCAGCACGGCGGCGAAGGGCAGCATCTGCACGACATCGGTCGGCGCATCGACCCCCGCGACCTGCAGCGCGGTGGTCGCCGACAGGCACGCGCCGAACAGCAGCGCACCGGCGAGCACCATGACCGGGCGCCCGCGCGCCAGCATGGCGAGCACGATGGCGATGAAGCCCGCGCCGTTGGTCATGAACGGCACGAAGATCCCCGCCCCGACGACGGCCATGAACGCGCCGCCGAGCCCGGCGCAGGCGCCCGCCGTCAGCACGGCGACGGCGCGCGTGCGCCCGACGCTGCCGCCCGCCGCATCGAGCGCCGAAGGGCGCTCGCCCGCCGCCTGCAGGGCGAGGCCGAGATGGGTCGCCCGATAGATCCACGCCATCACGGCGACGAGGCCCGCAGCGGCGTAGACCACGGCCGGCCGGTCGAACAGCGCCGGCCCGACGACCGGCAGGTCCGACAGACCGGGCAACGGCCACGACGGCGTCGCGGCCAGGCGCGGATAGGTCGTGGCGAAGGCGAGATGATGCAGGATCGCGGTCACGCCCTCGGCGCCGAGCAGGAGGGCGATGCCGACGACGATCTGGTTGAGGCCGAGCCGCACGGCCAACAGCGCCATGAGTGACGCCACCCCCATGCCGGCCGCGATGCCGGCCAGGAAGCCCCACCACGGGTTGCCGCTGCCGAGCACCGCGACGAAACCGGCATAGGCGCCGGCGAGCATCATGCCCTCCAGCCCGATGTTGAGCACGCCCGCCTTCTGCGACATCTGCTCGCCGAGCCCCGCAAGCCACAGCGGGACGCCGGCTGTCACGGTGCCCGCCAGCAGGGCGGTGGCGAAAGTCTGCGTCAGAAGGTCGGTCATGGCGCCGGCTCCCCCGGCCCGGCCCGCGGCCGGCGCGCCGCGCGCTGGTCGAGCGCCTCGCCTGCGGCAAGGGCGATCAGCAGGATGGCGACGATCATCAGCGTCACGTAATTGGGCACGCCCAGACGCCGCGCCGCGCTCTCGCCGCCGACCGACAGCACCGAGAAGATGAAGACGAACACGATCGCACTGATGCCGTTGAGGCGGGCGAGGAACACCAGCGGCACCACCATCAGCCCGTAGGCGGGGTTCCAGTCGGCCCGCACGTTGCCCTGCACGCCGAGCACGTCGACCGCCCCGGCAAGGCCCGCAAGACCCGCGGACAAGGCGAAGACGGTAAGCGTCAGCCACGGCACGTCGAGCCCGGCATGGGCGGCGGCGCGGGCGTTGAGCCCCACGATGCGCAGGCGCAGGCCGAAGGCCGTGCGCGTCATCACCCAATGCACCAGCAGCACCGCCGCGAGCCCCAGCAGCACACCCGAGGAAACCGCGCCGCCGGGCAGGCGCGGCAGACGCTCCGCGACCGGCAGCGTCACCGTCTGCGGCACGGTGGTGCCGGGATCCTGAAACACGAACTTGATCAGCACGTTGGCGAGCGACAGGCCGAGGAACGACATCATCAGCGACGAGACGACCTCGTTGATGCCGCGAAAGGCGCGCAGCCACGCAGGCAGCACCGACCACGCCGCGCCGACAGCGGCGGCGGCGGCGAAGCAGGCGAGCCACGCCAGCCACAGGGGCAGCGCGCCGGCAAGCAGCGGCGCAACGGCTGCGGCGATCACCGCGCCGAGCAGATACTGCCCGTCGCCGCCCAGATTCCAGATGCCGGCCCGGAAGGCGAGAATGAGGCTCGCGGCGAGCAGCAGCAGGGGAGCCATGCGCGTGACCGCCGCCTGAAGCCCGGAAGGCGACAGCAGCCCGCGCTGCACCACCTGCCCGAAATAGGCCGCCGGATCGACGCCGAGCACGGCGAGCGCGCCCGCCGTCAGCAGCAACGCGGCCAGCAGCGGCCCGGCGACCACCCGCAGGAAGCGCCCCCGCAGGAAGCGCCCCGTCGCCAGATGCCCTGTCAAACGGCCCGTCATGCCGTGGCCCCGACGGGCCGTTCGCCCCGGCTGATGGCCCGGCCCGCCGCCTCGCGCCCCGCCGCACCCCCCGCCATGCGCGCGACGATCCGCCCGCCGGACATGACGACGATATGGTCGGCGAGTTCGACGATCTCGTCGAGATCGGTGGAGATCAGCAGCACGGCGAGCCCCGCCCGCGCCGCCGCGCGGATGCGGATGCGGCAGGCGTCGGCGCTCAGCACATCGAGCCCGTGCGTGGGCTTGGCGAAGACGATGGCGCGCGCATGCGCATCGAGCTCGCGGGCGAGGATGACCTTCTGCAGATTGCCCCCGGACAGGTACGCCACGGGCGTTTGCGGCCCCGGCGCGCGGATGTCGAAAGCCGCGATCGCCGCGCGGGCATGGGCGTCGATCGCCGCCCCGCGCGCCACGCCGCCCCGCCAGAACGGCGCGTCGCCGACGCGCTTCAGCAGCAGGTTGAGCCCGATGGAGAGCGGCCCGACCGCCCCTTCCCCCAGCCGGTCGTCGCTGGCGTAGCGCAGGCCCAGCCTGAAGCGCCCGGCCACGCCGAGCCGGCGCACGGAAACGCCGTCGAGCAGGATGTCGCCGCCATCGATGGCCCGCTGGCCCGCCACCGCCTCGGCGAGCTCGCGCTGGCCGTTGCCATCGATGCCGGCGACGCCGACGATCTCGCCGGCGCGCACCGTCAGGTTGATTCCCTCGAGAGCGAAATCCGATCTGACCGGATCGGGTTTCGCTCTGCGATGCTTTCCCTGGAGCGATAGCGGCGGCGAGGTCCCGGCCAGCGAGAGCCCCTCCACCCGCAGCACCGCCGCGCCCGCGACGGCGGACGGGCGCCCTGCTGCGGGCGCGGCCGGCACGGCCTCGGCGTCCGAAAACATCATGGCAAGCAGGGCGCGCCGCGCCGCCTCGCGCGACGTGTCCGCGCCGGCGTCGAGCTCCCCGGCCTTGCGCCCGCGCCGCAGCACCGTGATGCGGCCGCCGCAGTCGAGCGCCTCGTCGAGCTTGTGGGTGACGAAGACGATGGCCATCGGCCGTTCCGGATCGGTCGCGAGGCGGCGCATCAGCGTCACCAGATCGGCCGCCGCCTCGGGCGTCAGCATGGATGTCGGCTCATCGAGCACCAGCAGGCGGCTGTCGCGCATCAGCGCCCGCACGATCTGCGCCCGCTGCAGTTCGCCGAGCGACAGCGACCCCGCAGGCGCGAACGGATCGAGCCCGCCGGCGGTGCCGATGCGCCGTTCGGCCGCGCGCATGCGCCGGGCGATGAGCGCACGCGGGGGCCTCCGCCACCAGGGAGCGGCGCCAAAGGCGCTGCCGAGCGCGATGTTGTCGACGAGGCTCAGCGAGAGCACCAGTTGCGGATGCTGGAACACGACACTCACGCCTGCCCCCATCGCCTCGCGCGGCGAGGTGAAACGCCGCTCGGCGCCGTCGACGCGGATCACGCCCGCATCCGGCTGCTGCACGCCGGCCAGAATGGCGGCGAGCGTCGACTTGCCGGCGCCGTTCTCGCCAAGCAGCACGTGCACCTCGCCGGCGTGAAGATCGAGATCCACGCCCGCGAGCGCCCGCACTCCCGCATACGACTTGCCGATCCCCTCAAGCGACACGAGCGGCGGGGTGAGCATGGCGGGGGCGGTGTTTCTAAGGCGTGCTGGTCGTGGTCGTGACGAGCGCGTGCACGCCCGGCGCGTCGAAGACCGGCGTGAGCGCGATCTTGCCGTCGACGATCTCCTGACGGATGGCCTCGATCTGCTGCCAGACGTCGTCCGGAATGTGGGGCGTCTTCAGCAGCGCGACCGAATCGTCCTTGAGCGCGATGCCGTAGTTGCGCTCGCCGAACGTGCCCGCCTTCACATCGGCGATCATGGCCGAGAACACCGGCTCCAGGTTCCAGATGACGGAGGAGAGCAGGTGCCCCTTGTCGATGGGCGTCTTGTCCCCGATCACGTCGATGAACCAGACCTTGCCGCCGTCGACGGCGGGCGTGGCCTCGACGGCGGCGAGCATGCCGAAGCTCGACCCGTTGCCCTGCCCGAAGATGATATCCGCGCCGGCGGCGATGACGGTCTCCGTCACCCGCCGCGCGCCCGCCGCGTCGCTGTAGGCGGCAGGCCCGATGACGGCATAGCGGATGACGATCTCGGGCTTTTCGGCCCGCGCCCCTTGCGCGAAGGCGGCCGACTGGGAGTTCCAGCCCGGCGGCTCGCCGGAGGTGACGATGCCGAGCGTGCCCGTGCGGGTGAGCTTCGCCGCGAGGCGGCCGGCGAGATAGGCGCCCTCGTGGCCGCTCGCCGTATAGTCCGCCACCTTGCCGGGCGCGCGCGCCTGCGGGCGGTCGGTGATCGCCACCGGCACGCCCGCCTCCTCGCCGATCTCGGGCGCGGCGGTGTTGTAGCCGCTGGCGTGGGCGATCAGAAGGCCCGCCCCGTCCTCCACGAGCTCCCGCAGCACCGGGCGCACGTCGTCATAGCCGAGGTTTTCCGCCACCAGCGCCTCGACACCGGCCTTTTCGGCCGCCTTGCGCGCCGCCTCCACGCCCTGCTGGTTCCAGCCGTAGTCCGTCGCGGCCTCGGGCGCGAGAATGGCGATGGACTTGAGCTCCGCCGCCCCGGCAGGCGCCGGCCCGGCGAGCCAGAACGCCAGCGCGACGGCTGCGGCTTTCGCGAACGCGCGAACGGACGCACCGGACTTGGCAATGATATCAGACTTTGCAACGATATCAGATTTGGCAATGCTATCAGGCTCGGCGATGATATCGGCAACAATGGACCTGTGACGCATGACTCCTCCCCGCCGGCAGGCATGCCCCTTCGCTGCCGCCCGGCGATTTTTTATAGGACCTCGCAACGGGAGAAATCCAGATGCGGCCGCGATAAATGTTGCGGACGCCGCCCGCCGCCGCATGGCGCGTCCGTCCACACCATCGCCGCAAACATGGCTATTGTGGTTGCTGCCGCCGCACCCCCGCCGCGCCTCTGGGCGCGGGCGGCCAGGGATGGTATAGGCGAATGGCGCGGCCGCGCACCGCAATGCGCGGCGACATGTCGCGGACGGATGGAACGATCGATGGTCATGCTGGAACGCGACAGGATGCCTCCCGGCCGCCGATCGGCCGGCTGCAAGTCCGCCGGCCTTCGCCGGGCGGCGGCATGGATGCTTGCGCTTGCCGCCTTCGCTGCAGCCGGGCAGGCGGCGGCGCATCCGCACGTCTGGGTGACGGCGCGTGCGCAACTGGCATTCGACGGCGACAACATCACCGCCATCCGGCACAGCTGGACCTTCGATCCGGCCTATTCGCAATTCGCGACGCAAGGGCTCGACACCAACGGCGACGGCAAGCTCGACGCCGCCGAACTCGCGGATCTCGCGACCACGAACGTGGACGGCCTCTACGAGTTCGACTTCTTCACCAAGGCGAAGGCGAACGGCAAGGCGCTTACCTTCACCAAGGCCACCGATTCGTCGATGGAGTTCAGGGACGGCGCGCTGACGCTCAACTTCACGCTGCCCGTCGACCCGCCGGCGCCGGCGAACAGGGCGCTGGCGGTGGAGCTCTTCGATCCGACCTATTTCGTGTCGTTCCTTTTCGCGCCGGAAGCGGATGCGGCGGCCGTCACCGGGCGGGAACCGGCGTGCGCGATCACCATAACGCGGCCGGAGCAGCGCGTTTTCGACGACGAAGAGCTGTCGGAAGCGTTCTTCAACGCCTTGACGTCGGCTTCCACCTTCGGTCAGGATTTCGCCACACGGGCGATCGTCGCCTGCCCATGATTGCCTCGGCCGAGACCTTCCCGGCCGGCGATCGTCCGCATCCAGGAACGCTGCCAATGGCCCCGACATGAGCGACACGACGGTTTTCGCGGCGTCCCCAAGGTCCGCGCTGAGGGACGTCCTGGTCCGGACGGCTGTCGCGGTCCTGGCGCTGGCGCTCGTCGGCGGGCTGTTCGTGCTCCTCTCGCAGATGGGGGCGCCGGTGGAAACGCCACCCGCGCCGCGCCATCCCTTCTCGGCGGGCCTCAACGAGGCCGCGCCCGAGCCCGTGGGCATCGGCGGCGCCATCCTCGCCATCCAGTCTGCCTTCTACACCCGCATGATCGCCGCGCTGCAGGCGTTTTCCACCGAGACGGCGGCTTTCTGGACGCTGGTGGCCCTCAGCTTCGCCTACGGCATCTTCCACGCCGCCGGCCCCGGCCACGGCAAGGCGGTGATATCGGGCTATCTGGTGGCCGACGGCCGCCGCTCCATCGGCCGGGGGCTGGCGCTGGCGTTCGCATCGTCGATCCTGCAGGCGCTGTCGGCCATCGCGATCGTCGGCGTCATGGCACTGGTGCTGAACGCGACCGCCGCCACCGTCAACGCCACCGCCCGGGTGATCGAGCAGGCGAGCTTCGTACTCGTCGCGGTCGTCGGCCTCGTCGTGCTGTGGCGCAAGGCCGGGCGTCTCGCCACTCTTATGCGCGTCCCGGCCGCCATGGAGCCGATGACGGCGGAACCTGCCAGTGCGGTCTCGGCCGACTCATCCGGCGATCCGTTCGCAGGGCTCGCGTTCCGGCCCGCAGGCGAGGCGGGATCGGGCCGGTTCCGCGCCGAGGCGGTCGAGGAGCGGGACGCTCCTGCCGCATGCGATGACCCGTCCTGCCGGGCAGGCGGCTTCTGCGCCCACACGCACCTGCTCACGCCCGCGGAACTCGGCCGGATCGACAGCCTGCGCGACATGGCGATGGTGGCCCTGTCCGCCGGCCTGCGCCCGTGTACCGGTGCGATCATCGTGCTCGTCTTCGCCTTCGCACAGGGTATGCCAACGGGCGGCCTGGCGGCCGCGTTCGCCATGGCGCTTGGCACGTTCATCACCGTCGGCGCGCTGGCGAGCCTCGCGGTCTTCGCCAAGCGGCTGGCGACCGGGCTGGCGACGGGAATGACGGGCGAAAGCAGCAGAACCGGCGTGCGGGCCATCGCGGCGCTGGAGGTGCTGGCCAGCGCCGCGGTCGCCGTCATAGGCGTCGTTCTGGTGCTGGGCTGACCGCCCTCCATCGAAAGAACTTGCCAACGCGATGTTCGTTGTCACTTTTCACTCATTGCAATTCAATGTAGCGTGGGCCTGGGCTCGTTGGATGGCGGCTTGCGTTGATGGCTTGCGCTCCCCCGGGCCTGCGGCTCCCGGTGACCCCCGGGAGGCGGAGGTTTTCGCCGCTGCCGGCATGTCGGTGGCAGCGGAGGAGGAGTGTGCGTGGCTCGAGCCCACAGGCTGGATCCGCCGCCGGTGGATTGATGCGGAGCAGACGGAATGCGGGTAGTTCGGCGGATGGTCGCAGACCGGCAGGCAGGCAACCGAGTGGGTTGCCGTATGGGCGGCGCCAGCTCTTCGCGCGCCAAGGCCTTGAGTGGTGTCAAGGCCTTGAGCGGGACGAGAGCCTGGGGCGGCTCATCGGCGCGGGGACCCGAAGCGGCGATGGAAGTTGCGCTCGAAACAAGACGGATCTGCCGCTGTTAGCGGCCTCGCACCGTCACGCGATTTTTGTCTCCTTCTGGACTTTCGGGAACTCGATAATGATTTCGGAACAGATTTCCACAGCCGCCCAGTCCGGCATCGCACCGGCACCCCGAGACCTCATCTGGTCTCGCCTGCGCCGGGAGGCGGCAGCCGTCGTCGACCGGGAACCCTATCTCGGCGGCATGATTGCCGGTTCCGTCCTCAATCACGACAGCCTGGAGGCGGTGCTCGCGTTCAAGATCGGCCAGCGCCTCGGCCATCCGACCCTGCCCGGGGAACTGATCACCCAGGGGTTCCTGGCGGCCGTCGCCGACGAGCCGGAGCTGAGCTCCACCGTCCGCGCCGATCTGCTGGCGGTGGTGGACCGCGATCCGGCCTGCACGCGCGTCATCGAGCCGGTGCTCTACTTCAAGGGCTACCACGCCCTCGTCACGCACAGGCTGGCCCACTGGCTGTGGAAAGCCGGGCGCAAGGACTTCGCGCTGCACCTCCAGAGCCGGTCGTCGGAAGTCTTCCAGACCGACATCAACCCCGCCGCCCGTTTCGGGCACGGCATCTTTCTCGATCACGCCACCGGCTTCGTCGTCGGCGCAACCGCCGTGATCGGCGACAACGTGTCGATCCTCCAGGAGGTCACGCTCGGCGGCACGGGCAAGGAAAGCGGCGATCGCCACCCGAAGATTCGCAGCGGCGTGCTCATCGGCGCCGGAGCCAAGATTCTCGGCAATATCGAGGTCGGCACCTGCGCACGAATCGCCGCCGGATCGGTGGTTCTGCATCCCGTTCCGCCGAACACGACCGTCGCGGGCGTGCCCGCGAAGGTCGTCGGGGCGGCGAACTGCGTCGAGCCGGCCCGCACGATGGATCAGATTCTCGGAGATTTTCCGGACGACTAGTACAACCTTGAATTGTTTTCCGAGACGGGTTGCGGCGGGCCTTCGCCCGCACTATCAAGCGTGAGCCTATCCTTTAGCGCGCGTTCGGCAACGGATGCGCGAAAAGATTAGCCGTCTGCCTATCGAAGCACCAACCAGAACTGAGATCCCTGCATCATGGACAAAAAAGAGCTTAGCAAAATCGAGCAGTTCCTGCGTCGCACCTTTGCAAATCATGCCATACGTGTCGTCGGCCGGCCAAGAAAGAACGATTCCGCCGAAGTTTATATCGGTGACGAATTCATAGGTGTATTATTTGTAGACGATGAAGATGGAGACAAATCGTATAGTTTCCAGATGGCAATTCTTGATACTGATCTCGACGACTTAGCTTAAAATTGTAGAATTTCAGTTTATTGTATGTAAACTTTTTACCATAGGGTGACATAGGCCGCTGTTTGAAGCGGCATTTATTCTTTCACCCTATGGTTGTGATGTATTTTGGACACGCGTATACGTCAATTGTGCTATTCACTTCGTATCTATTGATAGTAATCAATGCGGACGCTATTGATTGCACCGAATTCAACTGGTATGGCGCAACATGTCAAATTTTACACTCCAAGCGTTCGTTTTGGGATTTTCGTTGGCCGGGTTGATTTGCAATTGTTTCGAGTTTTTTACCGGCCGCCCGGCCAATTTCGGTCTCATGTTCGCGCGTGGCGTCGCGTTGCTCGTCTGTTTGCCGCTGCTGGTGTTCTCCGCACCCTATATTCTGGCGCGCAATGCTTATCGGGCTTTCGGCGTCTACGGGCTGGGCTACAGCTCTCTCATCGTGGTGTTCATCACCTCGATCATCTGGAGCATCATGTGCGGCCGCGTCGTGCTGTTTCTTCTGACGACCGCATGATCTTTCGGGCATGAGGAAGCCGGACGCGATGAAGCCGGATGGTTGCGCCTGCGCCGATACGGCGAGCCCGCCGGTCAGGACCATGATGCAGTATTCCGGCCGCGGCTCTGTCAGCCAGCCGACGTTACTTGCAGGCTGCCCCATGCCCGACACCCGGCGGCCCATGCATCTGCGGACAAATATGCACTGCTATTCTTGATGGGCGCGCATGCCGATCAATCGGATAGGACCATCTGCCGGACAAGCGCGCCGATGGCGTCAAAGTGACTTGCGCGGATGTCGAAAGTATGCGCATTTTTCCTGAAAGTGATTGTTATACAAAGGGATGCACGCAAGGGAACGCGAGTGTCCGCCGCGATGGAGAGGACAATGCCGATATATCGATTGGGAGATGCCATACCGACCCTGCCGCCTGAGGGGCATTTCTGGGTGGCGCCCAACGCCTCGGTGATCGGGCGGGTGGTGCTCGGCCGCGATGTCGGCATCTGGTTCGGCGCCGTCCTGCGCGGCGACAACGAGCCGATGATCATCGGAGCCGGCACCAATATCCAGGATAACGCCGTGCTCCATTCCGACGCCGGCCAGCCGCTGACCATCGGCGCTGGCTGCACCATCGGCCACAGCGCCATCGTGCACGGCTGCACCATCGGCGACAATTCCCTGATCGGCATGGGTGCCACGGTGCTGAACGGCGCGCGTATCGGCGCCAATTCCATCGTCGGCGCGAACGCGCTGGTGACGGAGGGCAAGGAGTTCCCCGACAATTCGCTGATCGTCGGCGCCCCCGCGCGCGCGGTCAGGAGCCTCGACGAAGCGGCCGTCGAGGGCCTGCGCGCCTCCGCCCGGCACTATATCGAGAACTGGCGGCGCTTTTCGGCGAGTCTGGTACAGATCTGAGCCCGCATGGCGCCGGTCGAGGACCGGCGCCGCGGTGTTATGCCGCCGCCACCCGCTGCGGGGCGCCGGAACGGCGCAGCGTCAGCACGGACAATGCGGCGATGAGGCACATCAGGCCGGCGATCTGCAGCGCCGGCATGTAGGTCGCGAGGTCACTGCGGATCGTTCCCGCACCCCACGCGGCGGTCGCCGCGCCGATCTGATGGCCGGTGAAGATCCAGCCGAAGAACAGATTGGCGCGCTGCGGCCCGAAACGCTCGGCGGCGAGGCGGACGGTGGGCGGCACGGTGGCGATCCAGTCAAGCCCGTAGAAGATCGCGAACACCGACAGTTCGAAGAAACTGAACCCCGAATACGACAGGTAGACCAGCGACAGCCCGCGCAGGCCGTAGAACCAGAACAGCAGCCAGCGGTTGTCATAGCGGTCCGCAAGCCAGCCGGCGCCGATGGTGCCGATGAAGTCGAACACGCCGATTACCGCGAGCGTCGTCGCGGCCGCCACCGGCGCCATGCCGAAATCGCCGCAGAGCGCGATCCAGTGCGTCTGGATCAGCCCGTTGGTGCTCAGGCCGCAGACGAAGAACGTCCCGAACAGCACCCAGAACGTGCCGTTCGTCGAAGCATCGCGCAGGGCGACGAGCGGCGCGAGGAGCGCAGTGCCGATGCCGCCGATGCGGGGCGGCGGCGGGGTGATGGCGCTCTCGCCGTGGACGGGCAGACCGACATCGGCGGGATAGTCGCGCATCAGCATCAGCACGAGGAGCTTCGCGCCGATGATGACGACGATGATGAAGGCAAGCGCGCTGCGCCACCCCCAGGCTTCGGTGAGCGCGGCCATGAGGGGCAGGAAGACGAGCTGGCCGGTGGCGTTGGCGGCCGTCATCAGCCCGACGACGAGCCCCCGGCGGTGGGAGAACCAGCGGGTGGCGACGGTCGCCCCCAGCACCAGCGCGGTCACGCCGGTGCCGACGCCGACGATCACCCCCCACCACAGCACGAGCTGCCACAGCTCGGTGATCAGGCACGAGCCGATCAGCCCGACGATGATGAGCGCGAGCGCAGCCGCCACGACGTTGCGCACGCCGAACCGGTTCATGAACGCGGCGGCGAACGGCCCCAGCAATCCGTAGAGCAGCAGCCGCACCGCCATGGCGAAGGAGATGTCGGCCGTCTCCCAGCCGAACTCCTGCCGCAGCGGCTCGATCATGACGCCCGCCGACCCCATGGCGCCCGCCGTGGCGAGCCCGGTGAGGAAGGTGGTCGCGACCACGACCCAGCCATAGTAGATATTCCGGCCCGCGAGCCACGCGGAGAGACGATTCGATATCATGCCCGGTCCCGCACCTGTCGTTCTCCAACCCGGCTGCGGGCGGCTGGAGTCTGCTGGATTGTCCTGTTCCCGAGACGCCGCGGCGGCGCCCCCTCCCCGTGCTACAGGCCGTCGATCAGCGCCTGCAGCGGCCCGGCGGCGGCGGCGAATTGCCGGCCGATGCGCGCCTGCGCTTCCTTCCACAGCGGCGCGCCGGCATCCAGAATGCCCTTGCCCGCTTCCGTCAATGACAGCACGGCCTCGCGTTGATCGCGCCCGCGCGCGCTCGCCACCCATCCGTGCCGTTGCAGCACCTTGACATTGCGCCCCACCGTGGACCGGTCGAGCTCCAGCCGCAGGGCCAGATCCGTCAGCGACACGGGCGACCGCGCCGCGATATGGCGCATCAGGCTGAACTGCGCCACGGTGATGCCGAGCGGGCTCAGGGCCTCGTCGTACATCGACGATACCTTGCGCGACGCCTTGCGCAGCAGGATGCAGTAGCAACCGTCTTCCATGATGCGGGTATATACCTATATCTGCCCGCAGGCAAGCGGCTTTCTGCCGGCGGGGCGGGATTGCTCTATTTCAGCGAACGCCTGAAGCGCCGCAGCGAAAACACGAACAGCACCGCCCCGATGGCCGCCAGCGCCGCGAACTGCGGCCAGACGATGGCAAAGCCCGCGCCGCGAAACAGGATCCCCTGCGCCAGCGACACGAAATGCGTGGTCGGGGCGGCGAGCATGATGACCTGCACGAACTCGGGCATGCTCTCGCGCGGGGTCGAGCCGCCGGAGAGGATGTTGAGCGGCATCAGCGCCATCATCAGCAGCAGGCCGAACTGGGGCATGGACCCCGACAGCGTGGCGAGAAAGATGCCGAGCGACGTGGTGGCGAAGAGATGCAGCGCCACGCCGAGGAAGAACAGCAGCAGCGATCCCTGCAGAGGCACCTGCATGATCCCCTGGACGAGCACGATCAGCGAGAACGCGGTGGCGACGAGGACGACGAAGCCCATGGACCACACCTTGCTCAGCATGATCTCCAGCGGCGTCACCGGCATCACCAGCAGGTGCTCCACCGTGCCGTGCTCGCGCTCGCGGATGAGCGCCGTGCCGGTGAGGATGACGGCGAGCATGGTGACGTTGTTGATGATCTGGACCACCGCCCCGAACCACCGCTTGTTGAGCTCCGGGTTGAAGCGCGCGCGCAGCGCCAGGTCGACGGGCAGAACCGCGTTCGCCCGGTAGCGGGCCAGGAACTCGTTGATCTCGGCGGTGACGATGGTCTGGACGTAGCCGCTGCCGGAAAACGCCTGCGACATGCGGGTGGCGTCGACATTGAGCTGGATGACCGGCTGGCGGCCGGCGAGCAGGTCGCGCTGGAAACCGGGCGGAATGTTGAGGGCGAACGTGTCGAGCCCGGCATCCATGCGCCGGTCCATCTCGTCGCGGGTGATGATCTCGGGCGGAATGAACAGCGGCGGATAGAACGCGCCGATGATGCGGTCGGCAAGCGGCGAGCGATCCTCGTCGACGATGGCGATCGGGGCCTTGTTCAGCGTCTCCGGGATGGCGGTGGCGGCGCTGTAGACCGACAGCGAGAAGGCGTAGACGATCAGCACGAGGAGGACGGGATCGCGGGTGAGGCCGCGCAGTTCCTTGATGCCGAGCTGGACGACGTTGGACAGTTTCATCACGCCGCCTGCTTTCTCAGAAGCAGCGCCCCGAGGCCGACGAGCACGGGACCTGCGATCAGCAGCGGCACGAAGGCCGCGGACATGTCGCTGAAGTCGAGCGCCTTGGAGAAGGCGCCGCGCGAGATGGTGATGAAATGCGTCGTCGGATAGATGCTGCCGATGAACCTACCCGTGCCCTCGAGCGACGTCACCGGCTCGGTGAGGCCGGAGAACTGCACCGCCGGAACGATCGTCAGGATCGAGGTGCCGAAGATGGCTGCGATCTGGCTGTTGACGAACGAGGAGATCAGGAGCCCGAGGCCGGTCGTGGCGATGACGTAGAGCAGGGCGCCGGCAGTGAGCGCCAGGAGCGAACCCGTCACCGGCACGCCGAACACGACGACGGCCAGCGCCAGCAGCAGGAAGAAGTTCGCCATCGCCAGCACGACATAGGGCAATTGCTTGCCAAGCAGGAACTCAAGCCGCGTCGTGGGGGTGACGTAGAGGTTGACGATGGAGCCAAGCTCCTTCTCGCGCACCACGCTGAGCGCGGTCAGGATGGCGGGAATGAGCATCAGGAGCAGCGGAATGACGCCCGGCACCATGGCGGGCAGGCTTCTGACGTCGGGATTGTAACGGAAGCGGACCTCGATGTCGAAATTGCCGGCGGCGGCGCTGCGGCCGAGCTGGTGGGAGATCCGCTCGGACAGCCAGCGCTGGTGCATGCCCTGGATGTAGCCGCGGATGGTCTCGGCGCGCATCGGCATGGCGCCGTCGAACCAGGCGCCGATCTCGACATCGCCGCCGCGCATCACGTCGCGGCCGAAGCCGGGCGGGATTTCGATGGCGAGCGTGATCTCCCCCGCCCGCAGGCGCCGGTCGAGATCGCCGTAGTCGGTGATCGGCGGCTTCTCGATGAAATAGCGCGAGCCCGCGATGTCGAGCGTATAGCTGCTGCTGATCGTGGTCTGGTCATGGTCGAGCACGGCGAAGGTCAGGTCCTCCACGTCCATGCTGATGCCGTAGCCCATGATGCCCATCAGAAACACGCTGCCGACGAAGGCGAGGGCGGCGCGCACCGGATCGCGCCACAGCTCCAGCGCCTCGAGCCGCGCATAGCTCAGAAGGCGCCGCCAGGCGAACAGGCCGGACGAGACGTGAGGAGCCTCCGCGCCCTGTCCTGCCCCCTGCCCGAGTGCATCCCCGCCCGCCGCCCCGGCCTCCGCCGGCGGCGGCTCGCCCTCGCCCGCGCCCGCATCCTCGAGATAGGCGATGAACGCCTCCTCCAGCGTCGCCGTGCCGCGCTGGCGCACGATATTGGCCGGCGTGTCGCTGACCAGCACCTTGCCGGCGTGCATCAGCGAGATGCGGTCGCAGCGCTCGGCCTCGTTCATGAAGTGGGTCGAGACGAAGATCGTCACCTCGTCCTTGCGGGCGAGCGCGATCAGCTCCACCCACAGCGCGTCGCGCGCCACCGGATCGACGCCGGAGGTCGGCTCGTCGAGGATGAGGATTTCCGGCCGGTGCACCAGCGCCACGGCGAGCGACAGCCGCTGGCGGATGCCGAGCGGCAGCGCGTCGGGCAGCGTGTCCATGACGCCGGCGAGGTCGAAGCGCTCGGCCATCTCGCGGATGCGCGCCGGAATGTCCGCGCGCGGCATGTCGAACAGGCGCGCGTGCAGGTCGAGGTTCTGGCGCACGGTCAGTTCCGCGTAGAGCGAGAACGACTGCGACATGTAGCCGACGCGCCGACGCACGGAGAGGTCGTTCGGGTCGACCTCGCGGCCGAAGAGGCGCGCCGTGCCCTCGCTCGCCGGCAGCAGGCCGGTGAGCATCTTCATCGTCGTGGTCTTGCCGCAGCCGTTGGAGCCGAGGAAGCCGAAGATCTCGCCCTTGGGAATGCGGAAGCTGACGTTGTCGACGGCGACGAAATCGCCGAAGCGCATGGTCAGCCCCTCGGCCTCGATGGCGGGCTCGCCGTCCTCGCCCGCGCGCGGCACGATCTCGACCGCCCGGTGGCCGGCCCGCTTCTCCTCGGGCAGGAGCGCGATGAAGGCATCGTCGAGATTGTCCGCGCCCGTGCGCGCCAGCAGTTCCCCGGGCGTGCCCGTGGCGAGCACCCGGCCGGCGTCCATGGCGACGAGCCAGTCGAAGCGCGCCGCCTCCTCCATATAGGCGGTGGCGACGATGACGCTCATCTGCGGGCGCTCTGCGCGGATGTCGTCGATGAGGTCCCAGAATTGGCGCCGCGACAGCGGATCGACGCCGGTCGTGGGCTCATCCAGAATGAGCAGGTCGGGATCGTGGATGAGCGCGCAGCACAGGCCGAGCTTCTGCTTCATGCCGCCGGAGAGCTTGCCCGCCGGCCGGTCCGCGAACGGCGCCAGACGCGTACGCGCCAGAAGCTTGCCGATGCGCTCCTCGCGCTCCTCGCGGGCGTGGCCGAACAGGCGGCCGAAGAAGTCGACGTTCTCGAACACCGACAGGTTGAAGTAGAGGTTCTTGCCGAGGCCCTGCGGCATGTAGGCGATGCGTGGACACACGCTGTTGCGGTGGCGCACGTCGGCGATATCGCCGCCGAGCACCGTTATCCGCCCCTCCTGCACCACGCGCGCGCCGGCGATGAGCGACAGAAGGCTCGACTTGCCGACGCCGTCGGGGCCGATCAGCCCGACCATGACGCCCGGCGGGATGTCGAGATCGACTCTGTCGAGCGCCAGCGTCTTGCCGTAGCGCAGGCTGACGCCGGTCGCCGAGACGACGGGCACCGGGGCCGGGAGGCCCTGCGCCGACGGCCCCTCCCCCGTCATTGCTGGCCTACTGTCTGCTGAAGATGCGCCGGCCATCCGGCGTCGGCGCGGATGCGCACGTAGACGACGCCCGGCAGGCCGGTCTTCACATAGGTGATGTACCGGCGCAGCAGGTCGGGCGGAATCTGCGCGCGGATGCGGAACATCAGCTTCTCGCGTTCCAGTGCAGTCTCGACGGTCTTGGGCGTGAACTGCGCCACGTCGGAGACGAAGGAAATATTCGCCGGAATGACCAACTGCGGTGCGGCATCGAGCACGATCCGCGCCTCGGCGCCCACCGCGAGCCGCCCCGCCTGCTCGGTTGGCAGGAAGAACGTCATGTAGACGTCGGTGAGATCGACGAGGTTGAGCACCCGCCCGCCCGCCGCCAGCACCTCGCCGGGCTGGGCGACGAGGAACTGCACCCGCCCGTCGCGCGGCGAGGTCAGCCGGCTGTCGGCGATATCGGCATCGATGCGCTCGATGGTCGCCCTTGCGGCATCGACGGCCGCCTGGGAGGCGATGACCTGCGAGCGGGCCGCGCCGATAGCGGCCTCGCTGGCGGCAAGCTGCGCCCTGGCCGCCTCGACGGCCGCGGCCGCGCCGAGCGCATCGGCGCGGTTGTCGTCGACGACCTGCTGCGAGACGTTGTCGCGGATGATGAGCTGCTCCGAGCGGAAGAGGCGCTTGTCGGCGGCGTCCTGCTGCGCCTGGCGCTGGGCGACGACGGCCTTCGCCGCCGCCTGCTCGGCCTCGCGCTGCGTCACCTGGCTCTTCGCCGTCTCCACGGCAATGAGTGCCTGCTGGAGCTGCGCTTCGGCCTGACGCCGCTGCGCCTGCAGCTGATCCGTGTCCATCAGCGCCAGCGTCGTGCCGGCGGTGACGAAATCGCCCTCGCGCACCAGCACCTCACGCACCCGGCCGGCGGCCTTGGTGGCGACGTCGATCTCGGTCGCCTCGATGCGGCCGTTGCCGCTGGCGATCCCTTCCGGCAGGGTGTCCCGGCCGATCTCCTGCCAGGCATAGTAGCCGAGGAAGGCCAGCACCACGGCAACGCCCAGCAACACCCATCGTCTCGATCCGCTCATCGCGCCGTCGTCCTCATCCGTCCATGCCGGGCGCGATGACCGGCCCGCCGCAGCATCCCTGCCCGCTCGAATTCGCGCGGAGACTATCACGGCGGTCAAGTCGCGAAAAATGATTCGCAGCAAGTCATGCGAAAGCCGCCCGGCACTGCCGCGGGCTGGACACGCGCCTGTCGGGAGGGCGCAAGGGCATGGAATCGACGCAAAAAACCGTTGTTATTTCACATCAGTGGGTATAGATTGCATGCAAATTCGCACTGAATGAAAAAACTGCGTCATAATTAACGGATATAAAATAGTAAATGACAACCGTTGGCGACTTTATTTCTTTCACGATAGCGATCATGTTGCTTATGTCCGGAAAACTATTTACCATAAAATATTATTTTCTACGCGAATACAGCATACCAGAACCAGTCATTGGCGGCCTGCTCTGCTCCGCTATCGTGTCTCTGGTCTATTTCCTGTTCGGACACAAAATCTCGTTCGAGCTCGACGTGCGGGATTTCCTGCTGCTGCTGTTCTTCGCCGGCATCGGCCTCAAGGCCGACGTGCGCACGCTGCGCCGGGGCGGCAGGCCCTTGCTGGTGCTGCTGGCATTGGCGACCGTCTTTATGGTCGGCCAGAACGTCGCGGGCATGGGGATGGCGGCGCTATTCGGGCTCGACGCCAGGGCGGGGCTGATGGTGGGATCCATCTCGCTGACCGGCGGTCTCGGCACCACGCTTGCCTGGGCGCCGATTTTCGAGGAGAACCTCGGCATTCACAATGCGGCCGAGCTCGGCATCGCCTCCAACACCGTGGGGCTTATCGCCGCCTGCGTCATCGGCGGCCCTCTCGCCGCCTGGCTGATGCGCCGGCATGCCGTCACACCTTCCGGCATCGCCGATCTCGACATCGGCACCTCCCACGAGAGCCAGGGCGCCAACCTCGATTACTTCTGCGTGTTGTGGGCGGTGTTCATCCTCAACGTGACGGTGCTCATCGGCACCGGCCTCGATGCGCTGGTCGACGAGACGGGTATCACCCTGCCGACTTTCGTCGCCTGCCTCGTCGCCGGCATCGCGGTGCGCAACCTGACGCCGCTCGCCGCCGGCAAGACGGTGATGCGTTACTGGCCCGGCACCCGCCAGGGCCTGGCGCTGGTGTCCGACATGTCGCTCGGCCTGTTTCTCACCATGGCGCTGATGAACCTGCAATTGTGGGAGCTCGCGGGCATTTTCGGCTTCATCATCTCGACGCTCGCGGTGCAGATCCTGCTGAGCCTGGCCTATATCCTCTGCATCGTTTTCCCGGTGATGGGGCGCGACTACGAGGCGACGGTGATCGGCGCGGGTTTCAGCGGCATCACGCTCGGCTCGACGGCGACCGCAATCGCCAACATGACGGCGGTCACCCAGCAATACGGCGCGGCCCACCGCGCCTTCATCATCGTGCCGCTGGTCTGCGGCTTCTTCATCGACCTCGTGAATGCGCTGGTCATCGCCGCCTTCGTGGGATAGAGCGCTTTTCGATCAAATGGAGGCGTCAGATGTCGCGTATCCTCCGCACCTATTCCAGCGGCCGCTTCGTCGTCGAGGAGATGGCGTTCGAGCCGGAGGCGGATCAATATGTCAAGCCAGTCGAGCAGCCGGCGGCGCCGGCTGTCGATCCGCGTTCGCCCGAGGCCCTCAAGCGCCTGTATTTCGCCTTCCTCCGGCAAAAGCGCGAACGGGAACGGGCGGCGCGCCATCTCGGGCGCGATGGCGTCACGATGCCCGTGCCGGTTCACGACAGGCCGGCGCCCACGATCGCGATTGGCGTCAGCGGGCCGCCGGCGGGGGCGCTGTTCACGAATGGCGCGGGCGTGACGGCCAACAGCCCAATCGTCAGACCGGTGGCGAGACAGGCCGTCCCGCTCGAGATCCTGCAAAGGCTTGCAGCCGACTGCGCCGCGTTCACCGCATCGGACGACGCCTGACGGAACGGTCAGGCGCCGGCCGCGAGGATCATCAGGTCACTTGCCAGCGCCCGGCCTCGTCGCGGGTGAAGGCGAGCGGGCGATCGTCATCCCCCTCGCGGATGCGCGACGGCAGGCCGATGCGGTTGAGCAGGTCGAGGAAGGGATGCGGCGGCAGCTCCTCGACATTGACCTGCCGCCTGACATCCCATTCGCCCGACGCGATGAGGATCGCGGCCGCGACCGGGGGAACGCCGGCCGTGTAGGAAATCGCCTGGCTGCCGACTTCCTTGTAGACCTCCTCATGGTCGCTGATCTGGTAGATGAAGATCTCGCGCGGCCGTCCGTCCTTCGTGCCCTTCACCAGATCGCCGATGCAGGTTTTGCCGGTGTAGGTCGGCGCCAGCGAGGCGGGATCGGGCAGCACGGCCTTCACCACCTTGAGCGGCACGACCTCGAGCCCCTCCGCCGTCTTCACCGGCTGCTCCGAGAGCAGGCCGAGGTTCTTGAGCACCGTGAAAACGTTGATGTAATGCCCGCCGAAGCCCATCCAGAAACGGATGTCCTTCACCGGCAGGTTGCGCGACAGCGAATGGATCTCGTCGTGGCCGGAGAGATAGGCGGTCTGCTCGCCCACGACCGGCAGGTCGTCGGTGCGGCTGATCTCGAACATCGCATTGCTCTGCCACGCGCCGTTCTGCCACGAATAGACCGTGCCGGTGAACTCGCGAAAATTGATCTCCGGATCGAAGTTCGTCGCGAAGTAGCGGCCGTGGCTGCCGGCGTTGATATCGATGATATCGATCGAATCGACGTGGTCGAAATAGTCCGCGACGGCGAGCGCGGCATAGGCGTTGACGACGCCGGGGTCGAAACCCGCGCCGTGAATGGCGGTGATGCCCTTCTCGGCGCATTCGTCGGCGTGCTTCCACTCGTAGTTGCCGTACCACGGCGGCGTCTCGCAGATCTTCGCCGGGTCCTCATGGATGGCCGTGTCGATATAGGCCACCCCCGTGTCGATGGCCGCGCGCAGCACCGACATATTGATGAAGGCCGAACCGACGTTGATGACGATTTCGACGCCCGTCTCCCGGATCAGCGCCTTCGTCGCCTCGATGTCGAGCGCGTCGAGCGTGTGCGCCCGCAACACGCCGGGTTGCTTCAGCGCTCCCTTTTCCAGCACGCCGGCAATGATGTCTTCGGCCTTGTCGACACTGCGCGAGGCAATATGGATGTCGCCGAGAATATCGTTGTTCTGCGCAGCCTTGTGGGCAACGACCTGTGCTACACCGCCAGCACCAATAATGAGGACGTTCTTTTTCATTTCACGCGGGGTTCTCCATGTATGAGTGAGGATCGTAGTCAATTGTATCAAGACAGACTGGCGACATAGTCGCCGTAGGTGAACTCTTTCACGAGTTCTATATCGCCGTTCAACTGGCGAATTGCAATGGACGGCATCTTCACGCCGTTGAACCAGTTCTTCTTGACCATCGTGTAGCCGGCGGCGTCCTCGAACGACAGCCGGTCGCCGACCTTGAGCGGCGCGTCGAAGGAGAACTCGCCGAAGATATCGCCGGCGAGGCATGACTTGCCGCAGACCATGTATTGATGCTGCCCGTTATTCGGCTTCATCTTGGCGCTGAGGCGATAGATCAGCAGATCGAGCATATGCGCCTCGACTGAGCTGTCGACGATGGCGAGATGCTTGCCGTTGTAGAGCGTATCGAGCACCGTCACTTCCAGCGTGGTGCTGTTGGTGATCGCGGCCTCCCCCGGCTCCAGATAGACCTGCACGCCGAAACGGTCCGCAAACGCCTTGAGGCGATCGGCGAAGACGTCCACCGGATAGCCCTCGCCGGTGAAGTGGATGCCGCCGCCCAGGCTCACCCAGTCGAGCCGCTGCAGGAATTGGCCGAAGCGCACCTCGATCTGCGACAACAGGCTGTCGAACAGGGCGAAATCGCTGTTCTCGCAGTTGTTGTGGATCATGAAGCCGGACACGTCGCCGATGACGGCCGCGATCCGCTCGTCGTCCCACTCGCCCAGCCGGCTGAACGGGCGCGCGGGGTCGGCGAGCGCGAAATCGGAGCTGCTGACGCCCGGATTGACCCTGAGGCCCCGCACCACGCCGCGCGCCTGCGCCCGCGCGCCGAACCGCGCCAGCTGGCCGGCGGAATTGAAGATGATCTTGTCGGCCTGCGCCAGCACCTCGTCGATCTCGCCATCGGCGTAAGCCACGCTGTAGGCATGCGTTTCGCCGCCGAATTTCTCCCGGCCGAGCTTCACCTCGTAAAGCGAGGAGGACGTGGTGCCGTCCATATACTGGCGCATCAGATCGAACACCGACCATGTCGCGAAGCACTTCAGAGCCAGCAAAGCTTTAGCACCGGAGCGCTCGCGAAGATTGGCTATTACTTCCATATTGCGAAGAAGTTTCGCCTTGTCTATCAGGTAATACGGCGTTGCGAGATCAGACTGTTTGTCCAATTGGGTTTCCCTGGGGCTGGAAGTTCATGCGGCCGTCACGCGCGCCGCGTCGATGTTCTGGACACCATCCAGAATGCTCATAAGCTCTTGTATATTCCCTTTGCACAAAGCTCAAGGAGAATCAGACAAGACGAAAAAGCGCGGGCCCGGCCGGGTCCGCGCATTGCTTTGGCGAGGAAAAGTGGTGCCACTTTTCTGCGCGCTGCGCTATCCGCGCGCGAGATCGCCGACGAGACTTGCGGCGACGATGATCTTCGACAGCGTCAGGCCGGAGGCGCGGATGGTGTCCACGGCCTTCTTGATGCGCTCCACATCGTCGGCGCGGGCGCTCACCCAGGCATCGACCGCCGTTGCGCCCAGGCCGTCGCCCGCCGTGACGACCTCCGTCGTGAGGCGGCTGTGGGCATCGTCGAGCGCCCTGACGGCGCGGTCGAGCGCCAGGCGGTCGTAATAGTCGGCCGGGGTAATGTCGCGCGCCGCCTCCGCCAGATCCTGGAAACCGAACACGTCGGCAAGGGCGAAGTGCGCGGCCGCCACGTCGCTCACGGGCCGCTGCGTGCGGGCGGCGGCGCGCACGATGTCCGGCGTCTCCACCAGCGCGGAGAGGCGCGCGAGCCGCACCGCCACGTCGTCGGGCACGTTGAGCGCGCGCAGCGCCTCCACCCGCCCGTCCCGCACCGCGCTCACGGGAGAACGGTCGAGCACGCCGCCCACGTCGAGAACCCCGGCCCGATAGCGCGCGACGACCGCCTCGATGCCCTCGGCCGTGAAATCGACATTGCGGCTGAACCATACGACGAGGTTGGTGAGCTGGTCCTGCAGCTCGGCGTAGAGCGACAGTTGCGTCGCGCCGGCGAGCTGCCCCCCTTGCTGGCCGATGCGCCCGTCGAGCGCGTCGATGCCGGCCACGAGTTCCGCAAGCCCGAAGGCCGACCACACCGTGCCGAACGCCGCCGCCAGCGTCTGCGCGCTGGCGCCCGTCTGGTCCGCCACCCGGGTGACGATGCTCGGCCCGGCGTGGTTGATGATGGCGTTCGAGAGGCGCGTCGCGATGATCTCGCGCCGCAGCCGGTGATGGTCGATGGCATCGGGGAAGCGCTCGGCGAGCTCCTCCGGGAAATACTGCTCGAGCTCGCGCGCCATGGAGGGGTCGTCCGGCACCGGCGAGTCCAGGATGGCGTCGTAGAGCGCGAGCTTCGAATAGGCGAGCAGCACCGCGACCTCCGGCCGCGACAACCCCTCGCCGCGTTTCTCGCGCGCCGCGAGCTCGGCGTCGTCCGGCAGGTATTCGAGCGCCCGGTCGAGGCGCCCCGCCCCCTCCAGCACGTTGATGAGCCGGCGCGCGTAGCCGACCTCCTCCGCCCCGCGCAGCTCGACGAGCGAGATCGCGCGCGGCTGCTCGTAGTTGGCGGTGAGCACGAGGCGCGCCACGTCGGGCGTGAGCTTCGCCAGCAGCGCGTTGCGGTCGTCCTGCGACAGCCGCCCGTCGTGCTCGGGGATGCTGAGCGCGATCTTGAGGTTCACCTCGATGTCCGACGTGTTCACACCGGCCGAGTTGTCGATGGCGTCGGTGTTGATGCGCACGCCCTTGCGCGCCGCCTCGATGCGGCCGAGCTGGGTGACGCCGAGGTTCGCGCCCTCGCCGATCACCCGCGCCCGCACGTCGCGGCCGCCGATGCGCACCGCGTCGTTGGCGCGGTCGCCCACCCGCTCGTCCGCCTCGTCGGAGCCGCGGATGTAGGTGCCGATGCCGCCGAACCACAGCAGGTCGACCGGGGCCTTGAGGATGGCCGAGATCAGTTCGTGGGGCGTCAGCTCCGCCTTGCTGATGCCGAGCCGCACCCGCACCTGCTCGGACAGCGGGATGGTCTTGGCGGCGCGCGAGAACACGCCGCCGCCGGTGGAGATCAGCCCCCGGTCGTAGTCCTGCCAGCTCGATCGCGGCAGCTCGAAGAGGCGCCTGCGCTCCGCCCAGGCGGTGACGGGATCGGGATCGGGATCGAGGAAGATGTCGCGGTGGTCGAAGGCGGCGACGAGCTTCAGCGCCTTCGACAGCAGCATGCCGTTGCCGAACACGTCGCCGGACATGTCGCCCACGCCCACCACCGTCACGGGCGTCGTCTGGATGTCGATATCGACCTCGCGGAAGTGGCGCTTGACCGCCTCCCACGCGCCGCGCGCGGTGATCCCCATGCCCTTGTGGTCGTAGCCGTGGCCGCCACCGGAGGCAAAGGCGTCGCCGAGCCAGTGGCCATGCTCCAGCGAGATCTCGTTGGCGAGATCCGAGAAGGTCGCCGTGCCCTTGTCAGCGGCAACGACGAGATAGGGGTCGTCGCCGTCGTGGCGGACCGTGCGGGCGGGGGGCACGATATCGGTTCCGCTGCGGTTGTCGGTAAGGTCGAGGAGGCTCGCGATGAACACGCGGTAGGCGCCGCGTCCCTCCTCCAGCCACGCCGCGCGGTCGGAGGCCGGCGGCAGGCGCTTGGGGACGAAGCCGCCTTTGGCGCCCACGGGCACGATCACGGCGTTCTTCACCTGCTGCGCCTTCACGAGCCCCAGCACCTCGGTGCGAAAATCCTGCGGCCGGTCGGACCAGCGCAGGCCGCCGCGCGCCACCTTGCCGAAGCGCAGATGCACGCCTTCGACGCGTGGCGAATAGACGAAGATCTCGTAGAGCGGCGCGGGCTTGGGCAGCCCTTCCACCTTCGCGCACTCGAACTTGAACGCGACGGTGGCGCGCGGGTTTCCGGCCCCGTCGCGCTGGAAGATGTTGGTGCGCAGCGTCGCCTCGATCAGGTTGACGAAGCGGCGCAGGATGCGGTCCTCGTCGAGGCTCGACACCCCCTGCAGGCGCTCCTCGATCTCGTCCTTCACCGCCTTCTCGCGCAAGGTCCGGTCGCCTTCGCGATCGCCGTCGACACCGGGATCGAAGCGGGCGTTGATCAGCGCCACCAGCCGCGTGGCGATGTCCGGATGGCCCGCCAGCGTCTGGGCCAGATATTCCTGGCCGAAGGGCACGCCGATCTGCCGCAGATAGCGGCCGTAGGCGCGCAGGATCGCCGCCTCGCGCCACCCGAGCCCGGCCTCCAGCACCAGCGCGTTGAAGCCGTCCGATTCCGCCTGTCCCTCGAACAGCGCCATGAGCGCCGCCTCGAGATCCGGCTTGGCGCGTTCGACGTTGATCGGCCCCCCGCCGGCGCGCTCAAGCGTCATGTCGTGCAGCCATACGCGGCCCTCGTCCCCCGCACCGCGCGGCACGACCCGGTAGGTACGCTCGTTGACGACCCGGAAGCCGAGTTTTTCGAGGAGCGGCACGCGCTCGGACAGGGATGTGGGCGCGGAGCGCGAGTATACTTTCAGCGCCGCGCGGCTCTCCGGGTCGCCCGCCCGGCGATAGAGCTTCACCGCGCGCGGATGATCCGGCCCGAGCTGCTCGATGACGGCGATATCGGCGATGACCTCCTCGCCCGAGAACGCCTCACGGTAGGCGCCGCCGAACGCCCGCGCGTAGGTGGTGGCGAGCTGCCGGCCCCTGTCGCCGCCGACATGGCGGCCGAAGGCCTCGCCCAGCGCGTCGCCCCAGGTGCGGATGCGCTCCTGGATGCCCGCCTCCAGCGTCGCGCGGTCGATGGCCGGCGTATCGCCCTCGTCGCGGCCGATGATGAAATGGATGCGCGCCAGCGGCCCTTCGGGAAAGGAGGGATAGATCGCCGACAGCCGGCCCTGATAGAGCCGCGTCAGGAAGGCGCTGATCTCGCCCTGCACGTCGGTGTCGTAGCGGTCCTTCGGCAGATAGACGAGCACGGAGACGAAGCGGCCGAACTCGTCGGGGCGCGCCAGCACGCGCACGCGCGGGCGCTCGGTGAGCCGCATGATGTCCTGGACGAAGCCGAACAGCGTATCGACGTCGATCTGGAACAGTTCGTCGCGCGGATAGTCCTCGAGCACGTGCAGCAGCGAGCGGCCGGAATAGCTCGCCGGGTCGAACTCGGCGCGGCGCACGATCTGCGCCACCTTCTGGCGCAGATAGGGGATCGTCGTGGTGGACTGGGTATAGGCGTTGCCGGTGAACAGGCCGACGAGGCGCAGCTCGCCCACGACCTCGCCCGTGTAGTCGAACAGCTTGACGCCGACATAGTCGAGGTGCACGCGCCGGTGCACGCGCGACCTGACGTTCGCCTTGGTGATGATCAGCGCCACCGGCTTCTGCAGGAACTCGCGGATTTCCGGTGTCACGACGACGAGGTCGCGCCCGCGCCGCAGGACGCGCATGGTCGGGTCGCGCAGGATCCCGAGCCCCGTGCCCTCCACCGGATCGGCCACGCTTTCCGCCTGGAAGCGGTACTCGCGGATGCCGAGGATGGTGAAGTTGTCGTCCGCGAGCCATTGCAGGAACGCGGCGGACTCGTTGACCGTCTCGGCGTCGAGGGGCGAGGGTGTCACCCGCAGGCTCCCCACCGCCTCGATGAGCCGCGCGCGCATCGCCGGCCAGTCCGAGACCGCGCTCGCCACGTCGGCGTAGACGTGCGCGAGTTCCTCCACGAGGCGCTCGCGCCGGTCCGGATCGTGGATGCGGGGCAGGTGAAGGTGGATGAGGCTTTCGCGGCTGACGCCGGGTGCCGGCGCCAGCGCCCCCGCCTCGCCATGCAGCGCCTTGACCGCACCCGCTCCGTCGCGCTCGACATCGAGGATCGGGTGGGCGATCAGCAGCGTCTCGAAGCCGAGCTCGATAACGGCGGCCAGCGTCGAATCGAGCAGGAACGGCATGTTGTCGTTGACGACCTCGACGACCGTGACCGTGCGGGCGTCCTCCTCTTCGGCCGGGGGATCGACGAGGCGGATGCGCGGTTCGCCGCGCCGGCGCGCCTCGTTCAGCCAAGCGAACGCCTCCTCGACCCGCGCCGCCAGGAACGCATCGGAGTGGACGACGAGATCCTCCTCCGCCACCTGCCCCAGCAACGCTTCCGCAAACCAGCCCGGAACCGCGTCCCCGCGTTCGGCCAGCGCGCGCCCGATGCGCGCAATTAAGTCGTCTCCCGCCACAGCTTTCTCCCGATACAATCATGCCGTCGTATCTTTGGCCACGACCGACAGATCCCTCGTGCCGGAGCCGGATCCGGCTCCGCGATTGATTGGTTCTGGGCGAATTCCGATCGATCGGATGGGTTCATCCGACGGACAAGCGCGCGCCCGGCGACATCCATGTCGTCGGGTGCGCATTCTGCCATACCCTGATCATAAAAAAAGCAGTCCCCGACGATTCCTGCCGATTTTCCAGACACGTTGGCGGCCGATACCGCCCTATGGCTTCCATTTCATTACCGGAGGAGGGGAGAGACGGCCCGGCGGCGTGGAGCGCGCACGCCAAAACACATGCGCGCCAAGCTCCGACCCGGTAATCCGGATCGGGTTGGCGGCATGCTACGCAACCGAACAAGCATCCTGGAGGAAATCCGCATCTGGATAGCCCGGAGGCCGAAACGTCGATGGGGCTGGGGGGCTATGAAATTCGACGCCCCGAACCACCGGACCATCCAGATGACGATTGCTATTTTGCCGAGGATTGCGGCCACATGACGGCGATCCGGCGACTGCTGGATGGTATTCTCAAGACATTTCCCCCTGAAAATGCCGCACCAGCGGCTTTTGAACTGGTCACAGGGCCGCCGGGGACTTGCATCCCGCATCCGCGACGGCCATCATGACATTGATGCGACGGGCATCGTCAATGGTGGGAGAGCGGTTTGAGCGAGGCGGGAAGCGGAGATCCCGAGCAGAGCACAGGGTCGCTTGCAGGGGGCTTCCGTGGGCCCGACGCGCGCCGTCACGAGACGTCGCGGGCTGCGGTCATCCCGATCGCGCGCCCGTTACCCCGGGCGGGCGATCACGCCCCTGCCCCGCAGGCTTCCGCGCAGCAGGGGCACGGCCAGCCGGGCCCCGTCACCTTCAGCCAGGGCGAACTGCGGCTCATCTTCGGGCTCTACGGCCGCAAGGTGGCCGCGGGCGAATGGCGCGACTACGCCATGGATTTCCTGCGCGATCAGGCCATCTTCTCGGTGTACCGCCGCTCGTCCGAAGTGCCGCTCTACCGGATCGAGAAGACGCCGCGCCTCGCCCGCAAGCAGGGCGAATACGCTGCAGTGGCGGCTTCGGGCCTCATCCTGAAACGCGGCGGCGATCTCGCGCGCGTGCTCGCCGTGCTCGACAAGCCGCTGAAGATCGTGCGCTAAAGCAATTCCAGCAACAGTGAGAACCGGTTTTGCGTCCGGAATTGCGCAAAAACTAAAGAGACAGAGCATTCCTCCGTTTCAACGAAAAGGAGGAATGCTCTGAAAAACACTCCGGCAATGAAAAACCCCGGCGTCGCCGCCGGGGTCCGTCACGTCACGGGGCGTCTTGCGCCCTCGCCCGTCAGTTGCGCTGCTGGCCGAAGAGCTGCAGCAGGAACAGGAACATGTTGATGAAGTTCAGGTACAGGCTCAGCGCGCCCAGCACCGACTTCTTCATTGCCACCTCGCCGCCGTCGAGCTCGTAGTACATCTCCTTGATGCGCTGCGTGTCCCAGGCGGTAAGGCCGGCGAAGATCAGCACGCCGAGGATCGAGAGCACGAACTGGAGGCCGCTCGACTGCAGGAACAGGTTCACAACCATGGCGATGATCAGCCCGAACAGGCCCATCACCAGGAACGAGCCCATGCCCGACAGGTTGCGCTTCGTCGTATAGCCGTAGAGGCTCAGCGCGCCGAAAGCGGCGGCCGTGATGAAGAACACCTGCACGATCGAGGCCTGTGTGTAGACGAGAAAGATCGACGAGATCGATACGCCCATCAGCGCGGCATAGACGAGGAACAGCGCCCGCGCCGTGCCGGCCTGCATCCGCTCGATGCGGAAGCTGATGAAGAACACCATCGCCAGCGGCGCGAGGATCGCGACCCACTTGAGCGGCGTGGCGAACAGCGCGTAGCCGAACTGCGTCAGGAACAGGCCCCCGCCCACGTTCGCCACGGCGGCGGCGGGATCGCTGGTGACGGCCGCCAGAAACACGCCGAGCGAGGCGAGCCCGGTGATGGCAAGGCCAAGCACCATGTTGTTGTACACGCCGAGCATGAAAGCGCGCAGGCCCTGATCGAGCTCCGCGCTGCCAGCCCGGGCCGCACCATGCCCGTAGGCCGGCGCATTGCGGTTCCAATCCGACATGACATTCTCCCCCGAAACCAAAGCATCAAACCGAAAAGAGCGTTTCTCGGCAAAGTCTGATGCGTCAATCAATCGTCCGCCGATGCGAACGTCCAAGGTAATATGGTCCGCATCGGGCTTCGATACAAGACAATTGAGGTTACAAGCCGTTCATGTGGCCGGTTCACCTCGCTGCCCTACTGCTCGCGCAGGTAGGGCGCTGGGCGCTGGGCGAGCACCCGCCAGGTGCCGGCGAGCGCCAGCGCGACCGCGACGGCGACCGCGAGGAACGCCGCGACGAGCGCGGGCCCGGCCACGAAAGTGGCCGGCAGGCGCATCACCTGCGTCATGATCACCGCCGCAGCGGCGGCACCGGCGGCGAAGCCGACCGCGGCGGAAACGAGCGCGATGATCCCGTATTCGAGCGCGTAGGCGCCGAGCAGCCGGGCGCGGGTCGCGCCGAGCGTCTTCAGGATCACGGCATCGTAGAGCCGCGCCCGGTGCGCGGCGGCGAGCGCGCCGCCGAGCACCAGGGCGCTCGCGATCAGCGCCACCGCGCTCGCCGCCGCGATCGCGACCGCAAGCTGTCCCGCCATCTCGTTGACCGCCGCCAGCACGTCCCGTACCCGCACGCTGGAAACGGCCGGGAAGCGGGCTGCGATCTCGCGGATCAGCGACAGATTGCGCGCCGGCTCCGCCCCCGGCGGCTCCGTCAGCGTGGCGAGCACGGTATAGGGTGCGCCGGCGAAGGTGTTGGGCGAGAACACCATGACGAAATTGATGCCGAGCGTGCGCCATTCCACCGACCGCAGATTGGCGATGGTCACCGCGATCTCGCGCCCCAGCACGTTGACGACCACCGTGTCGCCGACAGCAAGGCCGAGCCGGCGGGCGATCTCGGCGTCGAAGGACACCAGCGGCGGGCCGCTGTAGCCGGCGGGCCACCACTCGCCGGCGAGAACGGCGCTGCCCGCCGGCGGCGCGTCGGCGAAGGTGATGCCCCGGTCGCCCTCCAGCACCCAGGCGACCTCCTCGGGCGATGGATAGTCCTGGGCGCGGATACCCCTGAGCGAGACGATGCGGCCGCGCATCATCGGCACGCGCTCGACGGCGCCGCCGGGCACGGCCTCGCGCAGATAGGCCTCGAAGGCCTCGGCCTCGTTCGCCTGCACATCGAGGAAGAAGAAAGCCGGCGCGCGCTCGGGCAGCGAGCGGGTCAGCTCACGCCGCAGGCCGGCATCGATGAGGGAGAGCGTCACCACCAGCGTCACGCCGAGCCCCAGCGAGAGCACCAGCGCGGGCGTGAGCGCGCCGGGCCGGTGCAGGTTGGCGAGCGCCAGCCGCCATGTCGGGCCCGGCGGGTGCGGCAGCGCGCGGGCGGCGCGCATCAGCCCGAGCGCCACGAGCCGCAGCAGCAGGAACGCCCCGGCCGCCGCCAGCAGGAACACCGCCGCCACGCGCACGTCATGGGCGAGCGCCAGCGCCACGACGACGAGCAGCGCCCCCGCCGCCAGCGCCGCGAGACGGTAGCGCCGGCGCGGGCGGATGTCCGCCACCTCGACATGGTCGCGGAACAGCGCCGCCACCGGCACGTCGTGCACGCGCCCGACCGGCCCGAGCGAGAAGGCGAGCGCGGTCAGTGCGCCGTAGACGGCGGCCGCCAGCAACTCCATGGGCGCGAGCCGGGGCGCGATGGGCAGCGGCAGCAGGTCCTGCCCGAGCCACGCCACCACGAAGGGCATCAGCGCGCCGAGCACCAGCCCCCCGGCGATGCCGAGAGCGGCGATCAGCATCACCTCGGCCAGCGCCACCGCGACCGCGACGCCGCCCGACGCGCCCACCGCCTTGAGGGTGGCCATGGTGGTGCGCCGACGGTCGACGAAGCCGCGCACCGCGTTCGCCACGCCGACGCCGCCGACGAGCAGCGCCGCCATGCCGACGAGCGTCAGATACTGGGTGAACTGCTCGATGCGCCGCTGCAGCTGCGGCGCGGCGTCCTGCCGGTTGCGGATGCGCCAGCCGTCGTCGGGGAAGGCGGCGGCGGCGCGTTCGGAAAAGCGCTGCAGGGCGGCATCGGACGCTCCATCGGGCAGGACGAGCCGATAGGAATGCTGCACGATGCTGCCCGGCTGCACCAGCCCGGTGCGCGCCAGCGCCTCGCCGGAGATCATGAGGCGTGGGCCGAAGCCGATGCCGGCCCCGACCTTGTCGGGCTCGGAGTCGAGTTCGGCGCGGATCGTCAGCGTCAGCGCGCCGAGGCGCACCTCCTCGCCCACGCCGAGCCCGAGCCGCGCCAGCAGCGCCGGGTCGGCGACCGCGCCGAAGCGCCCTCCCGTCTGGCCGAACAGCGGCGGACGGTCGAGCGCCGGCACGGTCGCGAGCACGCCGACCAGCGGATAGGCATCGTCGACCGCCTTCACCTCCACGAGCGCGGCCTCGCCGTTCGCCGCCACCGCCATGGCGCGCAGGTCGGTGACGTGCGACAGCGCGCCCGGCCCCCCGCTTTCCGCGCGCAGGAACGCCAGCTCCGGCGCCGTCGCCTCGCGCTGTGTGAGCGTCACGGCCACGTCGCCGCCCAGGATGGCACGGCCCTCGCGCGCCAGCCCCTCGGTCAGCGAGCGCGCCACCGAGCCCACGCCGGCGATGGCCGCTACGCCGAGCGCGATGCAGGCGAGGAAGATGCCGAAGCCGCTCAAGCCGCCGCGCATGTCGCGAAGCGCCAGCCGCAGCACGAGGGCGAGCGGCCGGCTCATGCGGGTTGCGCCTGTGTGGCCGGGGCGGTCTCGATCAGCCCCGACCGCAGGCGCACGGTGCGGTCGCAGCGCGCGGCGAGCACCGGATCGTGGGTGACGAGCACCAGCGTCGCCCCCTCGTCGCGCCGCAGCGAGAACAGCAGGTCGACGATGGCGCGGCCGGTGTCCTCGTCGAGGTTGCCGGTCGGCTCGTCGGCGACGATCAGCGGCGGCTTGCCGACGACCGCGCGGGCGATGGCGACGCGCTGCTGCTCACCGCCCGACAGCTGCGCCGGATAATGGCCGAGCCTGCCCTTCAGTCCCACCCGCTCCAGCGCGCGGCCCGCCCTGGCGAGCGGGTCGGAGGCGCCGGCGAGCTCCAGCGGCAGCGCGACGTTCTCCAGCGCCGTCATCGTCGGCACCAGATGGAACGACTGGAACACGATGCCGATGTACTTGCCCCGAAAGCGCGCCAGCTGGTCCTCGTCGAGGTCGGTGATGTCGAAGCCGTTGACGAAGACCTTGCCCGAATCCACCCGCTCCAGCCCCGCGAGCGTCATTAGCAGGCTCGACTTGCCGGACCCCGACGGCCCCACCAGGCCCACCGCCTCGCCGTGCGCGACGTCGAGCGACACGCCCTTCAGCGCCTCGACCCGCGCCGGCCCGCGGCCGAGGCCAAGACGCACGGAGCGCAGTTTCACCATGGGCTCCGGGTCGCCGCCCGCGGGCCGGGAGGTGTCGTCGCCCAACGCGGAAACATCGGCCGGAGGGAAGGATGTCATGAGCGTGTCTGACTTTCTGGCTGCTTTGCAATTGCGGACCGATACCGCCATGTTGACGGCACAACGCGGCCGCAGCAAGGAGGTTCACGTGTTCGGACTGCTCTTTGGACAGATATTGCGCAAACATCATCGTGAGCAGCCCGCGGCCGCGCGGACGACAATCCCCGCCGGGCCCTTGGCCCTGCTTCTGGGATTGGCCCTCATGATCCTCGCCGCCATACCGCGCCCGGCCTCGGCCGAGCCGCTGCGCATCGTCGCGTTCGGCGACAGCCTCACGGCCGGATACGCCCTGCCGCAGACGGCCGCCTTCCCGGTGCTGCTGGAGGCGGCCCTCAAGGCGCGCGGACACGATGTCGCGATCGCCAACGCCGGGGTGTCCGGCGATACCGCGAGCGGCGGCCTCGCGCGCCTCGACTGGTCGGTGCCCGAGGGCACGCGCGCGGTCATCCTGGAGCTCGGGGCCAACGACATGCTGCGCGGCGTCGATCCCGCCGTCACCGAGAAGGCGCTCGACGCCATCGTCACGCGGCTGAAGGAACGCGGCATCGCCGTGCTGCTCGCCGGCATGCGCGCCGCGCCCAATCTGGGGGAGGACTACGCGCGCCGTTTCGAGGGCATCTACACCGACCTTGCCAGCAGGCACGATCTCGTGCTTTATCCATTCTTTCTCGATGGAGTAGCTGGAAATTCGGACCACGTCCTGCCCGACGGCCTGCATCCCAATGCGGCCGGGGTCGGGGTCATCGTGGAGCGTATCCTGCCCACCGTCGAGCGCTTCATTGCCAGCCTTCCTCCCGCCCAATGAGCCACCTGAGCCACGCCACCAATCGCCGGAGTTGACATGTCGATCGTCTATCGCAAGCTTGGCCGCACGGACCTGACCATTCCCAGCATCACGCTCGGCACCATGACCTGGGGCGATCAGAACACCGAGGCCGAAGGACACGCCCAGCTCGACTACGCGCTGGAGCGTGGCATCAACTTCCTCGACACCGCCGAGATGTATTCGACGCCGCCCAAGCCCGAGACCCAGGGCAGCACCGAGCGCATCATCGGCAACTGGCTCCGGGAGCGGCGCAACCGCGACAAGGTTGTCATCGCCACCAAGGTGGCGGGGCGCTCGCAGAACACCTGGTTCCGCGATGACGGGTCGCCCACCGAGCTCAACCGCAAGCAGATATCGGAGGCGGTGGAAAAAAGCCTGAAGCGGCTGCAGACCGACTATATCGACCTGTACCAGCTTCATTTTCCCGATCGCGCCGTTTCGACCTTCGGCTCGGTCCCGACCATCTTTCGCGATACGAGCAACACCGTCCGCGAAAATCCGATCCCCGAAATCCTCGACGCGCTCGACGATCTCGTGAAGTCCGGCAAGGTGCGCTACATCGGCGTGTCCAACGAATCGCCCTGGGGATTGATGACCTTCCTGCATCATGCCAGCGTGCGGCGTCAGGCCCGCGTCCAGTCGATCCAGAACGCGTACTCGCTCGTCAACCGGGTCTTCGAGACCGGGCTCGCCGAAATCGCGGTGCGGGAGAAGGTCGGCCTGCTGGCCTATTCGCCGCTGGCCCAGGGCTATCTCACCGGTAAATATCGCGACGGCGCGCTGCCCGAAGGCTCCCGCAAACGGCTGTACAACCGCATGCAGCGCTATGAGAAGCCCGGCGCCGAGACGGCCATCAACGCCTATGTGGACCTCGCGGCGGAACTCGGGTTCGATCCGGCGCAATTCGCCATCGCCTTCGTGCACAGCCGGCCCTTCGTCGCCTCGACGATCATCGGCGCGACGTCGATCGCGCAGTTGAAGGCCGACATCGACGCGGCCGAGATCGCCATCACGCCCGAGATCGAGGAGCGGATCGACGCCATCCACCAGTTGAACAGCAATCCGGCGCCGTAATACCTGGCAGCCGGCGCAGCGCTTGCCGGCCGCGGCGGCCGTCACCATATCGCGACGGGGACGTGTTCCGTCCGTGAAGGAGAGATGACGATCATGGCCGAGCTTCTGGCCCGACTTCTGACCAGGGAGGAGATGGACGCCATGCGCCGCGCCGCGCGTGACGAGGACAGCATATCGCGCAAATTCTGGAAGGCGCTGAAGCGCGTCGCCAACAACCTGCCGTTCGCGGAGGATCTGGTCGCCGCCTACCTGTGCGTGAAGGACCCCTCCACCCCGCCGCGGGTGCGCTACCTGCTGCTCGCCGCACTCGGCTACTTCATCCTGCCCCTCGACGCCGTGCCCGACATCCTGCCGCTGATCGGATTTTCGGATGACATCGCCGTGCTCGCCGCCGTGTTCGGGACGATCGCGGGGGCGATCAAGCCCGAGCACCGCGAAGAGGCGCGCAGGATGCTCAGGGACTGGATCGATCGGGACAACCAGTCGCCGACAAGCCGTCCCGATCTCTATCCCTTCGAATGAGCATCACTTTTCCATAACCGGGAAACGGAAGGAGCGGGCGCCCGGCCCGCTCCTCCATCGTCTCTGTGAGCGGTTCCGGTTCACTCGGCCGCGTGGTGGGCCGGCTCGCCGTCCTTGGAGAACGCCTGGATCTCCGGGCTGGCGAGGCCGAGGACGGTGAGCGTGTGCTCGGCGATCATCAGCCCCTCGTTGGTGCGCACGATGTAGACGCGCACGCGCGACAGCGGCGAGGAGATGAGGCGGGCGTTGCGGTGGTTCGCCTCCTCGTCGAGGTCGATGCCGATCCATTGCAGGCCCTGCAGCACGCGCTCGCGCACGCGCCAGGAGTTCTCGCCGATACCGCCGCAGAACACGACGGCGTCGAGGCCGTCGAGCGCCGCCGAGAGCGCGCCCACTTCGCGGCGCACACGATTCACGAAGTAATCGATGGCCTCGCGCGCCTCGCGCTTGTCGGACGCCTCCAGTTCGCGCATGTCCTGCGAGATGCCGGAAAGGCCGAGCAGGCCCGACTGCGAGTACAGGATCTCGCGGATCTGCGACGAGTTCAGCCCCTTCTGGTCGAGCAGATAGAGCAGCACGCCGGCATCGAGGTTGCCGCAGCGGGTGCCCATCGGCAGGCCGTCGAGGGCCGAGAAGCCCATCGTGGAGGCGATGGAATGGCCGTAGCGCACGGCGCACATGGAGGCGCCGTTGCCCAGATGCGCGATGATCACTCGGCCTTCCGCGTCGAGCGGGGCGATCTGCTTCAGGCGGCGGGTCACGTATTCATAGGACACGCCGTGGAAGCCGTAGCGGCGGACGCCCTCGTTGTAGTACTCGCGCGGAATGGCGAAGGTGTCGTTGACGAAGGCGTGGCCGCGGTGGAACGAGGTGTCGAACACCGCCACCTGCGGCACACCGGGGAAGGCGTGCTGCGCGGCGCGGATGCCGGCGACGTTGTGCGGCTGGTGCAGCGGCGCGAGCGGCGTCAGCTCCGCCAGCCCGGCGACCACGTCATCCGTGACCAGCACCGGCTTGGTGAAGCGCACGCCGCCGTGCACGACGCGGTGGCCGACGGCGACCACCTCGGAACCGGGGAACGTGTCCTCGATCCACCTGAGGATCACATCGACGGCCTGGGCGTGGTTCTCGATCGCACCGCTCACCTTGTCGAAGTCGCGCTCGCCCAGCGACTGGCCCTCGCCGTCCTTGGCGGAGAAGCGGGTGACAGAGGCGCCAAGCCCCTCAATCTGGCCGTTCGCCAGATTGACCGGCTTGCCTTCGGTGACATCGAACACCACGAACTTGATCGAGGACGATCCCGCGTTCAGCACGATAAGGGTCTTGGACATGAAGTCATTCCTTCAGGAAAACCGGACGGCGGACGGAAAGGGCCGGCTTGGTCGAGCCGGCCCTTTGAGGATCATTCGGCGGCGTTGGCGAGCGCCGTGTCGGCGCCCGGCTCGAACGCGCGGCCGTTGCGGCGCCAGTAGTCGTAGAGCTGGGCGAGCGCAGCCGAGGCCAGACGCGCGCGGTCGTTGTCGGCGCGGCTCGTCAGCATCACCGGCGCCTTGGCGCCGAGCACGAGGCCGGCGGCCTCGGCGCGGCCGACGAAGGTCAGCTCCTTGGCCAGCATGTTGCCCGCCTCGAGGTTGGGCACGATCAGGACATCGGCCTGGCCCGCCACCAGCGACGTGATGCCCTTGGTACGCGCCGCCTCGGTGTCCATGGCGTTGTCCATGGCGAGCGGCCCGTCGACGATGGCGCCCTTGATCTGGCCGCGGTCGGCCATCTTGGACAGGATCGCGGCATCCATCGTCGAGGGGATGTTGACATTGACCGTCTCCACCGCCGACAGCACGCCCACACGCGGCTGCTTCAGGCCGCAGGCGATGGCGAGGTCGATGGCGTTCTGGGTGATGTCGACCTTGGTCAGGAGATCGGGCGCGATGTTGATGGCCGCGTCCGAGATGAACAGCAGATGGTCGAGGGTCGGCACGTCGAGCACGAAGGTGTGGCTGATGCGCCGCGAGGACCGCAGGCCGCCGTCGCGCTTCACCACCTGGGCGAGCAGCTCGTCCGAGTGGATGTTGCCCTTCATGATGGCGCGCGCCTCGCCGGCATGGACCAGCGCCACAGCCTTGGCCGCCGCGGCCGAATGGCCCTCGACCTCGATGATCTGGTAGCCGCTGATGTCGGCGCCAAGTTCCGCGGCGGCCTTCTCGATGGCCGGGCGCTCGCCGATCAGGATCGGGACGATCAGGCCCTTCTGCGCCGAGAGCACCGCTCCGCCCAGCGAGTTGTGATCGTCGGGCGACACCACGGCGGTCGGCAGCGGCGGCAGCCCCGCCGCGACGTCCACGAGCTTGCCGAAGTGGTCGTGCTCGTCGAGGATCAGTTCCGGCAGCGCGCGGGCGTCCGCCTCGATGGTGGCGAGCGGCGCCTCGACCTCGGCGGTGCCCTCGGCGACGAGGGTGCCGTCGGCCTTGGTCACGCGGGTCTCGAACCTCGCCAGCGGCTTCTCGCCCTTTTCCGTGACGCGGGCATGGGCGACGAGCTTGTCGCCGATGCGTACGCGCTCATGGAAAACGAGGTTCTGCAGGCGGTAGAGCGTGCCCGGCCCCGGCAGGCGGTTGCCGAGCACCGCCGAGATGAGCGAACCGATCCACATGGAGGGCGCGAACGGCTCGGCCTCCTCGTTGCCCGGCAGGTTGGCCGGGTTGATGTTGCCCGTGACATGGGCGAACAGGTAGAAGTCCTGCGCGGAAGCCGTGCGCTCCACGGAGGCCTCGTCGCCGACCTTCAACTCGTCCCAGGTCGTGTTGCGAACGGTTGCGTTGTCCGACATCGTTCAATCTCCTTGGGAAAGGTCCCAGCGGGCGCTTGAGGGGAAGGGTCCCCGAAGCGCCCCGGGGAAGCGGTCTTCACTCCGCCGCGGCGACGGCCACGGGCTTGGCGTGCTGCGCCGCCGCGAAGGTCGCCTCGATCTCCTGCAGCTTGACGAGCGCGTTGGGGTCGATCTCCTCGCGGGTCGGGCCCGCGATCTCGACGGCGAGGTCGATGGCGCGCTTGCGCTCGGCCGGGTCCTTGATGAGGTCCGGCAGGGTGGCGAGTGCCTGCTCGGGTTCGAGCTCGACGATGACGCTCTGCTCGTGGATGAGGCGGGCGCGGGCCGGCTCGCTCAGCGTGTCGAAGGGCGCCGTCCGGGTCAGCACCTGGGCCGAGCGGGCGAGGCGGGTACGGCGCACGGCGCCGCCGCGGGCCTTCGCCAGGAAGATCAGGATGCGCACGACGCCTTCCGAGAAGCCGCCCCGGTCGATGTTGGCGAGGATCTGCTGCACCTCGGTGCGGGCGCGCAGGTCCACTTCGTTGTTATCGCTCAGGGCAGCGCGGCGGCGCAGCTCCTCGTTGCCGATGTACTGCATCCAGGGCGTGCTGTAGATCGAGATGAAGGCCAGTTCCTTGGCCGCATCGCCGACATCGCGGAACGCGTCGAGCGTGTTCTCGATCGCGTCGGCCCACACGTTCTGCAGCGCGACGAACGGATTGTCCGCGGCGGCCGGATGACGGTTCTGGCGCACCTGCTCGGCGAGGCCGGCGATGGGCGCGACGAGCGGGTTCTGGTCGGAGACCGCGACGCGCTGCACGCGCGGCCACGCCGACTTGAAGTACTGGTCCGCGCTCTGCGGCGTCACCAGCGAGCGGACGAGCGGGCGCAGGGTCAGCTCGTAGAGCTGCGCGCCGAACTCCGACAGGCGGGCCACGGCCGCGAAGGAAGCGTTCTCGTCCACACCGTCATCGAGCGCCTTGATGTCGTCGATGGTGCGCGGCTCAAGGCTGATATGCAGGCGGTCCTTGCCGTCCTCCAGCACCAGCTCGTAGAGGCCGGGCGCCAGCGCCTCGATGGCCTCGATGGTGTCGGAGATGGCGCTGTGCTCGCGGCCGGCGACCTTCGCCGACACGAAGATGCCGAGGTGGCCGATCGACTGGTGGATGATGTAGATGATGCGCTGGCCGCGCGCCTTGATGTTCTCGGTCGTGCCGTAGAGGTCGACGATCCAGTCGAGCGCCTGCTGCGGCGGGGTGATGTTGTCGCCCACCGAGGCGAACACGATCACCGGGCAGGCGATGTCGCGCAGGTCGACGCTCTTGTGGCCGAGCTTGGAGATGCCCTGGCCGAGCTTGTTGCCGATGAACAGGTCCTCGACGATCCAGCGGATCTCGGCCTCGTTCATGAAGAAGAAGCCGGACCACCAGCGCTCGAACTCAAGGAAGCGCGGGCCCTCGGTGTCGACCTTGGCATAGAGGTTGTAATACTTCTTCCACCAGGTATTGCCGGGGCTCATGTTCTCGAAGTTGGTCACCAGGGCCGAGCCGTCGAACAGGCCGTTGCCGAGGTCCGACGAGAACAGCGCCGGGACCACGCCGCCGTTGAGGCCGCCCGAATAGCGCATCGGGCTGCCGCCTTCCTTGCCCGACCAGTAGGACAGCGGCGCGCCGGAGATGGCGACGGCGCCGGTCTTTTCCGGGTTCGAGGAGGCGAGCAGCATGCTGGCCCAGCCGCCCTGGCAGTTGCCGACCACGACGGGGCGCGGGGCCTTCGGGTGGCGCTCGGCGATCTCGTTCAGGAACAGGCCCTCGGCTTCGGTGACGTCCGCGAGGGTCTGGCCGGGCTCGGGGCGCGGGCGGAACACGACGAAGTAGCAGGGATGGCCCGCGTGCAGCGCCACGCCCACCTGGCTGACGGGCTTCATGCCGCCGATACCGGCGCCGTGGCCGGCGCGCGGGTCGATCACCACGAAGGGACGCTTCTCGTCGTCCACGGTGACGCCGGCCGGCGGCAGGATGCGCAGCAGCGAGTAGTTGACCGGGCGTGCCAGCGAACGGCCGTCGATGATGGTCTCGTACTCGAAATCGAGCACCGGGGGCATGCCCGCCGCCTCATGGGCGAGATAGTTGTTGCCGCGCTGGCGCAGGATGTCGAGATAGAGCACGGAGCGCTCGGCCGTGTCCACGAGGTAGTCGGCCCAGTTCTTGGCGAGGTCGAGCGGGTTGATCGAGGCGAGCGCCTCCTGGCGGCGCGTGAAGCGGTCGATGGCTTCGCTGGTGTGCGTGGTCGCGATGGTCCGGCTTGCCTCAGACAGGTTGGAGCCGACCCGCCGGGCCGCGGCAAGCTGCTCGTCAACGATTTTCGCGGCCAGCGCGATCCGATCATTCAGGGAATCGTTTGCCTGCGTCATATCCTGCACTCCATCCATCGTTACGGGTCACCGGCCCGGACGGGCCGACCCTGCGCGCCGGTATGCGCGAGCCGTACCCCGGCGCGGGAAGCACGGCAAACATTCGATAAAGGCGATACAATATGCGGGAAGAGCCGCGGTGCACCATACCAGAGTTCCCATCCGTCAGCCTTGAGCCGGAACAAACCCATCCAATAGTGAAACGTCCGGCTGGAATACTGGCTCTTCGTTCCGCGAGTCTTTGCCATACCCCAATAACGAAGGCATGACAGTGCGCTGCGGTGCGTCATTTTTAATGCACCGAAATGACACAAAGCCGGCGATGCGGAACCTGCCTTCCGCATCGCCGGCTTCACTCACGCCATCAATGAACTGGAAAAATCGCTGTCAGGGCAGATCGCCGGCAGCCGCCTTGCCGAACCACCAGCGCAGGCCGATGCGCACGTCGTGCGAGCCGCTTTCGCGCAGCGCGAGCGTCGGCGAGCGCACCGCGCCCGTGTGAAGATAGCGGTAGCTGATATCGAGGCTCACCTGTGGCGTCACCTCGACGGCGAAGCCGCCGCCGAGCGCCCAGGCGAAGTTCGTCCGGTCCCGATCTCCGAACGCGCCGGCAAGCCGGTTCCACGCCACGCCCGCGCCCGCGCCGACATAGGGCGTGACGCCGTGCCAGGTGCCGATGTCGGCATAGAGATTGGCGAGCACCGTCGCGCCCGACAGGCGGGCACGCACCCCGTCGGCGGTGTGGATGTCCGCGCGCGAGCGATATTCGGCCGTGACATCCGCGCGCAGGACGTAGCCGAACCTGTAGCCGACGCCCGCGCCGGCGATGAAGGGTCCGGAGAGGCCGGGATTGAAGCGGCCGTTGGCGGTCAGCGCGCTGCCGGCGGTGAGCGCGCCGAATCCGGCATCGGCCCGCAGGTAGAAGGCATTGTCGCCGGCGGCGAAAAACGGGATGGCGTCGAGATCGGGCGCTTCCGGCAGCGCGTCGGCGGCGGCGGCGGCCGGTTCAGCGGTCTGAAGCCCGAGCGGGACATCGTCGGCCCCGGCGGGAGCCGCCATCAGGAAAGCCGCCAGCGCACCCGCCGCGCCGATACAGATTCTTCGAAACGCCATCCGCCCTTGCCTCCGGAACCCCGCCGCCCGATGAGGGCGGGTCTGGAGGCACTGTCACCGAATAGGGTAAACAACGCATTAACCCTATCCGTTAACCAAGCGGGGAATGGGGGACCATCGCGTCAGGCCACGGCTTTCGACAGCTCCTCGACGATGTCGTCGACCACGGCATGCACCAGCGCGCGGTCGTCGCCCTCGCCCATGACGCGGATGACGGGCTCGGTGCCGGAGGGGCGCACGAGCAGGCGTCCGCCCTGGCCGAGGCGTTCGCGCCCGCGCTCCACCACCGGCGAGATCACCTCGTCCGAGGGCGCGCCCTTGGCGAAGCGCACGTTCCTGAGCACCTGCGGCAGCGGCTCGAACAGGTGGCAGACCTCGCTCACCGGCCTGTTGCGGCGGCGGATCACGGCGAGCAGCTGCAGCGCCGCCAGCAGGCCGTCGCCGGTCGTGCCGTAATCGGCCATGATGACGTGGCCGGATTGCTCGCCGCCGAGGTTGTATCCCTCCGCCCGCATGCGCTCCAGCACGTAGCGGTCGCCCACCGCCGTGCGGGCGAGTTCAAGCCCGATGCTGCGCAGATAGCGCTCGAAGCCGAGGTTCGACATCACGGTCGCGACGAGGCCGGGGCGGGACAGGCGTCCGTCCTCCTTCCACAGCGTGGCGATGGCCGCCATGAGCTGGTCGCCGTCGACGACGCGCCCCTTCTCGTCGACGATGATGACCCGGTCGGCGTCGCCGTCGAGCGCGATGCCGATGTCGGCGCGCGTCTCGTGCACCTTGGCGATGAGGGCGGCGGGCGCGGTCGAGCCCACGTCACGGTTGATGTTGAAGCCGTCCGGCTCCACGCCGATGGCGACCACCTCCGCGCCCAGCTCCCACAGCGCCTCCGGGGCGACGCGGTAGCCCGCGCCGTTGGCGCAGTCGACCACGATGCGCAGGCCGTCGAGGCTGAGCGCCTTCTCCGGCGCGCCGCCGTTGTGCGACAGGGTGCGCTTGGCGAATTCGATATAGCGCGCGTGCGCGCCCTCGATGCGCTTGGCGCGACCCATGCGCTCGGAGCTGGTGAGCCGAAGCCGCAGATCGGCGCCGATCAGCGCCTCGATCTCGCCCTCGACCTCGTCCGACAGCTTGTAGGCGTCGGGACCGAACAGCTTGATGCCGTTGTCCTCGTAAGGGTTGTGGGAGGCGGAGATCATCACGCCGAGATCGCAGCGCATGGAGCGCGTCAGCATCGCCACGGCGGGGGTCGGCATCGGGCCGAGCAGCAGCACGTCCATGCCCACCGAGGTGAACCCGGCGACGAGCGCGTTCTCGATCATGTAGCCGGAAAGCCGCGTGTCCTTGCCGATCACGACGCGGTTGCGGTAGTCGCCGCGGCGGAAGGTGAGCCCCGCCGCCTGCCCCACCTTCAGCGCCAGCTCGGGGGTGATCACCGAGTTGGCGCGACCACGAATTCCGTCGGTTCCAAAATAGCTGCGCGTCATCTGTCGTTCCGCTGGCTCACGCTGACTTGCTCGGCGTTTCGTGACTGTGTGTTTCATGACTTGGCGCTCTGCTGCCCGATGGTTTGCGGCTTGCTGCGTTGCGTCTCGGCATCACGCTCCCGGCGCATCGCGAGCAGACATGGTACAGGCAACCACTTTCAAAATCCTAATACCGTCGGGCGCGGCGCGATCAATTCAAGAATTATGGGCAAATGTGTCGGCGGACATGAAAACGGCCGGATCGCTCCGGCCGTCGTCTTGCTGGGCCTGACCCGTCAGGATCGCCCGAGGTCAGGGTTGCGGTTGCGGCTCCAGCCCCTGCCCCGGTTCGTCCTTGGGCTTGTTGCGCCCGGCCGAGGGCACGGGCGAGCCGCGCGAGGGCGTGGGATCGCCGGCATCGCGCACCGGCGGCTTGCCGTTGAGCAGGTTGACGATCTCGTCGCCAGAGAGCGTCTCGTATTCGAGCAGGCCGTGGGCCAGCCGTTCGAGATCGTCGCCCTTCTCGACGAGGATGCGGCGCGCCTCGACCAGTCCGGCCTCGACGAAGCGGCGGACCTCGGCGTCGATCTTCTGCGCCGTCGCCTCGGACACGTTCTGCTGGCGGCCGACCGACATGCCGAGGAACACCTCGTCCTGGTTCTCGCCGTACATGACGGTGCCGAGCTCCTGGGAGAAGCCCCACTGGGTCACCATGGCCCGCGCGAGGCGCGTCGCCTGCTGGATGTCGGAGGCGGCGCCCGAGGTCACCTTGTCGTGGCCGAAGATGATCTCCTCCGCCACGCGCCCGCCCATCATGATGGCGAGCCGCGAGGTCATCTGCTCGTAGCTCATGGAGAGCTTGTCGCGTTCGGGCAGCTGCATGACCATGCCGAGCGCGCGCCCGCGCGGAATGATGGTCGCCTTGTGCACGGGATCGGTCGCGGGCACGTTGAGCGCCACGATGGCGTGGCCGGCCTCGTGATAGGCGGTGAGGCGCTTCTCCTCCTCGCTCATGACGAGGGTACGCCGCTCGGCGCCCATCATGACCTTGTCCTTGGCGTCCTCGAACTCCGCCATGGTGACGATGCGCTTGCCGCGTCTGGCCGCGAGCAGCGCCGCCTCGTTGACGAGGTTCATCAGGTCGGCGCCCGAGAAGCCGGGCGTGCCGCGGGCGATGGTCTTGAGGTCGACGTCCGGCGCCAGCGGCACCTTGCGCACGTGCACGCGCAGGATGCGCTCGCGGCCCAGCACGTCGGGGTTCGGCACCACGATCTGGCGGTCGAAGCGGCCGGGACGCAGCAGCGCAGGGTCGAGCACGTCGGGCCGGTTGGTGGCGGCGATGATGATCACGCCCTCGTTGGCCTCGAAGCCGTCCATCTCGACGAGGAGCTGGTTCAGCGTCTGCTCGCGCTCGTCGTTGCCACCGCCGAGCCCGGCGCCGCGGTGGCGGCCGACGGCGTCGATCTCGTCGATGAAGATGATGCAGGGCGCGTTCTTCTTCGCCTGTTCGAACATGTCGCGCACGCGCGAGGCGCCGACGCCGACGAACATCTCGACGAAGTCCGATCCCGAAATCGTGAAGAACGGCACGTTGGCCTCGCCGGCGACCGCGCGGGCGATGAGCGTCTTGCCGGTGCCGGGCGGGCCGACGAGCAGCACGCCGCGCGGAATGCGCCCGCCGAGGCGCTGGAACTTCTGCGGGTCGCGCAGGAACTCGACGATCTCCTGCAGGTCCTCCTTGGCCTCCTCGACGCCGGCGACGTCCTCGAAGGTCACGCGCCCGTGCGCCTCGTTGAGGAGCTTGGCCTTGGATTTGCCGAAGCCCATGGCCCGCCCCGCGCCGTTCTGCATCTGGCGCGACAGGAAGATCCACGCGGCGATGAACACGATGAGCGGCAGCCAGTTGACCAGCAGCGCCACGAACCAGGGGGTCGAATCGCTGGGCGGCCGGGCAGTGATCTGCACGCCCTTCTCGGCGAGCGTCGAAACGAGATTGGGATCGTAGGGCGCGTAGGTGCGGAAGGTGCCGCCGGTCCGGTACGTGCCGGTGATCTCCTGCCCCGAGATGGTGACAGCGGAAATGCCGCCGGCCTCCGCATCGTTCAGGAGCTGCGAATAGGGAATTTCATTGCTGCTGCCGCGCTGTCCGGGGTTCTGGAACAGGCTCACCAGGGCCAGCACCAGCAGGAATATGATGACCCACAGGGCAAAATTCCGAAAATTGGGGTTCATCTCGTGTCTGTCATCCCGCAAGGTTGAGAGGCCGCGATTGCCGATAGCGCCTCGTGTGATAGCGGCCCCGCCGCGACACCGCATCCTCGGCCCCGGCGTTACAGCGCATCCTGCCGTAATTTAGGCGTACCGCCCACGCTTGCCAAGGTCTTGGGGGCGCAGATGCCGACAATAATCGTGCCGGCAAGCCTGCCTGCTTTCCGCAACTGCCTGCCGCGCGCGGGATTATCCGCCATCGCCGGCCTTGGCCGGTCCCGTTCCCCGCCGACGCGGCGGCTCCCGCGCGAGCGCGGTCTCGCCCGACGGCAAAAGGCGCACCGTCGCGCCGTGCAGGGTGCGGCGCAGGCCGGCGGCCGATTCTCTCGCCAGACGCATGTCCTGCACGAGGCGTTCCAGCCGCTCCAGGGGAACGGGCCGGCCGGCCCTCTCCGTCACCCGGACGACGGCGAGCATCATCACGCGCAGCACGACTTCCTCCGGCTCGCGCCACAGCTCGGCGGACAGCGTCAGGCGTCCTGCGTGATGATTGTCGGCATCCGCGTCCGCCAGCGCGGCAAAACGCCCGGCGGCGATGGCGGTGAGCGCATCGTCGGCGCGGGCGCAGCGCTCGGCGAGCTTCGCCAGCCGCCCTGTGCTCAGCCCGAGCGCCGCGCGCTCCGCCTCGAGGCCGCGCAGGCGCGCGCGGGCGAAGCGGGGATCGCGGTTGGCCGGATCGTCGACGGCGGCGACGCCCGCCTCGCGCGCGACGGCGACGAGCCGCTCCTTGGGCAGGCCGAGCAGCGGCCGGGCCAGCAGCACGGCCCCTCCCGCCAGTGCGGCCAGAGGCCGCATCGCCGCGAGCCCGCCGACGCCGCTGCCGCCGGCAAGGCGCATCAGCACCGTCTCCGCCTGGTCGTCGCGGTGATGGGCGGTGACGACGTGGCTCGCGCCGATCTCCCGCGCCGCCTCCGCCAGCAGCCGGTAGCGCGCCTCGCGGGCGGCCTCCTGCACGCCGTGGCGCGGCTTGTCGCCCCGCCACGCGAGCACCCGGGCCTCGAACCCGAGCCGCCCAGCAAGCCCCGCCACCGCGCGCGCCTCCGCGACGGCGGAAGGGCGCAGACCGTGATCGACGCTGGCGACGAGAAACGCCGGCCCGTCGGCCGCCTCACCGCGCAACGTCTGGCCGCACAACGTCCGCCACCGCGCGGCGAGCAGCAGCAGGGCGAGCGAATCGGGGCCGCCGGAGACGGCGAGCACCAGCCCCGGCGCGGACGACAGCGGCGCGAAAAGCGCGCCGATCGCGTCGTCCGCCACGGTATCGAACGGCGAGCGGCGCGGATCACGCAACAGCGGCGCAATGTCCTGAACGGAGGGAATGTCTTTAACGTCGGTCATGAGGCCGGCTCAACCGGGCGGACGCTGGCAGTGAAAGCCTTGCAGTGAAAGCCTTGCAGCGGGGAACTCCCGGCGCCGCGGTCCGCGCGGGCGTCCGTCCGGGCGCCCTTGCGCATGCCTCAGGCGCAATTGGCGCGGCTGCGGGCGCGGGCGATCCCCTGCCGCACTTCGGTGCTGGCGCTCGGAAACTTGCGCGCGGTTTCCGAAAAGGTCGCGCAGGCCTGGTCGCGAGCGCCGAGCGCGTCGAGCGACATCCCGAGCTTGAGCATGCCTTCCGGCGCGAGCGCGCTCGCGGAATAGGTGGTGGTCAGCTTCAGATATTGTTCGGCGGCCTCGCGGTAGCGGCCCCGGAAAAAATAGCTCTCGCCCAGGTGAAAGGTGGCCTCGGGCGCCAGCTTGTCGCGCGGATGGCTCTGCAGGAATTCGCGAAACCCCATTTCGGCGGCCTCGTAGTCCTGCCGGCGCAGCGACGCCTCGGCATTCCTGTAGCCGATCTGCGGGTCGCCCGGCGCGGTGGCCGCGACGGAGGGAATGCCGGCAGTGGCCGCGTCGATGGCCGGCACGATGGCGGCGGATTGGGGGTTCTGGAACGGATCCGCCCGTCCCGCGCCCGCCACTGCGCCGAGGTCGAGCGGCCGGCCAGCGCCGCCGTCCACGTCCTGCCCGATGACGGCCGGGGTGTCGATCCGCGGCAGGGCCAGCGCCGGCGCCTCGGCGACCACGGGCTCCCCGCCCGGCTCCCATGTCCCGCGGGCTGTCCGGACCTCGGCGGCCGCTTCGTCCCCTTCGGCCAATTCGGCCTCTTCCATGCCCTCGGCTTCCCAGGTGGCCGCGGCGGCCCCCGGCGCGACGGCCTGGGCCGAGATGGACGACGCCGGCACTGCCGGCGTCGCGGTTTGGGTGATCTCCGGCTGCGCACCCCGACCGTCGGCCTGCGGCGCGGCGGGGGTCAGGTCGGAGCGTTTCTGCCGGGCCGGCGGCTGGGCCGGAGCCCCCCCGCCTTCCGATTCCTGGAAGCGGAACTCGACATCCTCCTGGAAGCGCCTGAGCTGGTCCTGCAGGCGGCGGTTCTCGAACTCGAGCTTCTCGACGGTGCCGGCGAGCTCCCGCACCTGGTTCTCCAGCCGGTTCAGGCGCAGGAAGAACTCCGAGGCGTCCTGCGCGGCGGCGGGCACGACAGCCGCGGCGAACAGCAGCGCCGGCAGCAGACATGCCGCCAGCGCCCGTCCGGCGCCGGAAACGAATAAACGACGTAGGGTCATCAGCAAAGAACCTCGTCCTCTCCTATGCGATGGTCGGTCGATCACGGACAGATACTCTTACCCGAAACCGTCCACCGCGTCAGTTGGAAGTATCCCTTCCTGATAGCAAGAAATCGCCTGATAGCAAGAAATCGGCCCGCGGGGAGGCGGCCTCACGGCGGCGCGCCCGCGGGCCGTCTCCGTTCACGATCCGGCGGGGCGGTCGAGGACCGTGACCGCGCGGCGGTTCTGCGACCAGCAGGAGATGTCGTTGCACACCGCCACCGGCCGTTCCTTGCCATAGGACACGACGCGGATGCGGTTCGACTGGATGCCGCGCGAGACGAGGTAGTCATACACCGTCTGGGCGCGGCGCGCACCGAGCGCGTAGTTGTATTCGCGCGTGCCGCGCTCGTCGGCGTGGCCCTCGATCAGGAAGGTGTAGTGCGGGTAGCGCTGCAGCCATGCGGCCTGGCCGTCGAGGGTCGCCACGGCGGTGGCCGACAGATTGGTGCTGTCGGTCTCGAAGAACACGCGGTCGCCGACATTGACGACGAAATCCTGCGCCGAGCCCGGCGTCGCCGCGCCGGCGCCATAGGCGCCGCCCGCACCCGCACCCCCCGCCTGATCGGTCTTGGAGGCGCAGGCGCCGAGCGCCAGCACCGCCGCGAGGATGGCGGCCGCCTTGAAACCGGCAGAAACCTTGAGGCCAAACATCGTAACTTCTCCTGAAAAATAAAAAATCGGAACCAGATAGCACTATTTGTGCGAAATCGCACGCGACATCGACGCACGCCCGTCAGCGCAGATCGCTCACCAGCGGCGACCAGGCGGGATCGGAGGCATAGGAGGGGGTCGGCACCTGCAGCCTGACGCGCCCGGTGACGTCGACCATATAGAGCCGGCCGCCGCCCTCGCCGCCGGGATCGCTGAAGAACATGATGAACTGGCCGTTGGGCGCCCAGGTGGGGCTTTCATTGTGGTAGCCTTCGGTGAGGATGCGCTCGCCCGAGCCGTCGGGCCTCATGATGCCGATGGCGAACTGGCCGGCGCGCGAGCGCGTGAAGGCGATATAGTCGCCGCGCGGCGACCACACCGGCTGGCTGTAGCGCCCCTCGCCGAACGAGATGCGCTGCTGGTTGGAGCCGTCGGCGTTCATGACGTAGATCTGCGGTCCGCCGCCGCGGTCCGACTCGAACACGATGCGGCCGCCGTCGGGCGAGAACGACGGCGCGGTGTCGATGGCGTTCGTCGAGGTGATGCGCGTCGTCGTGCGCGAGCGCAGCGCGATGGCGTAGATGTTGGCGTTGCCGCCCTGCTGCAGGCTGAGCACCACCTGCTGGCCGTCGGGGGTGAACTGGGGGCTCGACGTCATGTCGGGAAAGCTGCCGACGACCTCACGCTGGCCGCTCTCGATGTTGAGAAGCTGCACGCGCGTGCGCTCGTTGAGGCGCTGCGACATGAAGGCGACTTCCTGCGACACTGGCGAGAAGCGCGGCGACACGACGAGTTCCTCGCCGCGCGTCAGGTAGCGCAGGTTGGCGCCGTCCTGGTCCATCACGGCGAGCCGCTTGCGGCGATTCTCCTTCGTGCCCGTCTCGTCGACGAACACCACGCGGGTGTCGAACATGCCCTTGAGGCCGGTGATGCGGGTGAGCACCGCGTCGGAGATGATATGGCCGATGCGCCGCCAGTTCACCGGGTCGGTGTAATACTGCTGACCGGTGAGCTGCTGGCCGGCGAACACGTCCCACAGGCGGAACTCCACCCGGATGCGCCCGCCCGATTCACGCACCGCCCGGCCCGTCACCAGCCCCTGGGCGTTGATGGCCTGCCAGGCGGCGAAGTCGGGCACAGCGTCGAAGTTCGGCGCCCTGTCGGGAAAGCCCGCGGGATCGATCGGCGCGAAATAGCCGATACGGCGCAGATTGTTGGTCACGACATCGGTGATGCCGGCCGCCACTTCCGGATCGCCCGAAAAATCGGCGATCGCGATCGGCAACGGCTCGAAGGTGGGGCTGTCGAGGGTGATCGATATCTCGGCGCGCGCACTTGGCAGGGTGAGACCGAACCACACCAGCGCCAGCGCGGCGGCGGCGGCGATTCGGGGCAGCAGGGCGATCGTCTTCATCGTCGGCAATCTCTCGGTCGAAAACCGCATGGTTTTCAGAAAGGAAGGGCGCGGCGGCATGGCGCCGCTTTTTGCATCAAACCCAAGAATGGGCACCATTTTTTGGATGAATTTGATGCACGAACAAAGAGATAGAGCAAAATGGCGATTGAGGTTTGATGCATTTTGCTCGAAAGGAATGATCGGCGCTTTGCGCGAAGGCGCGATGTCGGATCGCCGGCGGCGCTCCGGCGCCCGTCCGCGGCCGGGCGCTGTGTCTGTGCGGGGAGTGCGCCCGGGCCGGCCGATGGGGAGGGCTGTCGTCATCCTGCCTCCGCTCAGCCGAGGAAGTCGCCGGGCGCGGCATCGATGCGCCAGTCGCGCCAGTCGTTGTAATAGGGCGCGTACTGCGCCGGGAACGTATAGGGCGCGCAGCGGCGGATCGCCCGCATCAGGCTCTCGGCGAAGGAGCGCGACGCCGCGTCGCCCGCGCCGCTGACGACCTGCGGCGGGCCGGCGAGCGTGCCGTCCTCGTTGAGCGATACCCTGATGACCGGCGAGGTCGTCACGTCCGCCATGCCCGGCGGCGCGGAGAAGCAGCGTCCGATCTGCTCCTTCATCAGGTTGCCGATGGCGTCGCGCTGCGACAGCGACAGCTTCGGCGCGTTGCCGGTGCGCGTGCCGGCCGATGCCGCCTGCTGCTGGCGGCCGGTGGAGCCTGACGCCTGCGGCCTGTCGCGGCTCGCGAGCAGCTTCTCGATGGAATCGGCGTTGGCCGGCTTCTCGACGGTCGAGCGCGAGGCCGCCCTCGTCGGCGCCGGTTTCGGCGGCGTGGGCTTGGGCGGCGCCGGCTTGGGCGGTTCGGGCTTCGGCGGCTCGGGCTTGGGCGGCTCGGGCTTCTTCGGCGCGGGTTTCGGCGGTTCAGGTTTGGGCGGCTCGGGCTTCGGTTCCTGCGCCTGTGCGAGCTGCTGCGGACGCGGCTGGGGCATCGGCGGCGGGGGCGTGGGCTCGGCCACCTTCACCGGTTCGGGCGGCGGTTCCGGGGCCGGCGCGGGCGCAGGCGTCGGCGCGGGCTCGGGGGGCGCGGGCGCAGGGGGCGCGGGCAAGGGTTCGGCCACGGCCCGGTCTTCCGACTTGTCCTCGGCCACAGGGCGCGCCACCGGCGCGGGCACGTCGCGCTTCTCCTCGCCGGGCTCGGGTTTCTGCGCCTCGATCTCGTCCACCCGGTCGACGCGCGGCTGCGGCGTCTCCTGCACGGTCTTGGCTGTGCGGTCGCCCTGGGTCATGGTCGAGAAGGCTTCCTCCGAAATCACCTCGACAGCGATGGATTCCTGCTGGTCGGCGAATTTCGGCGGCGACGAAAAGGCCACGACGGCGGCCGTCAGCAGGGCGGCGTGCGCCGCCGCCGAGGCGATCAGTCCAGGCTCTTTCCGCGAGAAACGCAACACGGCATCCTCAGTTCGATCCGGCGGCGAGCTTGGCGGGGTCCGGCTCGGTGACGAGCGCGACCTTCTTGAAGCCGGCGGCGGTGATCAGCGCCATGACTTCCGCCACCCGCCCGTAGTTGACCGCCCTGGCGCCGCGCACGTAGATGCGCTCCTCCTCGCCGGCCGGCGCAACCGCGCGCAGCCGCTCGGCGAGATCGGCATCCGTGAGTTCCGCATCGAGCACGAACACGCGGCCGGTGGCGTCGACGGAGACGGTCAGCGGCTTGTGCTCCATGTTGAGGGGCTTCGCCGCGGTCTGCGGCAGGTCGAGCGGCACGCCGACGACCATCATCGGCGCCGCGACCATGAAGATGATCAGCAGCACCAGCATCACGTCTATGAACGGCGTCATGTTGATCTCGGAGATCACGGCGGGCGCGCGCGAGCCCCTGCGGCCGCGCCGCCCGCCTCCAGATCCCGTTCCGCCAGCGGACATGCCCATTCCCATTCTCCCGGCTCAGGCGGCCGCGCGCTCGTCGAGCTGGCGCGACAGGATCGACGAGAACTCGTCGGCGAAGCCCTCGAGCCGGGCCTGCGCGCGGGCGGCCTCGGCCTGCAGCTTGTTGTAGGCGATGACCGCCGGGATGGCCGCGAGCAGGCCGATCGCGGTCGCGAACAGCGCTTCCGCGATGCCGGGCGCGACGACGGCGAGGCTGGTGTTGTTGGAGGCCGCGATGGAGCGGAAGCTCGTCATGATACCCCACACCGTGCCGAACAGGCCGATGAACGGCGCCGACGATCCCACTGTCGCCAGCACGCCGAGCCGCGACTGCAGCCGCTCGCCCTCGCGCTGGATGGCGAGGTCGAGCGCCCGGTCGATGCGCTGCTGGAGGCTGCCGATCGCGAGCCGCTGGCCACTGACGCTGCGCTTCCACTCGCGCATCGCCGCCTGGAACAGCGCCTGCATGCCGTGCACGGGCCGCTCCTCCAGAGAACGGTAGAGCTCCTCCAGCGAGCGGCCGGACCAGAACACCTCCTCGAACTGCTGCATGGATCGCCTGTAGCGGCCGAACAGCAGCGACTTGTCGATGATGATCGCCCAGCACCAGACGGATGCCGCGATGAGACCTATCATCACCAGCTTGACGACGATATGCGCCTGCCAGAACATGCCGAACAGCGTAATCTCGTTGCCGGCGGCTGGCAGGGCCGTCTGGATCACGGCGGCGGTTGGCATCGGTAGTCCTTTCACACAGTGGGCGCGGCGCCATTGCGCGAATGTCCAGATCCGCGAATGTCCGATATCCGCCAACGTCCGAAGCCACGCCCGCCCGAACGGTTGTTTCCGCACGACCGCACAACGGATTCACAACGATGACGCTTCTCTATTTCTGGGTCGCTTACAAATCTGTCGAAATGAGGGCCGCCAACATTGTCGTGACGGAGCCTCTGCGAGACCTCGCTTCGTCGTTAGATAATACCGACTACGGTTAACGCCACGTTACGCCGCCGATCAAGCCCTGATTTTCAGGCCGCCTCGCCCGCGAGCACGCGCCGCAGCGCGTCGGGGATGCGCACCGGCCGCCCGCCGGCGATCGCGGCCACGCGCACGTCGGCGGAAACGATCAATTCATCGCGACGCAGTATCCGCTGGGCGATGACCAGTGACGCGCCGCGCACGTCCTCCGTTCGGGTATGGACTTCAAGCACATCGTCCATCAGCGCCGGGCGGTGGTAGTCGATGGTGAGGCGGCGCACCGCGAAGACCAGCCCCTCGCCGCCCGCGTGCAGCTCCGCCTGGCCGACGCCGGCGAGCCGCAGGCTGTCGGTGCGCCCGCGCTCCAGAAAGCGCAGATAGCCGGCGTGGTAGACGATGCCGGAAAAGTCGGTGTCCTCGTAATAGACCCGCACCGGCAGGATATGCGTCCGGCCCTCGAACCGGCCGGCGAGATCGGGCCAGGGACCGCCCTCGTTGAGGCTGGCCTCATTGATGCCGGCCTCATTGATGCCGGCCCTTGGGGCCGGCGGGGTCGTGGCGTCACGGCTCATCGTCGGTCTCCTCGTCGAACAGCCCGGTCTGCGCGGCCGGCCGCCGGGCGGCGGGCACGGCAAGCCCGAGGTGGCTGAAGGCGTGGGGTGTCAGCACGCGCCCGCGCGGCGTGCGCTGCACGAACCCCTGCTGGATGAGATAGGGCTCGATGATCTCCTCGATGGCGTCACGCGGCTCGGACAGCGCGGCGGCGATGGTCTCGATGCCCACCGGCCCGCCGCCGAAGGACTGCGCCACCATGGTGAGGTACCGCCGGTCCATCAGGTCGAGCCCGGCGCCGTCGACCTCGAGCAGTTGCAGCGCCCGGTCGGCGATGGGGCGGGTGATGATGTCGGAACCGCCGACCACGGCGAAGTCCCGCACCCGGCGCAGCAGGCGCCCGGCGATACGCGGCGTGCCCCGGGCGCGGCGCGCGATCTCGTTGGCGCCGTCCGGGCTCATGCCGATGCCGATGACCCTGGCGCCGCGCGTGACGATCAGCTCCAGTTCCTCCACCGTATAGAACTGCAGCCGGATCGGGATGCCGAAGCGGTCGCGCAGCGGCGTCGTCAGCAGGCCCTGCCGCGTGGTCGCGCCGACGAGCGTGAACTTCGGCAGGTCGATCTTGACGGAACGCGCCGCCGGCCCCTCGCCGATGATGAGGTCGAGCTGGTAGTCCTCCATGGCGGGATAGAGAATCTCCTCCACCGCCGGGTTGAGACGGTGGATCTCGTCGATGAACAGCACGTCGCGCTCGTCGAGATTGGTGAGCTGCGCCGCCAGATCCCCGGCCTTGGCGATCACCGGCCCGGAGGTCGAGCGGAAATTGACGCCGAGCTCCCGCGCCACGATCTGGGCGAGCGTCGTCTTGCCGAGCCCCGGCGGGCCGACGAACAGCACGTGGTCGAGCGCATCGCTGCGCGTCTTCGCCGCCTCGATGAACACGGCAAGGTTTGCCCGCGCCTGCGCCTGGCCGATGAACTCGCCGAGCGCCAGCGGCCGCAGGGACAGCTCCTGATCGTCCTCGCGCTCGTGGGGGGTGAGAACGCCCTTGCTCATGACGACGTCTTCCGGCTCATGCGGCAAGCTCCCTGAGCGCGAGGCGGATGAGCGCCGCCGTCTCGGCCCCCTCACCTGCCCGTTCCGCCACCGCGGCTACGGCGCGCGCGGCCTGCGGCTCGCCGTAGCCCAGATTGACCAGCGCCGATACCGCATCCGCCACCGGCTGCGGCGCGTCCGGGGTGAGCGCGGGCGCGAGCGGCGCGGCCGTCTCGCCGGGGCCGGGCAGGAAGGCGGGCGCCTTGTCCTTCAATTCCGACACGAGACGCGCGGCAAGGCGCGGGCCGACGCCGGGCGCGCGGGCGAGCGCCGTCTTGTCGCCGCGCCCGATCGCCGTCGTCAGCGCTCCCGGATCGAGCACGGTCAGGATGCCGAGCGCCACCTTGGCGCCGACGCCCTGGACCGTTTGCAGGAGACGGAAGCACTCGCGCTCGGCCTCGGTGCGGAAGCCGTAGAGGCGGATCATGTCCTCGCGCACCACGGTCTCGATGGCGAGCGAGGCCACCTCGCCCGAGGCGGGCAGCGCCTGCAGGGTGCGCGCCGAGCAATGCACGAGATAGCCGACACCGTGCACGTCGAGAATGACATGATCTTCGCCATGACTGTCGACGATGCCCTTCAGCTTGCCAATCATGACGTTGCTTCCGCCAGGGCGCGGCCGAGCAGGCCGTGGGACTTGCGATGGTGCGCGTGGGTGATCGCGACCGCGAGCGCGTCGGCGGCGTCGGGCGTGCGGGCGTCGGAGAGCGGCAGCAGCACACGGATCATGGCGGCGATCTGCGCCTTCTCGGCATGGCCGACGCCCACCACCGTCTTCTTGACCTGATTGGCGGCGTATTCCGCAACCGCAAGCCCGGCGAGCGCCGGCACCAGCAGCGCCACGGCCCGGGCGTGGCCGAGCTTCAGCGTCGCCTGCGCATCCTTGTTGACGAAGGTTTCCTCCACCGCCACCTCGTCCGGCGACCACGCGCGCAACACCCCGTTCAGCCCGTCGTGCAACTGCCGCAGGCGGCCGGCCAAGGGCAGCGCCGCATCCGATTCCACGCAGCCGCAGCCGACGAACGACAGCCGCGAACCCGCCACCGCGATCACGCCCCAGCCCGTGCGGCGCAATCCCGGATCGATTCCCAGAATGCGAATCACCTTTCGTCCCGTCATCTGCTCCATTTATCAGAAACAAATGGAGAACTCATTAACCGGCGGAAATGGATCACAAGATACCGATCACAACATACCGATCACGCCTGCACGGTCGGCGTCAGGTCGGCGGTGACGGCCTCGACGCGCTCGGCGGCGGCGGTGATGGCCTGAGCAAAACGCGCCTCCTGCTCCCCGGCCCGCGCCTTCTCGGCGGCGAGCTCCGCCTGCAGGTCGGCGACGCGCCGCTCGGAGGCTGCGAGATCGTCGGCAATGGAGAACGCGGCCATGACGGTGAGGCGCAGATCGTCGATGGTGCCGAAGGCGGCGGCGAGTTCGCCGATGCGGGCATCGACCTTGGCGGCGAGCGCCACGATTCGCGCCTCGTCGCCCGCCTCGCACGCCATGCGGTAGGTGCGGCCGGCGATGGTGACGGACACATGCGCGACAGATGCCTGGGAGACGCCGCCCTCGGCCATGACTTCAGTTCCCCCGCTCACCCGTGAGCACGGCCTCGACCCGCTGGAGCGCCGCCGCGAGGCGCTCGTCCACGTCGCCGGCCACGGCCTCGAGCGTGGTGACCCGCGCCAGCGCCCCGTCGAGCTCGACGGCGAGCCGCGCGCGGTCGTCCTGGGCGAGCGCGAGCTCGGCCGGCAGATCGCCGCCGCGCCGTTCGCGCTCGAGCCGGCGCACGCCGGCGCGTTCCAGCGCGGCGATGGCGGCTTCGAGCCTTTCTAGCGCTTCAGCGAGCGACATGATGCTGCCCTCATCCGGGTGAATAATGACAATTCCCGATTTCGCGCAGGGTGAACGGGCGATTCCCGCCCGTCAATACGCGATAGCGGGCACTTATGTTTTGACTTGGGGATACAGCCTGCTATCAAGCCGGATTAATCGAACCGTCATCCACTCGAAAGGCCGGCCCGCACCGGCTCCGCATCCGCTCACGATCAGAGGATTGCCCCCGTGACAGCACAAGTCGAGCATAAAGAGCTTGCCAACGCCATCCGCGCCCTGGCGATCGACTCGGTGGAGAAGGCGAAGTCCGGGCATCCTGGCCTGCCGCTCGGCATGGCCGATGTCGCCACCGTGCTGTTCTCGCGCTTCCTCAAGTTTGATGCCGCCAACCCCGCCTGGCCCGACCGGGACCGCTTCGTCCTCTCCGCCGGCCACGGCTCGACGCTGATCTACGCGCTGCTCTATCTCACCGGCTCCGCCACCGTCACGCTCGACGAGCTGCGGCGATTCCGCCAGCTCCATTCGAAGACGCCGGGCCACCCGGAGAACTTCGTCACGCCGGGCATCGAGACCACCACGGGCCCGCTCGGGCAGGGCATCGCCACCGCCGTCGGCTTCGCGCTGGCCGAGCGGCTGCTCAACGCCGAATTCGGCCGCGATCTCGTCGATCACTTCACATATGTGCTCGCCTCCGACGGCGACCTGATGGAAGGCATCAGCCACGAGGCCATCGCGCTCGCCGGGCATCTCAAACTCAATCGCCTCATCGTGATCTGGGACGACAACGGCATCTCCATCGACGGCCCGCTATCGCTTTCCGATTCGGTCGATCAGGTGAAGCGCTTCGAGGCCGCCGGCTGGAACGCGTTCAGGGTCGACGGCCACGATCCGGAAGCCATCGCCGGCGCGATCCTGAGCGCCCAGAAAAGCGAGCGGCCGACGCTGATCGCGGCCAAGACCATCATCGGCTACGGCTCGCCCAGGAAGGCGGGCACGTCGAAGGCCCACGGCGAGCCGCTCGGCGCCGAGGAGCTCGTCGCCACCAAGGAGGCGCTCGGCTGGCCCCACGGCCCGTTCGAGATCCCGGCCGACATCCTCGACGCGTGGCGCGAGATCGGCGCGCGCGGCAAGGAGGCGCGCGAGGGCTGGCAGGCGAGACTCGCGGCCAAGCCCGAGGCGGAACGGACGGAATTCGCCCGTCGCATCACCGGCGAGCCGGACGCGCGCCGTCTGCACGCGGCCATCGACGCGCTCAAGACGCGGCTCGTCGCCGACAAGCCGACGCTCGCCACCCGCAAGGCGAGCGAGCTGGCGCTGGAGGCGCTCGTCAGCGAAGTGCCCGAGCTGCTTTTGGGGTCCGCGGACCTCACGCCCTCCAACAACACCCGCACGAAGGACCTGAAGGCCGTCGCGCCGGGCGACTACAGCGGCCGCTACATCCACTACGGCATCCGCGAGCACGCCATGGCGGCGGCGATGAACGGCATCCTCCAGCACGGCGGCTACCGGCCGGCCGGCGGCACGTTCCTGGTGTTTTCGGATTATGCGCGGCCCGCCATCCGGCTCGCGGCGCTGACGGGCACGCCCGCCATCTACGTCTTCACCCACGATTCCATCGGGCTCGGCGAGGACGGGCCGACGCACCAGCCGGTCGAGCATCTGGCGGCGCTGCGCGCCATCCCGAACCTGCGCGTGCTGCGCCCGGCCGATGCGGTCGAGACGGCGGAGGCGTGGCAGATCGCGCTCGGCCGCACCACCGGCCCCACGCTGCTCGCCCTCACCCGCCAGAACCTGCCCGCCGTGCGCACCGAACCCGCGCCGCAGAACCTCTCGGCCGCCGGCGCCTACGAGCTGTCGCCGGCCGACGGCGTGGCGCTGGCGACGATCTTCGCCTCGGGCTCCGAGGTCGAGATCGCGCTCGCAGCGCAGAAGCTGCTGCGGGAACGCGGCGTCGCGGCGCGCGTTGTATCGGTGCCGTCGCTGGAGCTGTTCCTGGACCAGCCCGACGACGTGCGTCAGGCCATCGTCGGCAACGCGCCGATCAAGGTCGCGGTCGAGGCGGCGGTGCGCTTCGGCTGGGATGCGGTGATCGGCCCGGACGGCGTCTTCGTCGGCCTGTCCGGCTTCGGCGCCAGCGCGCCCTACAAGGACCTCTACGCCTATTTCGGCATCACGGCGGAAGCGGTGGCCGAGAAAGTGCTGGCGCGCCACAACTCACAACACTGAACGATTCGGCAATTCTGACTGCGAGGAGACGGAAACATGGCGGTTCGCGTAGCAATCAACGGCTTCGGGCGCATCGGGCGCAACATCCTGCGCTCCATCATCGAGAGCGGCCGCACGGACGTCGAGGTGGTGGCGATCAACGACCTCGCCCCGGTGGAGACCAACGCCCACCTGCTGCGCTTCGACTCGGTGCACGGCCGCTTCCCGGGCGAGGTGAAGGTCGACGGCGACACCATCGACGTCGGCCGCGGCCCGATCAAGGTCACTGCCGTGCGCGATCCGGCCCAGTTGCCGCACCGGGAGCTCGGCGTCGACATCGCGCTTGAGTCCACCGGCATCTTCACCGCCCGCGACAAGGCGGCGGCGCACCTCGAGGCCGGCGCCAAGCGCGTCATCGTCTCGGCGCCGGCCGACGGCGCGGACTTCACCGTGGTCTACGGCGTCAACCACGATGGGCTCACGAAGGACCACCTCGTCATCTCGAACGCCTCGTGCACCACGAACGCGCTGGCGCCGGTCGCCAAGGTGCTTCACGATCTCGTGGGCATCGAGAGCGGCTTCATGACGACGGTCCACTCCTACACCAACGACCAGCCGTCGCTCGACCAGGTGCACAAGGACCTCTACCGCGCCCGCGCGGCGGCCCTTTCCCTGATCCCGACCTCGACGGGCGCAGCCAAGGCGGTGGGCCTCGTGCTGCCGGCGTTGAAGGGCAAGCTCGACGGCACCTCGATCCGCGTGCCCACCCCCAATGTCTCGGTCATCGACTTCAAGTTCGTGGCGAGCCGCGCCACGAGCGTCGAGGAGATCAACGCGGCCATCAAGGCGGCGGCCACGCAGGGTCCGCTGCAGGGCATCCTCGGCTTCACCGACCAGCCGAACGTGTCGATCGACTTCAACCACGATCCGCACTCGTCCGTGTTCGCCCTCGACCAGACCAAGGTCATCGACGGCAAGCTGGTGCGCGTGCTGAGCTGGTACGACAACGAATGGGGCTTCTCCAGCCGCATGTCGGACACGGCCGTCGCGTTCGCCAAGCTGATCTGATTCTTCTGGGACTGCGCGGGACGGCCGTTGGTCGCCACTGGATCGCCCCGCCTTGCTATTGACGGGAGTCTTCTGCCGATGACGGCGTTCCGCACACTCGACGAAGCCGATGTCAGGGGAAAGCGCGTGCTGGTGCGCGTCGATCTCAACGTGCCCACGGATGATGACGGGCACATTACCGATACCACGCGCATAGAACGCGCCACGCCGACGATCCGCGAGCTCGCCGACAAGGGCGCGCGGGTGGTGGTGCTGTCGCATTTCGGCCGCCCCAAGGGCCGTGACCCGAAGGAAAGCCTGCGCCCGCTCGCCGGCACCGTGGCGCAGGTGCTCGCACGCCCCGTCGCCTTCGCCGAGGACACAATCGGCGACACCGCCGAGGCCGCCGTCGCGGCGCTCGGCGACGGCGACATCGTGCTGCTGGAAAACACCCGCTTCCATGCGGGCGAGGAAAAGAACGACCCCGACTTCGTGCGCGCTCTCGCACGGCTCGGCGATATCTACGTCAACGACGCCTTCTCGGTCGCCCACCGCGCGCACGCCTCGACCGAGGGGCTGGCGCATGGGCTGCCCGCGTTCGCCGGGCGCACCATGCAGGCGGAACTCGAGGCGCTGTCGAAGGGGCTCGAGGAGCCGCAGCGGCCACTGGTGGCGGTCGTCGGCGGGGCCAAGGTCTCGACCAAGCTCGCGCTGCTGGAGAACCTCGTCACCAAGGTGGATGCCCTCGTCGTCGGCGGCGGCATGGCCAACACCTTCCTGCTGGCGCAGGGTGTTTCCATCGGCAAGTCCCTGGCCGAGCGCGATCTCGTCGACACCGCCCGGCAGATTCTGGCGGTGGCGGAAAAACACGGCTGCGCCATCATTCTGCCGGTCGACGCCGTGGTGGCGTGGGACTTCAAGGCGGGAGCCGAGAACCACGCCTACGGCCTCGACGCCATCCCGGACGACGGCATGATCCTCGACATCGGCCCGCAGTCGATCGAGCGCGTGCGCGCGGCCATAGACGACGCGCGTACGCTGGTGTGGAACGGTCCGCTCGGTGCCTTCGAGCTGGAGCCCTTCGACCGCGGCACCGTGGCAGCAGCGCACCACGCGGCGGAGCGCACGCGGGAGGGCAAGCTCGTGTCGGTGGCGGGCGGCGGCGACACCATCGCGGCGCTCAACAAGGCACAGGCGGCGGAGGATTTTTCCTACGTCTCGACGGCGGGCGGCGCGTTCCTCGAATGGCTGGAGGGCAAGCCCCTGCCCGGCGTGGCGGCGCTGGCGCACAGCTAAGGACGCCGTCTGAGCAATCGGCCGGGACAGGCCGTGCCAGCGGCTTGAGTGTCAAAAATACGTTTCGTTAGGAGGACGACCGTGGCTCGCATCACCCTGAGGCAGCTTCTCGATCACGCGGCAGAGCATGGCTATGGCGTGCCTGCCTTCAACATCAACAACATGGAACAGGGCCTCGCCATCATGGCGGCGGCGGACGCGGTGGACGCGCCCGTCATCATCCAGGCGAGCCGGGGCGCGCGCGCCTACGCCAACGACAAGGTGCTGGCGCGGCTCATCGACGCGCTCGTCGAGATCTACCCGCACATCCCGGTGTGCATGCATCTCGACCACGGCAACGCCGAACCCACCTGCGTCACCGCGCTGCAGAACGGCTTCACCTCGGTGATGATGGACGGCTCGCTCAAGGCCGACGGCAAGACGCCGGCGGACTACGAGTACAACGTCGCCATCACCAAGCGCGTCGCCGATATCGCCCACTGGGGCGGCGCTTCGGTCGAGGGTGAGCTCGGCGTGCTCGGCTCGCTGGAAACGGGCGAGGGCGACAAGGAGGACGGCCACGGCGCCGAGGGCAAGCTGTCGCACGACCAGCTCCTGACCGACCCCGACCAGGCCGTCGATTTCGTCAGGAAGACCAAGGTCGACGCGCTCGCCATCGCCATGGGCACCTCGCATGGCGCCTACAAGTTCAGCCGCAAGCCGGACGGCGCGATCCTCGCCATGCATGTCATCGAGGAGATCCACAAGCGCCTGCCGAACGTCCACCTCGTGATGCACGGCTCGTCATCGGTGCCGCAGGAGCTGCAGGACATCATCAACCAGTACGGCGGCGAGATGCCGCAGACCTGGGGCGTGCCGGTGGAGGAGATCGTGCGCGGCATCAGGCACGGCGTGCGCAAGGTCAACATCGACACCGACAACCGCCTCGCCATGACGGGCGCGATCCGCAAGGTGCTCGCGACCGACAAGGCCGAGTTCGACCCGCGCAAATACCTCAAGCCCGCCATGGAGGCGATGACGAAGCTGTGCAAGCAGCGGCTGGAGGAGTTCGGCACGGCCGGCAACGCCGCGAAGATCAAGGTGCTGCCGCTCGACGTGATTGCCAAGCGCTACGCCTCGGGCGAGCTCGACCCCAAGATTGCGGATTGATGTGGTCAACGCCGACGGTCCCGGCACGCAAGCGATCTGGTCCGGCCCTATCAGGACCGGGCGGCTCGACGAGCTGGACCGTCTGGCGGAGCTGGAAATCGACGCTGCACGCGCTCTGATCGAGGCGGGAGCCATTCCGCCGGAAGACCTTTCCGCGACACCACGTCCCATTATGGAGCAATGCGTGGCGGACGGGCTTCTGTTCGTCGCCGCGGATGAGGACGATGCCCCGCTCGGTTTCGTTGCTGCGGCAGAACGCGACGGTGCGCTCCATATCGGCGAGATCGACGTGTGGCGGCACCGGCAGGGGCGCGGTATCGGCCGTGCCCTGATGCTGGCAGCCGTTGCGGAAGCAAGGCGGCGGGGCTTGGCGGCGGCGATGCTCACGACCGACCGCCATGCTCCCTTCAACCGGCCGTTTTATGGGTCGCTCGGCTTTTGCGAAGCCGGCGGTGCATCCCTGCCGCCGGCGCTCGCCGCCGTTCTGCGATCGGAGATCGAGCGGGGACTGGACCCCGCCCGTAGGGTCGGCATGGTACTGCCTCTTGACGGCGGTTGCAGTGCAACAGCCCTTGAGCCGAAGAGGAAGCTGGCGCGCTCGACCGGGCGATTGCGCAAAGCCTTTCCGACGTCGACGCGGGACGGGTTCATGACCTCGACGAAGTCTGCGACGGGCTGGAAGAGAAATATCTGCGCAAGGCGAAAGAACGCCGAAACTCGTGAACGAATAAACTGTCCTGCGGTTCGATCCATCGACTAAAGAGACAGCGCGGCGTGCCGGGGTTCAGCCGCCCTCCCCGTCGTTCTTCTTCGCGGCGAGCGCATCGAGCCGCTGCTGCAGCTCCGCCACCTGCTTCTTGAGGGCATCGAGATCCGTCGCATCCGGTGCGGGCGCCGGGTCGGAGGCGGGCCGGCGGGTCGGGTCGTCCGTCTTCTGGGCGAAGGGCACGAACAGCTTCAAGGTCTCGTTGAACACTGCAACGTTGTTGCGCACCTGCTCCTCGATGGCATGGAAGGCGGCGGCCGGCCCGAACGACTGGGCGAATTTCTCGCGCAGCTTCTGCTGCTCGCGGGTGAAGTTCTCGATGGAGAATTCGAGATAGCTCGGCACCAGTGACTCGATGCTGTCGCCGTAGAAGCGGATAAGCTGGCGCAGGAAGGCGACCGGCAGCAGCGACTGCCCGTCCTTGCCCTCTTCCTCGAAGATGATCTGCGCCAGCACGGAGCGGGTGATGTCCTCGCCGGACTTGGCGTCGAACACGACGAAGTCCTCGCCCTGGCGTACCATGCCGGCCAGATCCTCGAGTGTCACATAAGTGCTGGTTCCCGTGTGATACAGGCGGCGATTAGCGTACTTCTTGATAACCGTGGGTTCTTTCTCGGTCGCCATGAGCCTTCCTACCGTCAATTCTCACCGTCCACAACGCGCAGCTACCCGCGAATTGATGCAGGTCATTGCGATGACATGTCGTCGGGGGACGATAGGCCGTTCGCGCGTTATCGCAAACCTTTTTCGCATTAAATCGTGCGCGGTTTCCGCTACCTGCCCGCCGCGCCCACGGTATCAACGCTTGACGCATCGCCCTCCGCGTCCAATGTGAGCGCGGGGAGAGGAGTTTCACCGCCCGCACGGGCAGACGCCCCGCAGAACGTTGCCAACAACGTCAACTGGAGATAGATCCCATGGCCTTCAAGGATATCGTCATCGTCGCTGCGGCGCGTTCCGCAGTCGGCTCGTTCAACGGCTCCTTCGCGACCCTTCCGGCGCATGATCTCGGTGCGCAGGTCATCCAGGCCGCTCTTTCCCGCGCGGGTATCGAGGCCGGAGACGTCGACGAAGTGATTCTCGGCCAGGTGCTGACCGCCGCCCAGGGCCAGAACCCGGCACGCCAGGCCGCCGTCAACGCCGGCATCCCGGTCGAGAAGACCGCATGGACGCTCAACCAGGTCTGCGGTTCGGGCCTGCGCACGGTCGCGATCGGCGCCCAGCAGATTGCCAACGGCGACGCCACCTTCATCGTCGCCGGCGGCCAGGAATCGATGACGCTCGCTCCCCATGCCGCCTATCTGCGCGCCGGCCAGAAGATGGGCGACCTCAACTTCATCGACACCATGATCAAGGACGGCCTGTGGGAAGCCTTCCACGGCTACCACATGGGCCAGACGGCCGAGAACGTCGCCCAGAAGTACCAGATCACCCGCGAGGAGCAGGACGAATTCGCCGTCGCCTCGCAGAACAAGGCCGAGGCCGCCCGCAACGCCGGCAAGTTCAAGGACGAGATCGTGCCGGTCACCGTCAAGACCCGCAAGGGCGATGTCCTCGTCGACACCGACGAGTACATCCGCGACGGCGCGACGCTGGAAGCGGTCGCCAAGCTGCGCCCGGCCTTCGCCAAGGACGGCACGGTGACGGCGGCCAACGCCTCGGGCCTCAACGACGGCGCGGCGATCCTCGTCATCACCACGGCCGAGGAAGCCGAGAAGCGCGGCCTCAAGGTGCTGGCGCGCCTCGCCTCGTGGGCGACGGCGGGCGTCGACCCCACCATCATGGGCACCGGCCCCATCCCGGCCGTGCGCAAGGCGCTGGAGAAGGCCGGCTGGAGCATCGACGACCTCGACCTGATCGAGGCCAACGAGGCCTTCGCCGCGCAGGCGATCTCGGTCAACAAGGACCTGGGCTGGGATACGTCGAAGGTGAACGTCAACGGCGGCGCCATCGCCATCGGCCACCCCATCGGCGCCTCGGGCGCGCGCATCCTCACCACGCTGCTGCATGAAATGCAGCGCCGCGACGCCAAGAAGGGCATCGCCACGCTGTGCATCGGCGGCGGCATGGGCGTGGCGCTCACCGTCGAGCGCTGAGGCTTTCCGCAAGCAAAGCAGAGCCGGGCCCGCGGTCTCCCGCCGGCCCGGCGCCTTTCGGCGCCCCTGCCCGCCGGAAATCATCGCCGCCGAATCCGTCGATCGACGGGCGCGCGTGCGGAAGGCGGATACGGATTCCCGAAAAACGATGTCCGATCAGAGAGATCGATCGGGATGGCGGCGCCGTCCCGCGTCCCGGGTTTGCGCCCGCCGCGGCCGGCGGGGCGTGCTCCAGTACATCCGAAGCAATACCTGCGTGCGGCGGCAGACATGAATTCGTTGCAAAGCAAACTATTGCTTGCCATAATGGTGCCGGATGTATTGCGGTGCGCCAATACTCATCCTGCGCCGCTTCGGGGCGAGGACGATGAAGAACTGCGTCGGCGGCATGCCGGGCGGATGGCAACCATCCGGCGAAACTTTCCGGCGCGTTCCGCGGGAGGGCGGCGGATGCCGTTTTCCTGACAGATTTATATAAAACAATAAGTTGGAGGCAATCGAGCCATTCAACGAACGCGAAGATGCCTCGGCTCCGGGAGCCACGATCCCGCTGCCGGATAGAGCCCTTGTCATTCTTCAACTGTCGGAGCCGGAGTGCTTTCCGATCGAGCGGAGTCGTTCGATCGATCATAATTTGCTCCAAATTAAAGCACTTAGAGGATTTTACCGTTTTCGTGAAACGGTAAAATCCTCTAAGGTTCGCGGAACGGACGCAGACGCCGTCAACGGCTCGTCGTTTGATTACAATTGCAACGATTGCCAAGCATATCGCGGCAGCGAAGGGGAAACACCAAGAGAAAATAATCCGAGAATTTGATCAATAGTAATAAATAATGAGATGATCCGGCTTATTGTTCCGATATCATCGGGCCGCGGTGCTGCGGGTCCCCAGAGGATGGAGCCGTCGGTTCCATTCCGCCCGTAAGCATTGGTAACCGGGGTAACCAATCCAGAAATCGTACAAAAAAGACAGGAATCACCATGGCACGGGTAGCACTAGTCACCGGAGGCACGCGCGGCATCGGCGCGGCCATCTCCAAGGCGCTGGCAGCGGAAGGACACAAGGTCGTCGCCAACTACGCTGGAAACGACGAGGCGGCTGCGAAGTTCAACGCCGAGACCGGGATTCCGGTCATCAAGTTCGACGTCGGCGACCCCGTCGCGTCGGCCGAGGGCATCGCCAAGATCGAAGCCGAGCACGGCCCGATCGACATCGTGGTCAACAATGCGGGCATCACCCGCGACGCCACCTTCCATCGCCTCACCCACGAGCAATGGTCGCAGGTGATCCGTACCAACCTCGATTCGGTGTTCAACGTGACACGGCCGGTGATCGAGGGGCTCAGGGCGCGCGGCTGGGGCCGCATCATCAACATCTCGTCCATCAACGGCCAGAAGGGGCAGGCTGGGCAGACGAACTATTCCGCCGCCAAGGCCGGCATCATCGGCTTCACCAAGGCGCTGGCGCAGGAGAATGCCGCCAAGGGCATCACGGTGAACGCCATCGCCCCCGGCTACATCGACACCGAGATGGTTCAGGCGGTGCCGGAAGAGGTGCTGAAGAAGATCATCGCCACCATCCCGACCGGCCGCCTCGGCCGCGCCGAGGAAGTCGCCGCCACGGTGGTGTTCCTGGCGTCCGAGGGAGCGAGCTTCTTCAACGGCTCGGTGCTGACCGTCAACGGCGCGCAGTACATCGCCAACGGCTGATGCCGATCCCCGCGCCTGATCGGGGCCGCGAAGCCCTGGTCAGGCGCGGTTCTTGCGTTCGCGCAGTTCCGCGAACACCGCCGCCGGTTCGCGGCCGGCCAGGCCCACGGCCGCCGCGACGGCGGGATCGTCGGCGCGCAGGAATGGATTGGCGGCCTTCTCCTCGCCGAGTTCCGAGGGGATGGTCAGCCGCCCCTCGGCCCGCGCCTTCTCGGCAGCGGCAGCGCGCGCCCGCAACGCCGCATTGGCGCCGTCGACGGACAGGGCGAAGCGGGCGTTCGACAGCGTGTATTCGTGCCCGCAATAGAGCCGGGTGTCGTCCGGCAGGCGGCGCAGCTTCTCCAGCGCGCCCCACATCGCGGCGGCCGAACTCTCGGAGAGCCGCCCGCAGCCGAGCGAGAACAGCGTGTCGCCGGCGAACAGCGCCTTGTCCCGCGCGAACCAGTAGACGACATGCCCCGCCGTGTGGCCGGGCGTGGCGATCACCGTCGCCTCAAGATCGCCGATCCTCACCGTATCGCCGTCCGACACCGCGGTGTCGACCGCCGGAATGGCATCCCTCTCGGCGAGCGGCGCGACGACGCGCGCGGCGGGGAAGCGCTGCTTCAGCTCCGGAATGCCGTCGATATGGTCGGCGTGCTTGTGGGTGACGAGAATGTCGGTGAGCCGCCAGCCGGTGCGGGCGAGCGCATCGAGGACGGCCCCGGCTTCGGGAGCGTCGATGGCGGCGGTCGCGCCGGTGACGGGATCGTGGACGAGCACGCCGATATTGTCGGCGCGCGCCGGAAAGACGTCGATCCGGGCCGAAAGCTCACTGTCCGCCATGCTTGCCGCCGTGTCTGCCGCCATGCTGACCTCCCTGTGCCGTTCGCGCCCACTATGCGGCAGGGCCGCGGGGTCTGTCCAGTTTCGAACGCCTGCCGCGCGCATGGTCGTGATATGGATGCACGACAGGGCTACAGATGTGTCTGGATATGATCTAGAGTTGGCCCGGTCATGAGCCTCGATGTCGTCGAACTGAAAAATTTCTACGCGAGCCCGCTCGGCACCGTCGCGCGGCGGCTCGTGGCCAAGGCGGTGGAACGGATCTGGCCCGACGTGCGCGGCCAGAGCGTGCTCGGTTTCGGCTATGCCACGCCGTACCTTTCGGCGCTGCGCGCCAACGCGGACAGGGTGATCGCCTTCATGCCGGCCACCCAGGGCGTGGTGCACTGGCCGCGGCAGGGGCCGTGCGCCACCGCGCTGGTGAACCGCAATGCGCTGCCGTTGCAGATCGGCAGCGTGGACCGCGTCATCCTGGCCCATGCGCTGGAGACGGCGGAGTCGCCGCTGGCGCTGATGGAGGAGATCTGGCGCGTGCTCACCCCCGGCGGGCGGGTCGTCGTCATCGTGCCGAACCGGCGCGGATTGTGGGCGCGCATCGACACCACGCCCTTCGGCCAGGGGCAGCCGTTCAGCCGTTCACAGCTCACCAGACTGATGCAGGAAAGCCTGTTCTCGGCCGAAACCTGGGGCGAGGCGCTTTACATCCCGCCCGTGCCGCGCCGGCTGGCGCTGCGCTCGGCCGTCGCCTTCGAGCGAATCGGCGCCGGGCTGTCGCTGCCGTTTGCCGGCGTGCATGTGATGGAGGCGGTGAAGCAGCTCTACCGGCCCATCTCCGCCCGCAAGGCCGTCAAGGCCGTGCGGCTGTCGCCGGTGCTGGCGCCGGCCCCAGCCCCTTCGGCACAGGCGGCGGCGTGCGGCCGTGCGCCGCGCAGCCGCGGGTGACGGGCGGCCGAACCTATTCCCACAGACGCTTGACTTGACACCGCGCCGACGCCAAGGTCCGCGCGGACCCGTGGCACCCAACTGGCGAAATCGATGCGAAGCTATCTCGACTTTGAAAAACCCGTTGCAGAACTCGAAGCCAAGATCGAAGAACTGCGCGCCCTCGGCGATTCGGGAGACGCTGTCGCCATCCATGACGAGATAGCGCATATCGAGACCAAGGCGCGCAAGGCGCTGGTCGATCTCTACGCCTCGCTGACGCCGTGGCAGAAGACGCTGGTGGCGCGCCATCCGCAGCGCCCGCACTTCGTGGATTATCTCAACGGGCTGATCACCGATTTCACGCCGCTCGCCGGCGACCGCAAGTTCGGCGAGGACGAGGCCATCGTCGGCGGCCTCGGCCGCTTCCAGGGCGAGAGCGTCTGCGTCATCGGCCAGGAGAAGGGCTCGTCCACCGAAACCCGCATCCGGCACAATTTCGGCATGGCGCGGCCCGAAGGCTACCGCAAGGCGGTGCGGCTGATGGAGCTTGCCGGGCGCTTCGGCCTGCCGGTCATTACCTTCGTCGATACGGCCGGCGCCTATCCGGGCATCGGCGCGGAGGAGCGCGGACAGGCCGAGGCCATCGCCCGCTCCACCGACGCCTGCCTGCTGCTGCCCATGCCCAACGTCTCCATCGTCATCGGCGAGGGCGGATCGGGCGGCGCCATCGCGCTCGCCACCGCCAACCGGGTGCTGATGCTGGAGCACGCCATCTATTCGGTGATCTCCCCCGAGGGCGCGGCCTCCATCCTGTGGCGCGATCCCGCCCGCGCCCAGGACGCGGCGACCGCGATGAAGATCACCGCCCAGGACCTGCTGCGCCTGCAGATCATCGACGCGATCGTGCCGGAACCCGCGGGCGGCGCGCACCGCGATCCCGAGGCGACGGTCCGCACCGTCGGCGATGCCATCGCCGCCTCGCTGCAGGAACTCGCCGGGCTGTCGCCGGAAGAGGTCCGGCGCGCCCGCGCCGACAAGTTCCTGGCCATCGGCCGCAAGCTGTAGCGGCCGCCGCCCCGTTCGCCCGAGCACACGCGCCGCTCAAGCCACGCCGCCCTTTGCCGGGCGGCGTTTTTCATTTGCGTGCAGCCCGTCGCTGCCCGCGCATTGTGCACACCGCGCCGACAGGCCTTGAACGGCCGGGCGATATGTGTATGCTTTCCAAATCAAAAAATAATTCGGGGAAAAAGCTGAAGAATTGTACCCTTCAATACTCTGAAAGATACTGCTTTCTATCCTGCCATTATAAAAAACAAACAGATGTATAGTATAATTTTTCAGGTGGGGATAAATTGTCATACGCTTTATCGGATTTTTCGTCAGGATCCGCCATCGGCGCGCCTTTTGCTTCGACCACGACAACGACCACGCCGGCATCGCCCGCTCCGGCCACCGGCCAGGGGGCCGCGATCGACGCTCTGCGCCGCCGGCTGCCGCCGCCCATGCTGGTGCCGCGCCGGGAAGGCGGCATCAATCTCATCCGCAAGGCGCCCGAAATCGACACCCTCGTGCTGCCGGGCGGCGGGGCGAAGGGGGTCGCCTATGTCGGGCTGATGCGCGTCATGAAGCAGGACGGCGCTTTCGCCGGCGTCCGCCATCTCGTCGGCAGCTCCGCCGGTTCGCTCGCCGCGACGGTGCTCGCGTTCTCCGACGACGACAAGGGCATGCAGAGCATGCTGGCGAGCGAGCTGCCCACCCTGCTCGACACGCGGGAGGATCTGCGCAAGACCTATCCCGGCCTGTCCTTCCACAACACGATGCCAGCCGGCGCGCGGGCGATCTGGCGGCTGACGGGCGGCAAGCCGCTCGGCGAGGCCAACGGGCTCGTCCGGAAGCTCGACGAGATCACCAGCACCGCCGCGAAAGCCCATCTCGACCGGCTGATGGACGACAAATCGGCGGACATCAAGTCGGCGGACATCGGGCTCGCTTCGCGGATTGGCACCTATGCCGCCGCTCACGGTCTCGACGTCGGGACGGTCAAGCAGCGGCTGGACACCTTGAGGCAGGATCCGGCCTTCGACGGCGACCGCACCGGCCGGATGATCACGTTTCGCGACGCCGAGCTGCTGCATCATCTCGCGCCGGACCGTTTCCGCACCGTCGAGGTCACGGCCTACGCGCCGGAGACCGGCGAGATTCATTACTTCAACGCCGAAACGACGCCCGACGTGCCGCTCGCCTACGCCACGCGCGCATCGATATCCCACCCGCTGCTGGCGACGGGGGTGCGGCTCGGCGAGGGCCAGCCGATCCTCATCGACGGCGGCCTGCGGTCGAACATCCCGAGCGAGGCGGCCTGCGGGCACGACATGGACCGCGCCATCGACGAGCCCCGGAGCCGGGACGACGAGGAGCGCCGCGCGCGGACGATGGTGCTGCAGTTCGACAACCGCCGCCCCGCCGGTTTTGCGCCCAAGCCGAAGCGGAACGTCGTCATCCGCTTCTTTTCGGCCATCGGCTCGTTCTTCTCTTCCATCCCCGGACGGTTCATGAGCTGGTTCCTGAATCTCGTGTCGCTCAACCCGAATGCCGACGCCGACAGGGCGAAGGATCAAGGCAAGGTCGACGCCGCCGGCAGCAACGGTCTCGCCCTGCGCCACGGCAAGCTGCGCACCATCGCGCTCAACGTGCCCGCCGAGATTCAGGAAGAAGCCATCAACGGCGCCTCCGAGGGATTGAGCGAACAGCTCGCAATCCGCAAGGACCAGGCCTGGTTCGTCACCATCGATTCGGTGCAGGACGCCTATGCCATGCTCACCGAGGAGGAAAAGGCGAGAATCCTCGCGGAAGGGCCGCCCGCGCCGCCGGACACTTCGGCCCGCGATGCCGCCCTGCAGGCCCATGAGACCGCCGGGTTCAACGTCCTGCAAGCCAAGGCCGGCGTCGACGAGAGCGTATTAGCCGACGCCGAGAGGGATTTGGAGGACGCCGAACGGCGCATGATCAAGACGCACAACGACGACCAGCACGCTCAGGCGAGCCATGCCCTCGCCGCCGCCCTGTACGACTGGGCTTTCGCCGAACAGCGCGCCGGTGCGTCTTCATCGACGGCCGCGTAGCGGTTCACGCGACGGTCAGCACGATCTTGCCGATGTGGCGGCCCGTTTCCATCAGGGCATGGGCCGCCGCAGCCTCCGCGAGCGGGAAGGTGGTGTGGACGACCGGCAGGCAGCGCCCCGCCTCGAGGAACGGCCACACGTGCCGGCGCAGTGCCTGTGCGATCTCGACCTTGTCGGCGAGCGGGCGCGAGCGCAGGGTGGAGCCGGTGTGCGTCAGGCGCTTGAGCATCAGGCGCATGAAGTCGATCTCGACCTTCGATCCCTTCATGAAGGCGATCTGGACGATGCGCCCGTCCTGCGCCGCCGCCTGATGGTTGCGGGCGATGTAGTCGCCGCCGACCATGTCGAGGATGACGTCGGCGCCCTTGCCCGCCGTCGCCTCCTTCACGGCGGCGACGAAATCCTGCGCGCCGTAGTCGATGGCGACATCCGCGCCGAGCTTGAGGCAGGCGGCGCATTTCTCGGCCGAGCCCGCCGTCGTCAGCACGGTGGCGCCGAAGGCCTTGCCGAGCTGGATCGCCGTGGTGCCGATGCCGGACGTGCCGCCGTGCACCAGCAGCGTCTCGCCGCTCCTGAGCTGGCCCCGGTCGAACACGTTCGACCACACGGTGAAGTACGTCTCCGGGATCGCGGCGGCCGCGACGAAATCGAGACCGTCCGGGATCGGCAGGGCGAGCGCGGCGTCGACGAGGCAATACTGCGCATAGCCGCCGCCCGTCACCAGCGCCGTCACCCGGTCGCCCGGCACGGGGACGCTCACCCCCTCGCCCACGGCCACGACGTCGCCCGCGACCTCGAGGCCGGGAATGTCGGAGGCGCCCGGCGGCGGCGGATAGCGGCCCTGCCGCTGCACCACGTCCGGCCGGTTGATGCCCGCCGCGTGCACACGCACCAGCGCCTCGCCGGGGCCCGGACGCGGCACGGGCCTCTCCTCGGGCACGAGGACCTCCGGCCCGCCCGGTTCGCGGATGCCGATGACGGTTTGGAGGGATGGCAGCGTACCCATGATGTTCAGCGCCTCAGCAGCGCATCAAGCGCGGCGCGAAAATCGGCGGCGAGGTCGTCGCGCGCCAGCGCATAGGCGACGTTGGCGGCGAGAAAGCCGATCTTGGAGCCGCAATCGTAGATCTCGCCGTCGAACCGCACGGCATGGAAAGCCTGCATCTTCGACAGCGTGATCATGGCGTCGGTGAGCTGGATCTCGTCGCCCGTGCCGCGCTCCTGCTTCTCCAGCAGGCCGAAGATCTCCGGCTGCAGGATATAGCGGCCGGAAATGGCGAGGTTGGAGGGCGCGGTGCCCTTCTTCGGCTTCTCGATCATCGCCCGAATCGGCGAGACCTTGGCGTCCGCCGCCTCGACATCGACGATGCCGTACTGGTGCGTCTGGTCCGGCGGCACCTCGTAGACGCCGATGACGTTGCCGCCGTGGACGTCATAGGCGTCGATCATCTCCCGGAGGCAGGGCGTATCGGCGTGATGCAGCATGTCCGGCAGCAGCAGCGCGAAGGGCTCGTTGCCGACGATCTCGCGCGCGCACCACACCGCGTGGCCGAGCCCCAGCGGCCCCTGCTGGCGGGTGAAGCTGGTCTGGCCCGGCCCGGGCAGGTCGCGCAGCAGCGCCGCGAGCTCGCGCGCCTTGCCGCGCTCCTGCAACGTGCGCTCAAGCTCGAACTGGTTGTCGAAATGGTCCTCGATCACGCCCTTGTTGCGTCCGGTGACGAACACGAAATGCTCGATGCCCGCGGCGCGGGCTTCATCCACCACATGCTGGATGACCGGTCGGTCGACGACGGTGAGCATTTCCTTCGGCATCGCCTTGGTGGCGGGCAGGAAGCGCGTGCCGAGACCCGCGACGGGAAATACGGCCTTGCGGATGGGTTTGTTCATTGCGCCGTTTCAATCAGGGGGCCATTGGGGACCGGCAACCGGCGCCCCCTTTGACGCCGATCACCCGTGGATAACGGCTTCAGCGCCGTTCCGTTGCATTGCGTCCTGTATCATTGTGTCACGAAATGGGCAAAGCATGGAGTGAATTGTCCTTCACTGGAAAAAGCCATCCCGTCGCCGCAACGATTTCTAAACCATATTCGCACAACGATGACTCCGGCAAGCAATGGCCTGCTAGAGAGCAGTCACGGTGGCCGGAAGACGCGATCCGGCGCGGACGCGGCGTCGAAACCACGCAGAAGGATGCGGCGTGTCCCGCCGAGCGGCGGCCTTCGGTCCGGCGCATTGGAGCGGCGCAGCGGCGTAGTGCATTTCTTTGGAGCGGCTCATGAGGCGTGACAGGCAACCCCGCAAACGGACGGCGCATGTATTTCGTCCCTCCGCACTGTTTCGCCCCTGCGCGGCGCTGCTCGCCGGTGTGCTGCTGACCTCCTGCTCGTCCTTCGGCTTCCTGTCCGTGGCGACGGTCGACACCGTCACGACCGGGTCGATTCCGGCCGCCTCTCCTGCTGCTCCGGCCCCGGCGCTCGCCTATGGGCCGGCCGCGACCCCCGGCACGCAGGGTTCCACCATGCAGAGCTTTTCGGATTTCACCCGCGAGCTGTGGCCGGAGGCGGCCGCGCGCGGCGTTTCGCGGCGCACCTTCGACATGGCCTTCGCCGGGATCGCGCCCGACCCGAAGATCATCGCCCTGACGAAGCGGCAATCGGAATTCGTCAAGCCGGTGTGGGAATACCTCGATTCCGCGACTTCCGCCCAGCGCCTGTCGCGCGGGCACGAGCAGGTGGGGAAGTGGCGGGACACATTCGCCACCGTCGAGCAGCGCTTTGGCGTCGACCGCAAGGTGATCGCGGGCGTGTGGGGCATGGAGACGAACTTCGGCTCCACCATGGGCAGCCACTACGTCGTCGAGGCGCTGGCGACGCTGGCGCACGCGCAGTATCGCGGCCCCTTCTTCCGCAACGAGCTGCTGACGGCGCTCAAGATTCTGGACGAGGGCCATGTCACCCGCGACCGCATGATCGGCTCGTGGGCCGGCGCCATGGGCCAGACCCAGTTCATGCCCACGAGCTTCGTGCGCTATGCCGTCGATTTCACCGGCGATGGCAGGAAGGACATCTGGAGCTCGGTGCCGGACGCGCTCGCTTCGACGGGCAACTATCTCAAGGAACACGGCTGGGTGGCCGGGCTGCCGTGGGGCTTCGAGGTGAAGCTGCCGCAGAACTACAACTACCGGCAGCGCAACGGCGACTTCGGCGCCTTCGCGTCCGCGGGCGTGCGGCGCATGGACGGCAAGGCGATGCCCCGCGCCGGCGAGGCGCGCCTCTTCCTGCCGGCGGGCGCGCGCGGCCCGGCGTTCCTGGTGACCAAGAACTTCGACGTCATCAAGCGCTACAACAATTCCGACTCCTATGCGCTCGGCGTGGCGCTGCTCGGCGACATGATCCACGGCGGCACCGGCGTGCAGGCGCCGTGGCCGCTCGACGAGAAGCCGCTCAGCCGCAACGAGCGCGAGGACCTGCAACGCTATCTGGCGCGGCTCGGCTTTTCCGCCGGCGAGCCGGACGGGCGCATCGGCACGCAGACGCGCGCGGCCATCGTCGCCTATCAGGAGCAGCGGGGCCTCATCCCGGACGGCCACCCGAGCCCGACCCTGCTCGCGCAATTGCGGCGCGATCTCTGATCCATGGCCCGCCGTCCCGCCCTTCACGGACGGTTTACCCTGACGGACGCCCGGGCCGGGAATGCACGCGGGGCGCGAGACTCACGCCGGCTTCTGTCGTACACTGCCATGTGCATTCTTCCGCCAGCGTGGCCGACCGGCGACGCGGGAGCGATGGATTGCGATGCGAAACGTCCTTTGGTGCGAACGGCTTGGCTGCGGACTTCATGGCGATGCGTCGGAACGGGTCTTCGGGATTGGGGCTTGCGCCCCTGCTGATCGCGGCGCTCGCGATCAGTGCGCCGACGCATGCGAGCGCCGATCCGCTGACCCGTTTCCTCGACGGCATCTTCAAGAAGGAGCAGCCGCAGGCACAGCCCGCGCCCACGCGCGCCGCGCCGCGGCAGCGGTCCCGCCCCGCCACGAAGGCGCGGCAGGTGCCGCGCAAGCCGCAGCCCGCCACCGTCATCGTCCGCGATGCCCAGCAGCGGCGCGAGGCGAACACGTTCATCGCCGTGATCGGCGATTCCCTGGCGGAATCGCTGGTGGAGGGCCTGCGCGAGGCTTTCGCGGCGACGAGCGAGATCGCGGTCGTCAACCGCGCCTCGGCCGGCACCGGCCTGGCGCGCGCCACGGAACAGGACTGGGAGTTCCTGACCCGGGACTACACCCGCGACGGCATGCCCAATCCCCAGGCCATCACGCTCGGCGTGGTGTTCTTCGGCGCTGACAGCAAGCCGTCCGTCGTCGACGGCGCGGGGGAACTGGTGCCCTTCGGCGCGCCGCGATGGCAGGAACTGATGGCCGAGCGCATCGACGCGGCGGTCCGCGCCTTCGCCGATCGCGGCGTGCCGCTGGTCTGGGTCGGCCCGCCGCCGATGAAGGCGGAGGCGCACAACGACATCGCGGCCGCGCTCAACGCGCTCTATCGGGACGAGGTGGTGAAGGCGGGGGGCGTGTTCGTCGACATCTGGGCGGCGTTCTCGAACGAGGACAAGGGCTTCATCGCCAGCGGCCCGGACGTGAAGGGGCAGGATGCGCGCCTGCGCGCCGCCGACGGCGTCGGCCTGACGCGGAGCGGCGCGCGCAAGGTGGCGCATTTCACCGAAGTCGAGATCCGTCGCCTGCTGCAGGCGCGGGGCGTGTCGGCGGTGATCGCAACGACGGCCGAGACGTCCTCCGACTCCGACGAGAACCGCGCGGACCGTGCCGGCACGCTGCTGTCGCTGCCGGACATGCCGGTGCCGGTGGTGATTCCGGTCAAGCCCGTCGCCGGTCCCATCCTGCCGCTCCTGGCGATCCAGCCGACGCCCGACGGCACGCTGCTGCAAAGCCGTCCGCTCGCGAAGGGAGACGCCGCCGCGCTCATTCACCAGGTCTACGGAGAGGGCCGCGCGCCCGAGCCGGTGGCCGGCCGCGCGGACGATTTCTCCTGGCCGGCCGACACCACCCGGCCCGGCGACGTCGCCGGGCGCAGCACGGACGCACCCGCCGGCCCGACCGCGCCCCCCGCCGCCGTGGCGGCCCGCAACACGCCATAACAGGCCCCCTGTCCGAGCAGGCCCCTTCGACGCCAGACCCGGCGCCCATGAAAAAACCCGTCCTGCCTCGCAGGACGGGTTTTGCACCTTGACGGATGCTTTTCAGAAGGGCGCTCTGGACACGCCGTTCGTTGCCTACCCTTATAGTGGGCGTTGCTTCCCTAGACCTGGACCGCTGCAAGCGGATGCGCGGTTTTTGTGGTTCATGGTTCATCCAGGAGCCGGGGCCCTTAGAGGCAACCATTCTTGGATGGACATAGTTGCGCACGAAACTTCAGCAAATGCAAGCCCGATTCCGCGTTTTTTCGTCCGCGGCCGTGGGGTTACGGATGGCGACAAATTGGGCAGCGGGGGATCTGGGCCATTGCAACGCCGCGCGCCTTGGGTTACGACCTTGGACGGATTCTGCAAGGGAGGAGTTTGCAGTGGCCGAAGATCATGTCGAGATGGACTACCGCGAGCACGATCGCACCTACGAGGGCTTCATTCGTCTGTTCAAATACGGCACAGTGGCGACCGCGGTCGTGCTGATCCTGATGGCGATCTTCCTGCTTTGAGCGCCAAGGCGCTCCCCCCGGGGCAGGGCTTTCCGACACACCCGACATGCGCCCCCTGACATGCAGGCGAATCATGCCCGGCCGCGCGCCCCGGCCGGGGCGCCCCTAGAGGCAAGGGCACTCCTCTGGGGCGGATAGGAGCACCCGAGAAGCCGGGGATAGAGCGGATCGCACGATTGCCGAAACGGGGTTTGTTGCGCAACCCGCCCTCATTTCCATATTTTTCCGCAACTTGCGTTGAGTTTGATCCTCAGGTTGAACGCAAACAGTTTCAGGCCGGAAGGCTCGTCCGCGGACGCCCGCCCGGCAGAATTGCCCGCCGCCCCGGAATGTATTGCACCCGCCGTCATCCAGCTTTGTTTTTAAACATGTAATCCGCGCACATTATCTAGAGGCTGTTAACACGCCGTAACAGGCAAACATCAGAACCAGGCGGAAATACACGCCGCCCTGTACTGCTTTGGAGTGAATGCCATGCTGGTCGCCATCCCGAAAGAAACCGTGGCCGAGGAGAGCCGCGTCGCCGCGACGCCGGAAACGGTCAAGAAACTCGTTGCGCTTGGCGCCGGGGTGCGCGTGCAGGCAGGGGCGGGCCTGACCTCCGGCATCCTCGACGCGGACTACACGGCGGCGGGCGCGACCGTGGTCGCCGACGCCGCCGCGACGCTCGCCGACGCGGATATCGTGCTGAAGGTCCGCCGTCCCGACACGGCCGAGATCGGCCTGCTGAAACGCGGCGCGATCGTGATCGGCGCCCTCGACCCCTACGGCCACGACGATGCGGTGCGGGCGCTGGCCGAGGCCGGCGTCATCGCCTTCGCCACGGAGCTGACGCCGCGCATCACCCGCGCCCAGGTCATGGACGTGCTGTCCTCGCAGGCGAACCTCGCCGGCTACCGGGCGGTGATCGACGCAGCCGCCGAATACGGCCGGGCGCTGCCGATGATGATGACAGCGGCGGGCACGGTGCCGGCAGCGCGCGTGTTTGTCATGGGCGCGGGCGTCGCCGGCCTGCAGGCGATCGCCACCGCGCGGCGTCTGGGCGCCATCGTCACCGCCACCGACGTGCGCCCCGCCGCCAAGGAACAGGTCGAATCGCTCGGCGCCAAGTTTATCGCCGTGGAGGACGAGGAGTTCAAGCAGGCCGAGACCGCCGGCGGCTACGCCCGCGAGATGTCGGACGAATACAAGCGCAAGCAGGCGGAACTCGTCGCCGCGCACATCGCCAGGCAGGACATCGTCATCACCACGGCGCTCATTCCCGGCCGGCCGGCGCCGCGCCTGGTGTCGGAAGCGATGGTGCGCTCGCTCAAGCCCGGCTCCGTCATCGTCGACCTCGCGGTGGAGCGCGGCGGCAACGTCGAGGGGGCGCGCGCGGGCGAGGTCGTGACGGTCGAGGGCGTCAAGATCGTCGGCCACCTCAACGTGCCCGGACGCCTCGCCGCGACCGCCTCGACGCTCTACGCCAAAAACCTGCTCGCCTTCACCGAGCAGGTCATCGACCGGGAGACGAAGGGGATCGTCGTCAACTGGGACGACGAGATCATCAAGGCGACAGTGCTGACGCGCGACGGCGCCGTCGTCCACCCGGCCTTCCTGCCCAAATCCTGAGGCCGAACCGAGCCGAACCCCTTCTGCGAGCCCCATTCATACAAGCCCCATATTCGTTGATCTCGAAAGGAAACGCGTCATGGCGGGTTCCATAACCGACCTCACAAACACCTTCTCGGCCATCGCCGCCTCCGATGAGGCGCTGGAGCGGGCGCGCGCGGCGGCCGACGCGGCGCGCGCCGCCGCCGACGCGGCCCAGGCCTACGCCGATCAGGCGGCGGCGGCCATCGGCCTCGCCGCCCATGCGGCAACCGGCGGCGCGATCGATCCGACGGTGTTCCGTCTGGCGATCTTCGTGCTGGCCGTGTTCGTCGGCTACTACGTCGTCTGGTCGGTGACGCCGGCGCTGCATACGCCGCTGATGTCGGTGACCAACGCCATCTCCTCGGTGATCGTCGTCGGCGCGCTGCTTGCGGTGGGTGTCGAGGTGGCGCCGGCGCTGGAGGGCAGCTCGGTATGGGCGCGGATCTTCGGCTTCATCGCGCTGATCCTCGCCTCCGTCAACATATTCGGCGGCTTCCTCGTCACCCAGCGCATGCTGGCCATGTACAAGAAGAAGGGCTGAGCGCCATGTCCGAAAACATCTCCGCCCTGCTCTATCTCGTCTCGGGCGTTCTGTTCATTCTGGCCTTGCGCGGCCTTTCCTCGCCCTCGACCTCCCGCCAGGGCAACCTCTACGGCATGATCGGCATGGCGCTCGCCATCGCCACGACGCTGGTCGGCCATCCGCCGGCCGGCGGTCTCGCGTGGCTGCTGATCATCGCCGGCATCGCCATCGGCGGCGGCGTGGGCGCGGTGATCGCGCGGCGCGTGCCGATGACGGCGATGCCGCAGCTCGTCGCGGCGTTCCACTCGCTGGTGGGCCTTGCGGCCGTGCTGGTGGCGGCGGGCGCGCTCTATGCGCCGCGCGCCTTCGGCATCGGCGACGTGGGCGCGATCCACGGCGCGAGCCTCGTCGAGATGGGGCTCGGGCTCGCCATCGGCGCCGTCACCTTCTCGGGCTCGATCATCGCCTTCCTCAAGCTCGACGGGCGCATGTCCGGCAAGCCGATCCTGCTGCCGAGCCGCCACCTCATCAACATCGCACTCGCCGTGCTGCTGCTGGTGCTGTTCGTCATCTTCGTGGCGGCCGAGAGCCATGTCGTCTTCTGGCTGATCGCGCTGGTGAGCTTCGTGCTCGGCTTCCTGCTGATCGTGCCCATCGGCGGCGCGGACATGCCCGTCGTCGTGTCGATGCTGAACTCCTATTCGGGGTGGGCGGCGGCCGGCATCGGCTTCACGCTCGGCAATCTCGCGCTCATCATCACCGGCGCGCTGGTCGGCTCGTCGGGCGCGATCCTGTCCTACATCATGTGCAAGGGCATGAACCGCTCGTTCATCTCGGTGATCCTCGGCGGCTTCGGCGGCGAGGACGCGGCGGCGGCCACCGCCGGCGGCACGGTGGAAACCCGCCCGGTGAAGCAGGGCTCGGCGGACGACGCCGCCTTCCTGCTGAAGAACGCCGGCAAGGTCATCATCGTCCCCGGCTACGGCATGGCGGTCGCCCAGGCCCAGCACGCACTGCGCGAGATGGCGGACGCGCTGAAGGCGGAAGGCGTCGAGGTGAAATACGCCATCCACCCGGTCGCCGGCCGCATGCCCGGCCACATGAACGTGCTGCTGGCGGAAGCGAGCGTGCCCTACGACGAGGTGTTCGAACTGGAGGACATCAATTCCGAGTTCGCGCAAGCCGACGTCGCTTTCGTCATCGGCGCCAACGACGTGACCAACCCGGCGGCGAAGACCGATCCGTCCTCGCCGATCTTCGGCATGCCCATTCTCGACGTCGAGAAGGCCAAGACCGTGCTGTTCTGCAAGCGCGGCATGGGCTCGGGCTATGCGGGCGTCGAGAACGAACTGTTCTTCCGCGACAATACGATGATGCTGTTCGGCGACGCCAAGAAGATGGTCGAAAGCATCATCAAAGCTTTGGCTTGACGATTTCGCTTGTCATTGCGCTCGCGCAATGACAAGCATGAAGCCCGCCCATAAAAAGGGGCCGCACATCTGCATGCGCGGCCCAAGTCTAGGGAGGAAACGCCCAAGGAGGGCAGCGATACAGCGACGCCATCGCCATATCGCACTGCAACAATATGCCATTGCGCTGCACAAAACAAGGTCCGCGAGCGATAATTTTATCGCACGCGGGCCTGTTGCTATTTGCTCGCCGGCAACTATTTGATCTCATGCCGCTTTCCGATGAGCGCGGCTCATAAAAAAACGGTTGAGAACCCGTGCGGCGCCTGTGCAAGGCCCCGCGGGACCGGTTGAAGACCGGGTATGCTGGTTTCAGCTTGGATTGTCCGGCCGGCAAGCCGATGCCGGCCGCAATGGGAGTTTCCGGTGCCTTCCGCTGCCTTTTCCGCCGATATCGCCGCCTTTGCCGACCGACTGGCCGCGGCTTCCGCCCGGATCACACTGCCGCTGTTCCGCACCCAGCTCGACGCCGACGACAAGTCCGGCGGCGGCGCGTTCGACCCGGTGACGGTGGCCGACCGCGACGCGGAAGCGGCCATGCGCGCGCTCATCCGCGACACCTGGCCCGACCACGGCATCGAAGGCGAGGAACACGGCGACGAGCGCCCGGACGCCGATTACGTCTGGGTGCTCGATCCCATCGACGGCACCCGCGCCTTCATTTCCGGCCTGCCGCTCTGGGGCACGCTGATCGGGCTGAAACATCGTGGCCGGCCTGTCTTCGGCCTGCTGCACCAGCCGTTCACGGGCGAGACCTTCTCGGGAGCGACCTTTTCGGACTCGGCCCGCATCGGCCTCTACCGGCGCGGCGACGTCCGGCAGGAGCTGCGCATCCGCCCCCGCGCCGATCTCGGCGAGGCCACCCTCTCCACCACCTCGCCGCGCATGTTCTCAGGCGCCGCGCTCGACGCCTACGACCGGGTCGAACACCGATGCCGTCTCGCCCGCTACGGCTATGACTGCTACGCCTACGCCATGCTGGCGGCGGGGCACCTCGATCTCGTCATCGAGGCTGGCCTCAAGGCCTGCGACATTTTGCCGCTGGTGCCGATCATCGAGGCGGCCGGCGGTCTCGTCACCACGTGGCGGGGCGAGCCGGTGACCCAGGGCGGCACGGCGCTTGCCGCCGGCGACGCGCGCGTTCACGAGGCCGCGCTGGCGCTGCTGAACGCCTGAGCCGGCCGCTCTCCGCCGGCCGACCCTTGCCCGCCCGCCAACCCTTGCCCGCCGATCAGGCCCTGGCCGGGGATGAAGGCGTCGAAGGCGGCCCAGAAGGCGGCGCGGATATCGTCGTTCTCGACCAGGATCTCGTGCCGGGTATAGGGCAGCACCAACGCGTTGCCAGCCTTGAGGCGCGAGCCGAATCGCTCGGTCGCCGCGGTCGAGACGATGGTGTCGCTGCCGGCCGCGATCACCAGCGCGGGCGTGGCGACGCGCAGCGCGAAGCCGGGCGAGGCGAGCTGCGCCATGGCGCGGAAGGCAGCCGCCAGCCAGCCGAAGGTCGGATCGCCCACGGCAAGCCACGGCGCGCGCTCGACAATGGCCCGCACCCGCATGAAGCGCGCCCGGTCGCTGGTCAGCCGGTTGCCCTCGAACGGCCGCAGCGCCGTCGCCGCCCGCCGACCACCGGGAACCATGACGCGCGCGAGCCCCATGGCAGCGGCAAGGTGCGCGACGGGACCGGCGAAGGACGGCACGATGTGCGGCGAGAGCGCGATCAGCGGCGAGGTGGCGACGATGCGGGCGAAATCCTTGGCATGACCGGGTTTCGCGGCGCGAGCCAGCGCGAGCGCGCCGCCCATGGAATGGCACAGCGCGAAGCGCGGCCCGCCGAGCGGGGCGACGACCTGCTCCAGCACGGCGTCGAGATCGCGCTGGTAGTCGGCGAAGTCCCTCACGTGGCCCTTCTGCACCCTGGTCCTGTCCCGCCGGCGGAACGGGCGCTGGGAGCCGCCCTGGCCGCGCCAGTCGAAGGCGACCACGTGGAACCCGCGCCAGCGCAGCTCGGCGACGGTCTCGAAATACTTCTCGATGAACTCGCCGCGCCCCTGCAGGATGGTGACGATCCCGCGCGGCGCGCCCCCGGCCGGCGGCCACGCGGCGGCGCGCAGGTGCACCCCGTCGCGCGTCGTCACGTCGTGGACGGCAGCGCCGGCGGGGATGGGATTGTCGGGTATCGCGACGAGGTCCGGCAAAACGTATGGCATTCCGATTTCGTGTTCCTGCCGCTTTCCTGTTCCTGCATTCTAGAGCGCTTTCCGATCAGATAGAATTATCTGATCGATCGGAAAGCGCTCCAATCAAAGAATCGCAGAGCAACAGCCGATCTGATTGGATCGGCTGTTGCTCTTAGCGGGGCGCCCCTCTTGAAAACCGCCGGCCCCCGCCTAACTCAACACCGTGCAGGCCAGTCCGGCTGCACGGGACGCCCGACGATCCATCACCCCGGCCAGATTGGCGGGCGGGATGTCGGGAGCTTCATCATATCGCTCAATCAGGAGGATGTGTTATGCGTCATTTCGATCGTACCCCGCTTTATCGCTCCACCGTCGGCTTCGACCGTCTGTTCTCGCTGCTCGATCAGGTGGCGGGCGTGGATTCCGCACCGAGCTACCCGCCCTACAACATCGAGCGCACCGGCGAGACCAGCTACCGCATCTCGATCGCGGTCGCGGGCTTCACCGACGCCAACCTTTCCATCGAGATGAAGGACAACGCGCTGACCGTGCGCGGCGACAAGCAGCCCCAGGCCGAGACGGACAAGAAGACGGAGGTGCTCTATCAGGGCATCGCCTCGCGCGCCTTCGAGCGCCGCTTCCAGCTCGCCGACCACGTGCAGGTGACGGGCGCGGTGCTGGAGAACGGCCTGCTGCACATCGATCTCGTGCGCGAGATCCCGGAAGCCAGCAAGCCCCGCCTCATCCCCATCAACAACGGCACGGCGCAGCCGCAGGTGCTCGAAAGCAGCGCCCGGGCAGGCATTGAGACCGGCTCGGACGAGCCCCGCAAGGCCGCATGAGGCCGGGCGGACAGCCGTGACCACGAAAAGGGCGCTGCCAAGCGCCCTTTTTTTGTGCAACAGAAATGCCTAATTTTTAATCATAGAGCAATTTTATTAGCTGCTGCAGCCCATTATGGTTCATAAGTTTCAACCGGCGTCGTCCTGCCAGTTCGGCGGGCAAAAAAATACGCCGATATGCGCTTGTAACGGTTCAAGAATTCTGGCATTGTCCGCCGAGGATTAGGACAGTTTAGCTGTCCCATTCTGGGGTCCGGCCGGTCGGCCGGGGCCCATCCGTGATCTGGACGGCTCCGCGATGATCGTTGCGGATGCCGGAACCGGATGTTTTGAGGCGCGTTGGCTATCATGGCACGCATCATTGCAGCTCCGTTCGCGGTAGCACCTTTCAAGACCGAGCCCGCTATCCGTAAACCGGATACGCGAACGGGCGGATAAGCGCGGCCAGTCCCGCACCCGCCCGATGCGTGCGTGACGCAAACGGTGCGGGCGTGGTTGCAGGCGCTCCCGCGCCGAAAAATTCCAGAACGAAAATCCTGCCAACGGACAAGCTGACCGGTTCAGGCGTCGGGCCCTCCCGCCGCCTGCGCGGTCGACCCCGCAAGGCGCGGACCCAGACACGGCCCCGATGAACCTGACTCATCGGGACCGGCTGAAGCCCGCGCGGCGCTTGAGCGGAGCCCGCACGCTTCCGGTCGAAGACCGGGAGTGCCGGCGGGAGTGTCAGTATGAGGCGACGGACTTTCGTCCCGGCGATCGGCGGTGTGACTCGATTGCCGACGAACACGAACCAGGGAGGCCTTCACGGCCGCAAAACAGGATAAGAAAATGAGCCATTTCGACGAGATGCCCCATCATGGATCGCAGCAGCCGCAGCCCGCCTCCCGCGCGCGCGACATTGCCGCCACGACGTCCATCGACAAGGCGGCCTCCGTTGACAAGGCGCGGAAGCGGGCGGCCCATGGCCTGCCGGCGGCGCAGGGGCTCTACGATCCGGCGCGCGAGCACGACGCCTGCGGCGTCGGCTTCGCGGCGAACATGCACAACGTGCCCTCGCACGAGATCGTCCAGTACGGCCTCACCATCCTGAGGAACCTCGACCACCGCGGCGCGGTCGGCGCCGACCCGCTCGCCGGCGACGGCTGCGGCATGCTGGTGCAGATCCCGCACGCGTTCTTTCGCGATGAGGCCGAAAGGCTCGGCTTCACCCTGCCGGAGCCCGGCGAGTATGCCGTCGGCCACTTCTTCATGCCGCGCGGCGGCGAGGGTTTTCGTCTCGTCACCGACATCGTCGAGAAGGTGTTCGCCCACGAGGGCCTGACGCTGCTCGGCTGGCGCGCGGTGCCGGTCGACCCTTCGGGGCTCGGCGAATCCGTGCGCCCGACCGAGCCGCAGCACCGGCAGATCATCGTGGGGCACGGCCCGGACATCACCGACAGGGACGACTTCGAGCGCCGGCTGTTCATCGCCCGCAAGGCGGTGTCGAACGCCGTCTACGACATGAAGGATCCGGCCACCGACGGCTACTACCCGGTGAGCCTGTCCTCGCACACGCTCGTCTACAAGGGCATGCTGCTCGCCACCGGCCTCGGCGACTACTACCTCGACCTCAAGGACCCGCGCTTCAAGAGCGCCATTGCGCTGGTGCACCAGCGGTTCGCGACCAACACGTTCCCGACGTGGTCGCTGGCGCATCCCTACCGGATGATGGCCCACAACGGCGAGATCAATACGCTGCGCGGCAACGTCAACTGGATGGCAGCGCGCCAGGCCTCCGTCGATTCCGAGCTCTTCGGCAACGACATCGCCAAGCTGTGGCCCATTTCCTATGAGGGCCAGTCCGACACCGCCTGCCTCGACAACGCGCTCGAATTCCTGGTGCGCGGCGGCTATCCGCTGGCGCACGCCATGATGATGCTGGTGCCCGAGGCCTGGGCCGGCAACCCGCTGATGGACGAGGAACGGCGCGCGTTCTACGAATACCACGCCGCCCTGATGGAGCCGTGGGACGGCCCCGCTGCCCTCGTGTTCACCGATGGCCGCCAGATCGGCGCGACGCTCGACCGCAACGGCCTGCGCCCCACCCGCTATGTCGTGACCGACGACGGCCTCGTGGTCGGCGCGTCCGAGATGGGCGTGCTCGACATCCCGCAGGAGAAGATCGTCGAGAAGTGGCGGCTCCAGCCCGGCAAGATGCTGCTCATCGACCTCGAACAAGGCCGCATCATCCCGGACGACGAGGTGAAGCGCACCTACGCCAGCGCCCACCCCTACCGCGAATGGCTCGACCGCACCCAGCTCGTGCTTGAGGAGCTGCCGCCGGTGCAGGCGCGCGAGTCGCGCACGGACGTGAGCCTGCTCGACCGCCAGCAGGCCTTCGGCTACACCCAGGAAGACATCAAGCTGGTGCTGCCGCCCATGGCGGTCACCGGGCAGGAGGCCGTCGGCTCCATGGGCAACGACGCGCCGATCTCGGTGCTGTCGCGCCACTCGAAGCCGCTCTATTCCTATTTCAAGCAGAACTTCGCCCAGGTGACGAACCCGCCGATCGACCCGATCCGCGAGGAACTCGTCATGAGCCTCGTGTCGTTCATCGGCCCGCGCCCGAATATTCTCGACCTTGAGGGAACCTCGCGGAAGAAGCGGCTTGAGGTGCGCCAGCCGATCCTCACCAACGAGGACCTGGAGAAGATCCGCTGCATCGGCCATTACGAGGACCGCTTCGACACCAAGACGCTCGACATGACCTACCCGGCGCTGCAGGGCGCGGCCGGCATGGAGGGCGCGCTGGAGCGCCTGTGCGAGCGCGCGGAAGCGGCAGTGCACGGCGGCTACAACATCATCATCCTGTCCGACCGGCAGGTGGGGCCGGACCGTGTTGCCATCCCGGCGCTGCTCGCCACCGCCGCCGTGCATCATCACCTGATCCGCAAGGGCCTGCGCACCTCGGTGGGGCTCGTGGTGGAATCCGGCGAGCCGCGCGAGGTGCATCACTTCGCCTGCCTCGCGGGCTATGGCGCGGAGGCGATCAACCCGTATCTGGCCTTCGACACGCTGCTGTCCATGCACGAGGCGCTCGACTTCCCCGGGGAAGTCTCCGAGGACGAGATCGTGCACCGCTACATCAAGGCGGTGGACAAGGGGCTGCTCAAGGTGATGTCGAAGATGGGCATCTCGACCTACCAGTCCTATTGCGGCGCGCAGATCTTCGACGCCATCGGCCTCAACAGCGCCTTCGTCGAGCGCTACTTCTTCGGCACGGCGACCGGCATCGAGGGCATCGGCCTTGCCGAGATCGCCGAGGAGACCGTGCGCCGCCACCGCGCCGCCTTCGACAACGTGCCCGTGCTGCGCCACGCGCTCGAGGTCGGCGGCGACTACGGCTACCGCATCCGGGGCGAGGATCACGTCTGGACGCCGGACGCGGTCGCCGAGCTGCAGCACGCCGTGCGCCTCAACGCGCACGACAAGTACCGCTCCTTCGCCCAGCGCATCAACGAGCAGGACAACCGGCTCACCACCATCCGCGGCCTGTTCCGCCTGAAGAGCGCGGCCGAGCTCGGCCGCAAGCCGGTGCTGCTCGAACTCGTCGAGCCGGCGTCGGAGATCGTCAAGCGCTTCTCCACGGGGGCGATGTCGTTCGGCTCCATCTCGCGCGAGGCGCACGAGACGCTGGCGATCGCGCTCAACAGCATCGGCGGCAAGTCGAACACCGGCGAGGGCGGCGAGGAGGCGGAACGCTTCGTGCCGATGCCCGACGGACGCTCGCGCCGCTCGGCCATCAAGCAGGTGGCCTCGGGCCGCTTCGGCGTGACGGCGGAATATCTCGTCAACGCCGACATGATGCAGATCAAGGTGGCGCAGGGCGCCAAGCCCGGCGAGGGCGGCCAGTTGCCCGGCCACAAGGTCAACGCCGTCATCGCCCGCGTGCGCCATTCGACGCCGGGCGTCGGCCTCATCTCGCCGCCGCCGCACCACGACATCTACTCCATCGAGGACCTGGCGCAGCTCATCTTCGACCTCAAGAACGTCAACCCGGCCGCCGACGTGTCGGTGAAGCTCGTGTCGGAGGCGGGCGTGGGCACGGTCGCGGCCGGCGTCGCCAAGGCGCGCGCCGACCACATCACCATCTCGGGCTACGAGGGCGGCACGGGCGCAAGCCCCCTCACCTCGCTGAAGCACGCCGGCTCGCCCTGGGAGCCGGGCCTGGCCGAGACCCAGCAGACGCTGGTGCTTAACGGCCTGCGCAGCCGCGTGGTGCTGCAGGTGGACGGGGGCCTGCGCACCGGCCGCGACGTGATCGTCGGCGCGCTGCTCGGCGCGGACGAGTTCGGCTTCTCGACCGCGCCGCTGATCGCGGCCGGCTGCATCATGATGCGCAAGTGCCACCTCAACACCTGCCCCGTGGGCGTCGCGACGCAGGACCCTGTGCTGCGCAAGCGCTTCAAGGGCCTGCCCGAGCACGTCATCAACTACTTCTTCTTCGTCGCCGAGGAAGTGCGCGAGCTGATGGCCGGCATGGGCTTCACCAGCCTCGAGGAGCTCATCGGCCGCGCCGACCTCATCGACCAGCGCGAGGCGGTCGCCCACTGGAAGACGCGGGGCCTCGATTTCTCGCGGCTTCTGCACGTGCCGGAATGCGGCGAGCCGCTGCACCACGCCACCCGCCAGCACCACCCGATCGAGGACGTGCTCGACCGCGGCCTGATCCTGGAGGCCGAGACGGCCATCGCGGGGCGCACGCCCGTCGTGCTGGAGCGCGCCATCCGCAACGTCGACCGCACCACCGGCGCGATGCTGTCCGGCGAGGTCGCGAAGCGCTACGGCATGGAGGGACTCCCCGACGACACCATCACGGTGAGGCTTACCGGCACGGCGGGGCAGAGCTTCGGCGCGTTCCTCGCCGCCGGCGTCACGCTCGATCTCGAAGGCGAGGCGAACGACTACGTCGGCAAGGGATTGTCGGGCGGCAAGATCATCGTCCGCCCCGCGCCCGGCATGCAGGCCATCCCCGAGTGCGCCATCATCGCCGGCAACACCGTGCTCTACGGCGCGATCTCCGGCGAGTGCTACCTGCGCGGCGTCGCGGGCGAGCGCTTCGCGGTGCGCAACTCGGGCGCGCTCGCCGTCGTCGAGGGCACCGGCGATCACGGCTGCGAATACATGACCGGTGGCGTCGTCGTCGTGCTGGGGCAGACCGGCCGCAACTTCGCCGCCGGCATGTCGGGCGGCATCGCCTACGTGCTCGACGAGGACGGCACCTTCGCCCGGCGCTGCAACCTGTCCATGGTCGATCTCGAACCCGTGGAGGAGGAGGAAGACCTCATGGAACGCCTGCACCACCACGGCGGCGACCTCGAAACCAAGGGCCGCATCGACATCCTCGCCAACATGTCCGGCAAGGACGAGGAGCGCCTGATGCAACTCATCGCCAACCACGTCCGCTATACCGGCTCGGCGCGCGGGCGCCTCATTCTCGACAACTGGCAGGACTACCGCACGAAATTCGTCAAGGTGATGCCGGTCGAGTATCGGCGCGCGCTGCGTGAGATGGAACGGGCGCGCGTGCTGCAGGCTGCCGAGTAAGGGAGGCGACAATGGGCAAGGTTACCGGATTTCTCGAATACGACCGGCAGGACGCCAAGTATGAGCCGGCCTCCGACCGCGTGCGCCATTTCCGCGAGTTCACGCTTCCCCTCGACGACAAGGACGTGGAACGCCAGGCCGCGCGCTGTATGGATTGCGGCATCCCGTTCTGCCACGGCGACATGGGCTGTCCCGTCCACAACCAGATCCCGGACTGGAACGACCTCGTCTACCGCCAGGACTGGAAGGAGGCGGCGCTCAACCTGCACTCCACCAACAACTTCCCGGAGTTCACCGGCCGCGTCTGCCCCGCGCCCTGCGAGGAGGCGTGCACGCTGAACCTCGAAAACACGCCGGTGGCCATCAAGACCATCGAGCAGACCATCGCCGACAAGGCATGGGAGGAAGGCTGGATCGTGCCGGAGATCGCGGCACAGAAGACCGGCAAGCGCGTGGGCGTCATCGGTTCGGGCCCGGCCGGGCTCGCCGCCGCGCAGCAGCTCGCGCGCGCGGGCCACGAGGTGCACGTGTTCGAGCGCGAGCCGAGAGCCGGCGGCCTGCTGCGCTACGGCATCCCGGACTTCAAGCTGGAGAAGCACACCATCGACCGGCGCGTCGCGCAGATGGAGGCGGAGGGCGTGCGCTTCCACTATCGCGTCAATGTCGGCGTGACGCATCCGTTCGAGGAGCTGGTGGAAGGCTTCGACGCCGTGCTGCTGACGGGCGGCGCGGAAAAGCCGCGCGACCCGCAGCTGCCGGGCACGAACCTGAAGGGCGTCTATTACGCCATGCCCTATCTCATCCAGCAGAACCGGCGCAATGGCGGCGAGGAGCTGCCGGACCACGAGGAGCCCATCCTCGCCACCGGCAAGCATGTCGTGGTGGTGGGCGGCGGCGACACGGCCTCGGACTGCGTCGGCACGGCGTTCCGGCAGGGGGCGCTGTCGGTGACGCAGCTCGACATCCGCCCCATGGCGCCGCTGCAGGAGGACAAGCTCACGGTGTGGCCCTACTGGCCGACGAAGTTCCGCACCTCGTCGAGCCAGGCGGAAGGCGCCGAGCGCGAGTTCCAGGCGGCGACGCTCGGGCTCGAGGGCAAGAACGGCCTCGTCACCGGCGTGCGCTGCGCGCGGGTGGACGAGCGGCGCAAGCCCATACCGAGCACGGAGTTCATCCGCAAGGCCGATCTCGTGTTCATCGCCATCGGCTTCGCGAGCCCGGTGCACGAAGGCATGCTGGAGCAGGCGGGCGTGGCGCTCGACAGGCGCGGCAATGTCGCCGCCGACACACTGGCCTACCGCACCTCGCGCGACAAGGTGTTCGCGGCCGGCGACATGCGGCGCGGCCAGTCGCTCGTGGTGTGGGCGATCCGCGAGGGCCGTCAGGCGGCGCACGCCGTCGACGCCTACCTGATGGGCACGAGCCTGCTGCCCCGGTAGAGCTCGTTCCGCACCGACCAAGCCGGTTCCCGCTTTCGTCCCGCATGCGCCCTGCCGCATGCGGGACGTCGCGTTTCCGGACCCGACGTGGGCTCACGCCGGAACGACATGCGGAACACCGGAAGGCCAGACAAAATCGCATCGATAGCGGATCTTATAAATATTGTTGCCACTTATAATAAATAATTTATTTGGTGTTGAGTGTATTTTATTTGTATGAGAATATAATAACATGATAGTCTCTTATAGAATTGCAAAATATAGATCTTCATATTTGCTATTGTTTTTTTGGCTTGATGGCGGAAATTTGCTGATATATTGTCCGTTTACTGGAGGATTTGCCATGGCCACGACACTGCCTCTTCTCGGCTCCGAAGCAATGCAGATATCGCCCCCGGGCAACACCGCGCGCGGCGTGTCGGGCGCGCGGGCGGACGCGTTCGCGCAGGCGATGGACCGCGCCGGTCAGCAGCCGCCGGAGGAGGCGGCCGACGCCTCCGCGGTGGTCATCGGCGACAGCTCGCGCATCGCCGATGACCAGGTCCGCGCCCGGCAGGCGCTGGAACTCGGCGTCCCGCCCGAGGCGTCGCGCACGGGGACGGGCGACGCCATTCTTGGCGGTCTGCAGAAGCTGCGCGGCGTCTTCGATGCCAGCCAGCACAAGATCAGCAGCATCCCCGCCACCAATGTCAGCGGCATCGAGGCGATGGTCGAGATGCAGCGGGAGATGGTGCACTACTCGCTGCTTCTCGACGTGACGTCGAAGCTCACGGGAAAGACCACGCAAGCCGTCGACCAGTTGATGAAGGGCCAGTAAGTGGATGCCATGGGCGTGGCCGGCTGTTCGCGGGCTGAATGGGCGCGCAGGGGATGGCGCGGCCTCGTTCTCTGGTTCCTCATGGGCGTCTGCCTGACCCTGGGCGGATGCAAGAGCGAGCTTTACACCGGGCTGGCCGAGACGCAGGCCAACCAGATGCTCGCCGTGCTGCTCGCCAGCGGCATCGCCGCCCAGAAGGTGCAGGCCGGCAAGGAGGGTTTCGCCATCCAGGTCAGCGACCGCGACGTCCTGAGATCGCTGGCGCTGCTGGAGAGCCGGGGCCTGCCCCCGGTCAACCATACGTCCATCAACGAGGTGTTCCAGAAATCCGGCATCATGTCCTCGCCCTTCGAGGAAAAGGTGCGGTATATCAGCACGCTGGGCGATGAGGTGGCGCGCACCATCAGCTTCATCGACGGCGTCGTCGCCGCGCGGGTGCATATCGTGCAGCCGGATCAGCCGCAGTTGGGCAGGCCGGCGACGCCGGCCTCGGCGGCGGTGTTCATCAAGCATCAGACCGGGGTCGATCTCGATTTCCTCGTGCCGCAGATCCGCCGCCTCGTCAGCAGCGCCATCGAGGGGCTGGATTACGCCAGCGTCAGCGTCATCCTGACCGAAGCCGTGCCGCTCAAGCAGGAAACGGGCGCGAGAATGAGCCAGACCGTCGAGATCCTGCCCGGCATCGAGGTGCGGGACACGGACGCCGCCAACTTCTGGCGCCTGCTGTATATCCTTGGCGCCGTCATGCTGCTCTTGATCGTCGCGGCGGTGGCCGGACCCCTCCTGATCTGGCGGTGGAACCGCCGTCAGCGCCCGTCAGACGTGGAGACGGCCGGGTTCACCGGGCAGGATGCATGATGCGGCACAGGCGGCATCACCCGTGGCTGGCGGCATTTTCCGGGCCGCATCCGCCACCCATGGGCCCACACCGGGAGTGAAAGATGGCAGGCGCCCTGACAGACGATCTCCTGACAGATGACGTTCCCTTGGTGGGCGATTTTGTAGTGGGCGATCTTATGGTGGGCGATCTGATCGCGAATGCCGGCGTTCCGCTGCCGCCCGCCTCGCCCGCGCTCGCGGCGCGGCTCGCGGAGGCGATCGTGCGGCCGCTCTCCGCCCCGGGGCGGGAGGGTAACCCGCCCGGCTTCGGCGGCCTGAGCGACGGCGCGGCAGCGGCCATGCGCGCGCTCGCGCGCCACCCCGGCTTCTCGGGTCCCCTCAACCGGGCGGCGGCCCGCCTGTCGGGCCTGAGCGACATCGTCTTCGACGAACGCGCCCTGCTGCGCATCGGCCACAGCAGTGCCAGCGACTGCGCCGTGTTCCTCGCCACCGCCGCACCCGAACGGCTGGAAGAGGCGTCGCTCTATCTCGGCTCGATCGTGCTGCACCGCCAGTTGCTCGGGCTTGCGCTGAGGCGCGAGCGCGAGGCACTGCAGCGCATCCTGGGTGAGGAGATCTATCGTGTCGCCACGCGGGAGGCGCCGGTGCTCCATGCGATCTTCGCCGATCTCGACGACCGGTCGTTCGTCGTCATATCCGCGGCCCTCGGCGAGGAGGCGCGTGAACGGCGGACGGCAACGGGGATCGCCGCCGTCGGGCAGCGCGTGCTGCGGGGCTTCGTGGCGAAAACCGAGCCTCCGCTGGCGCCGCTGATGGTCATGCGCGGCGGCGGGCACGCGGCGGCGGGCGGTGATGCGCCGGCCCTTTCCGCAATGACCGACAGGCATCTGGCGCACATCGCCAAACTGCTTCAGCGGAGGTTCGGGCCATGGCCGCCTATTACCGGCTGAGTGATCTGTACCGCCTCGAGGAACTCGGCTTCCGGCTGTCGGAAGGCGCGCAGATCCTGCCGCCCGAGGCGTTCTCGCCCATAGCAGGGGCGACGCGGCTCGTGGACGACGCGCGGGCGCAGGCGCGGGCCATCGTCCGGGACGCGGAGAACGTGCGCGAGGAGGAGCGCCGGCGCGGCTTCGCCGAGGGGCTGGCGCAGGGGCGGCTGGAGGCGATCGAGCAGACGCTCCGGGAGGCGCGCGCGCTCGATGCGCATCTCGAAGCGCTGGAGCAGGACATCGCCGACATCGTCATGGTGTCGGTGCGCAAGCTGATCGACAGCTACGACGACGCGGCGAAGGCGGAAGCCGTCGTGCGCGGCGCGCTCAAGCAGATGCGGCGCGAGAAGAAGGCGGAGCTGCGGGTGGCGCCCGAGCACTTCCCCCGGCTGCGCGGCGCGATCGACGGCATCCTGAAGGACTTTCCCGGCTTCGAGCTGATCGAGGTGATCGAGGACGCCACGCTGTCCGGATCGTCCGTCATCGTCGATACCGGCATCGGCCGCGTCGAGGGCGATATCGGCTCGCGCCTCGACGAGCTCGCGACCATCGTTCGCGGCATCCTGCCCGGCAGTCCGGCCGAGGCGGACGATAACGCGCAGGACCCGCCGGCGGAGACGGAGGATCGCGAAGGGGACGGCGGAACGCCGGCGGAGGCGCGCGACGATGAACCTTAGCGTGCCGCCGCCCGACATCGCCGCGATCTACGCCGAGCGGGGCGAGCGTATCGCCGCCCGCCTCGACAGGTTCGGCGGCCGGCTGGCCGAGCGTTCCACTGCCTTTCTGCCCTACACGGCGACGGGCAAGGTGCGCAAGGTGGTGGGCACCATCATCCATGCGTCGGTGCCGGAAATTCAGGTCGGCGAGATCGTGGAGCTGTTCACGCGCGCGAACGGCTCGCGGCTGCTCGCCGAATGCGTGGGCTTCCTGAGCGACGAGGCGCTGCTGTCGCCCATCGGCGAGACGCAGGGCATCTCGCCCCGCACCGAAGTACGGCGCACGGGCCGCGTGCAGTCCATCGCCGTGGGGCCTGGCCTGCAGGGGCGCGTGCTCGACGGCATGGGCCGCTTCATCGACGGCAAGAGCGCTCCTTTTTTCCCGGATACGCATTATCCGCTCTATCAGCTGCCGCCGGACCCGATGACCCGGCGCATCATCGACCGCCCGCTGCCGCTGGGCTTACGCGTGCTCGACGGGCTGCTGACCTGCGGCGAGGGGCAGCGCATGGGCGTGTTCGCGGCGGCGGGCGGCGGCAAGTCCACGCTGTTGTCGATGCTGGTGAAGGGGGCGGACGTCGACGTCACCGTGCTGGCGCTGATCGGCGAGCGCGGGCGCGAGGTGCGCGAGTTCATCGAGCACGATCTGGGGCCGGCGGGCCTCGCCAAGTCGGTGCTGGTGGTGGCGACGTCCGACCGCAGCTCGATGGAGCGCGCCAAGGCCGCCTTCGCCGCCACCGCCATCGCCGAATATTTTCGCGATCAGGGCAAGCGGGTGCTGTTCCTGATGGATTCGGTGACGCGTTTCGCCCGCGCCCAGCGCGAGATCGGGCTCGCCGCCGGCGAGCCGCCGACGCGGCGCGGCTTCCCGCCTTCCGTCTTCACCATGCTGCCCAAGCTGATGGAGCGCGTGGGCATGAACGACAAGGGCTCGATCACCGCGCTCTACACGGTGCTGGTCGAGGGCGACGACATGAACGAGCCGGTGGCGGACGAGACGCGCTCGATCCTCGACGGCCACATCATCCTCTCCCGCAAGCTCGGCGCGGCCAACCATTATCCGGCGGTCGACGTGCTGGCGTCGAAAAGCCGCGTGATGAACGCCGTCATCTCCCGCGAGCACCGCGACATGGCTGGGCAGATCAGCAAATGGCTCGCCACCTATGCCGATGTCGAGCTGCTGATCAGGGTGGGGGAATACAAGGCCGGCAACGATCCCGACACCGACATCGCGGTCAACAAGAACAAGGACATCAATGCCTTCCTGCGCCAGCGCACGGACGAGTTCGACGCTTTCGAGACGACGCTCGCCAAACTCGCGAGGCTCGTCCGATGATCGGCCAGATGAAGGCGCTGCTGCGCATCAAGGAACTCAAGCAGGAACGGGCGCTCAGCGCCATGCACGCCAAGCGGGCGCAACTGGAGCAGGCGCGGCTCGAAACGGCCCGTGCGCTCGAGATCGCCGAGACCTTCAAGGCCGAGATGCCCGACCGCGAGAACCGCATCTACGACGAGGTCATGGGCCGCGTCGTCACTATCGACGGCATCGACGGCGTGCGCGAGAAGATCGCCGACCTGCTGCAGCAATATACCGACCTGAAGGACGACTGGGAACGCGCGCGTGGCGTCGAGGCCCGGCTGGAGGAGGAACTCCGCCAGGCCACGCAAGCCTACCGCGCCGCGGTGCGCGACCGCGACAAATACGTCACCATCGTCGACACCATGCAGAAGGAAGCCATCGAGGCAGCGGAAGCGCGGGAGGAGATCGAGATCGAGGACCTCTTCGCCAAACCGACGAGGAAGGTCGCATGAGCAGCATCGGCCCGAGCCACGGGGTCTCCAGACCGGATCCGACAAAACCCGATCGGGAACGGCCCGATCCCCGCAGCGCCGGCGACGCGCGCCGCGGCGACGACGACACCTTCACGGATTCGGGCGGCGGCCGTCATTTCGGCAGCTACGGCGGCGGGGCCGGCCATCACGACGGCGGCAGGGCGGCGGGCGACCCCGCCGGGCCGCACGGGCCGGGCGAGCCCTCCGCCGGCGACGGCGCGCAGCAGGCGGAACTGGCGCGCCGCGCCGGCGACTTCCGCCGCAGCCTGAACGCCGCCCTGGCGACCGGCGCGGCCGCGGCCGGGGAAGCGGGCAGCCGCCGCGAAGGCGCCATCGACGACGATGCCGGCCGGGAGCACACGGGCGATCCGCACGGCGCGGGCGCGCAGACCGGCCGGGAGGGCGACGGCCCGGCTGCCGGGGACGGCATGTCCGGCTTGGCGCAGCTTTTCGCGCGGCGCGGGCGGGACGATAGCAGACGGAACGAGCCGGGCGCGCGGGAAGACGGGCAGGCGCAGGAACATGCGGCGCAGGAAGAGGTGCTGGCCGCCAGCAGTTTTGCGGCGGGGTCGACGCTGCCGCTGCTCTCCAGCCTGCAGCCGGCGCAGGAACCCGCCACCGGGGCGCGCGGGCACGCGATCGCCGGCACGGTCGAGGAACGGGTGACGCAGGCCATCCGCGCCGAGCTCGCCGGACAATCCGCTGCGACCAACACCATCAGCATCGATCTCACCGGGCTCGTCGAGGGATTGGCGGCGATCACCATCCGCATGTCCGCGACGGGGCTCGACGTCGTGCTTTCGGGCAGCCTCGACCTCGGCGGCGAGGCGCTGGCGCTGGCGGACCGGCTGTCGCGGCGGTTCGGCAACCGCAGCGTGCGCATCCTCGCCACGCCCGCCGGCGACGGACGGACGGCGGAACACGGCCAGGCCGACAGCGGCGACGGGCGGCCGGCCGCCGTGGCCCGCCGCACGGGCGACACCGCATGACGGCGCTTTCCTGCTGGCAGCCGCCACCGTTTCCCGGCGTCGGCCACCGCGACGCGGTGTGGAACGCCATCCTGACCCATGCGGGAAGCGCCATCGCGCTGGGCGAGCGCACCTTTGCCACCTTCGCCGCCGGTTTCCGCCCGGACGACGACACGCTCTGCACCCGCCTGCGGCTGCGGGACGGGCGCTCGGAGGCGGGGCTGATCCTGCACGTCGTGTGGCGGCAATTCCCGTTCCGATCGCTGTTTCAGGCGGCGATCGGAACGGAGGACCTGCCGGCGCTGCCGCCCGCGCTGCGCGATGCGCTGATTCGGGGCATGACCGATGTCATCGCCGGCGCCGTCTGGCCGCAGGCCGGCGGTGCGCCGCCCCGCCGGCCGGGCCGGATCGCCGTCTTGGCGAGCGCGCCACTGGGTGATCCGGCGCAGGACCTGCCGGACGACACGAGCTGGTTCGACGTGGAAATCGGCGGTTTCGCCGGCGAGAGCGCCGTGCTCGGCGTCGGCGTCTCGCGCGCCGCGCTGCTGGCGAGCGCGCCGGCGCAGGCCCTCCTGCCCGTGAGCGTGCTCGACGAGGCGCGCGCGCTGATCACCGTCCCGGCCGCGTTCACGCTGGGGGCCGTGTCGTTTTCGGCGCACGAACTGGCGCATTTGACGGAGGAAACGGTCATCCTGTTGCCGCGATCGCCGCCAGATCGACACATATTGCGTGTGGACAAGACGATCCTGGAGTTCCATGCGGCGGACGGCGCGTGGATACTGGCCGGACGGCGGCAGGGAGCGCCACGGCCGCACCGGCATCTATTCAGGAAGCGGGACGTGACAGACCAGACGCGCACGCATGACGCCGCCGATCCGGCGGACACCGAGGCGGCAGAGCCGGTGGCGGCATCCGCCGAGCCGGCGCAGACGCCGCAGGAAACGGAGCGGGGAACGGCGGACGACGCGCCGGTCGGCGCCGGGGATCCGGAGAAAGCCGCTCTCCCCACGCCCGGGGACGAGGCGGCGGACACCGGCATCGTGCAGCAGGACGAGGGCGCGCTCGCGCCGGAGGGCATCCGGCTCGCCGACCTCGGCATCACCGTCGATTTCGACATCGGCGAGAAGGACTTCACGCTGGCGGAGATCGAGACATGGCAGCCGGGCGCCGTGGTGGCGCTCGACCCGCCGCCGCTCGCGGGCCGGGTTGAGGTGATGCTGCGGGTGAACGGGCGCGTCATCGCCACCGGCGACCTCATCGCCATCGACGACCGCCTGGCGGTCAGGCTGTCGCGGCTCCTGCTGCGGACCTGAGCGGGCGGACGGGTCCGGCTGGCCGGCAAGCGCTCCAGGGGGATATTCTTGATCGATCCGTTGAATCTCATCTTCGTTCTGATGACCGCGGCCCTGGTGCCGTTCGCGGCGGTGGTCGCGACGTCGTTCGTCAAGCTCTCCGTGGTGTTCCAGCTCGTGCGCAACGCCCTCGGCGTCCAGCAGATTCCCCCCAACATGGCGCTCAACGCGCTGGCGATCATCCTCTCCGGCTACATCATGTTTCCGGTGGCCTCCGAAACCTACGCGCTGCTGCGCAACGGCGACCACACCTTCAACACGCCCGAGGGGATCGCCCGCGCCTACGACGCCGGCAAGGGACCGCTGGTGCGCTTTCTCAGCACCCATGCGGACGAACGGGAAAAGCACTTCTTCGTCGAGGCAGCGCGCAGCCTGTGGCCGGAAAACCTGTCCAGCGAGCTGACGACGGAAAGCCTCGCCGTGGTGCTGCCGGCCTTCACCGTGAGCCAGCTCAGGGAGGCGTTCGAGATCGGCTTCCTGCTCTACCTGCCCTTCATCGCCATCGACCTCATCGTCTCGAACATCCTGCTCGCCATGGGCATGATGATGGTGAGTCCGCTCACCATCTCGCTGCCGTTCAAGCTGTTCCTGTTCGTGATGATCGACGGGTGGTCGCGGCTCATCCTGGGACTCGTCAAGACCTACATCACCTGAAGCCGCGCCGGGGCCGCATCCGGCCCGGCTCAACACGAGGATAACGAGCCATGTCCCCCGAAATCGCGCTGCGGCAGGTCACGGAAGCCATGGTGCTGGTCATGCTGCTGTCGATGCCGCCCATCATCGTGGCGTCGGTGGTGGGCATATTCATCAGCCTTCTGCAGGCATTGACGCAGATCCAGGAACAGACGCTGTCGTTCGCGATCAAGCTCATCGCGGTGGCGATCACCATCGCGGCCATGGCGGGATGGCTCGGCTCCGAAATCCTGAACTACACACTGAAGCTGTTCGACGAATTCTCGAGCATGACATGAACGAAATCAGGGAGATATACCTTTATTTCGCGCGCCTCTTCCATGTCGAGATGGTGGCGCTGCTGCTGTCGCTGCCGCGCATGCACGCCTTTCTGTCAACGTCGCAGCTGCTGAGCTCGAGCGCCATCCCCACCCTGCCGCGCAACGTCTGCATCCTGTCGCTGTCGGTGATCGCGGTGCCGGTGAACATGCCGCACGCGGCGGCGTTCGACGGCTCGCTGGGGCTCCTGGCCCTTTACATCGCCAAGGAATACGCGCTCGGCTTCACCATCGGGCACCTCGTCGGCTGGGTGTTCTGGTCGGTGCAGGCGGCGGGCGCGCTCATCGACAACCAGCGCGGCGCCGCCATCGCCGCGAGCATCGACCCGATGCAGGGCCACGAGGCATCGCCGCTCGGGCTGATGTTCTCGCATGTCTTCATCACCTACGTCTTCGTGACGGGAGCGATGCTGCCGATCTTCGGCCTGCTGTACACGTCCTACGCGCTGTGGCCCGTCACCAGCTTCATTCCGGCCATCTCGGCGGATTTTCCCCGCTTTCTGCTCGCGGCGCTGGACCACGCCATGCGTTTCATCGTCATCGCCGCGGGCCCGATCATCGCGGTGATGTTCCTGGCAGAGTTCGCGCTCGCCATGGTCAGCCGGTTCGCGCCGCAGATCCAGGTGTTCGTTCTGGCCATGCCCATCAAGAGCCTGATCGCCATCATGATGCTTGTGTTCTACTTATCCGCCATGATAAAATATGCAGAATTGAATGTATTCATGATGCACAATTACGTGGATTACTTCTTCCGTTTGATCCCGCCGGGCGAGCCGGCCGGCGCGCCATCCCAGATGCGCTAAAGCAGTTTGCGTTCAATTTGAGCATCAAATTGAACGCAAGTTGCAGAAAACCATAGAAACGAGAGCGGGTTGCAGCCCGGTCTGGCGGTGAGGCAGCATGAGCGGACAATCATCCGGCGAAAAGACCGAACAGCCCACACCCAAGAAGCGCCGGGACGCCCGCAAGAAGGGCCAGGTGGCGAAGAGCACCGAGGTGGTGACGACGATCTCGCTGTTCTCGGTCATCGCCCTGCTGTGGGCGACGTGGGACGGCCTGCTGGAGACGCTGATATCGCTGTTCGACGCCGTGGCCATCCTTGCCGTCGGCGATTTCCGGGTCACCGGCGGCCAGGCGGTCGACCTAGTCTCGCGCGAGGTGGCGATGACCATGCTGCCGGTCATCGGCACGGTGCTGCTGTCCGGCATCGCCGCCAACTACTTCCAGATCGGCTCGCTGATGTCGGCGGAATCCATCAAGCCGAAGCTGGAGAAGATCAGCCCCGGGGCGGGGTTCAAGCGCATCTTCTCGATGAAGCAGCTCGTCGAGACGCTGAAGTCGATCGTCAAGATCGCCATCCTGTCGGTGCTGCTCTACTTCGTGGTGCGCAACGCCATCGGCGCGTACATCTCCGCCGTCTCCTGCGGCCTGCCGTGCCTGATGTCGGTGACGTCGCACTTCATGTTCCAGACCTTCGTCTATTCGGCCCTCACCTTCCTCGTCGTGGCGGTCGCCGACTTCGCCTACCAGCGCCGGGCGCATACCAAGAGCCTGATGATGACCAAGGACGAGGTGAAGCGCGAGTACAAGGAAAGCGAGGGCGACCCGCACATCAAGGGCAAGCGCCGGCAGCTGGCGCAGGAGCTCGCCATGGGCGGCGGCGGCCAGGCGGCCCGCAAGGGCACGGCCGTGGTCGTCAACCCGACCCACTTCGCCGTCGTCATCCTCTACGTGCCGGACAAGACGCCGCTTCCCGTCGTCACGGCCAAGGGCCGCAACCTCTATGCGCACTATCTGCGCACCGAAGCGGAATCGGCGGGCGTGCCGATCTTCCGCAACGTCCCGCTGGCACGCCAGCTCTTCGCCGATGTCGATGTCGACGGCTACGTGCCGGACGAGCTGTTCGACGCGGTGGCGGAGGTGCTGTCGTGGGTGGAACGCAACCACGACAAGCTCTACAACGGGCCGCTACAACACGGCGTGCTCGACATGGAGGCCGGCGACCACCGCGCCGACGTCGCCGCGCGGGCCGGCGTCGCCGGCGTCAGTCCAGCAGCCAGTTGAGTTCCGGCCCGTAGATCAGCCCGGCGGGGCCGTCCGCGGTTTCGAGCATGGCACCCAGTTCGCCGACGACGAGAAGCCGGCTGGCGCTGTTGGGATACGACCCTTCCCCGATCTTCACGCCCGCGCGGGTCTGAACGAAGCGCCGCCCGCCGGCGGTGCTCGCTCCCGCCACGTCGAGAGAGAACGGCGGGACGTCGCGCAGCACGAAGCGGATGAAGGCGGGATTGCGCCGGGTCTCGCGCAGATAGACCGATTGCTCCGCGATGTCGGCCCCCGGATAGGCGCCGGCGATGCAGCGGGCGACGCGGCGGGGGCTGAGCGCCACTTCCATCAGCATGGCCTGGTTCGCGGCGTCGAACCGCGTCAGCGACAGGGCGTCGCCGACGCTGAGGATGTCGAGCCAGAACAGCGCCGTCACCACATCCTGCGGCCTCAGGAGCGATGCCGGCCAGCAGGTCTGCGCCGGGTCGCCGTAGGTCCCCGAGGCGGGCAGGTAGCGGTCGTGCATCTGCTGGCGGGCGAGCCGGGAGGGCTCGCCCGAGGCCGAGATGCCGCCCTCGCGGCTCAGGCGCTCCAGCGCGCCCATCAGCAGGCTGGCGTTGGCCCCCTGCTGCAGACGCCCGTCCCGCCATTGTTCGAGCAGCAGGCGGGTGCCGTCGGCGAGCGACGCCTCGTTGCCGGCGCTGGCCGGTGCGGCCGGCCCCGCCGTATCGGTCGCTCCCGACGCGCCGATCCGCGTGTTCGCGGGCGGCGGCGCGCTCAGCCCGGCGACGCCGGAGGGCGCGGCAATGCCCGTAAGCGCAAGCGTCGCCGGAGCGGCGCGCGCGGCGAGGCCGGACGGATCGGTGTCGAGCACCGGCACGCCGCCGGACGGCTGTCCCGCACCGGGGTCTGCGCCCCCATCCGGCGCGGTCCAGGTGATTTCAGCGGGCGCGGGCCCGGCCGCCCCAGCCGCCGAATCGGCCTGTGTCTGCAAGGCGATCAGGCCGGATGGGACACCGGCGTCCGCCGCCGCTGCGTTGACCGCAGGAGGCGCAGCGCTGCCCGCACCGGCCGGCAACAGGCCTGCCTCCCCGGCGCCGGCCAGCGCGCCCGCGCCGGCAGCCGAGGCGGCAGACGCCGGCACAGGAGACAGCGTGATGACGGCGGACGCCGCCGTGGCCGGGGATGCGGCGGCGCGTTCGTCGTCGATGCCGCCGAACGGCAGCGCCCCCGGACCGCCGCGCAGAAACGCGGGCAGGCCGCCGCCGACCGGCAACAGGCCGGCCTCCCGCCCGCCGGCGAGCACACCCGCGCCGGCAGGCGCGTCGACAGGACCTTCCGGCGCGCGCGACAGCGCGATGGCGCCCGGCACGGCGGCGGCGGAACGAAGGACCGGCGGCCGGTCCACCGCCCTGGACGGCGCATCCGGGCCGGCCTCTGCGGAAGACGGCGAGCCGCTGCTTGCCGGCTGCGCGCTGGCGTCACCCGCCGGCGCGGGCAGCAGCGTCAGGGGAAACCAGCTTCCCGCAGCCGACTTGCCGCTTGCCGGGACACTTGTCAGCACACCTGCCGGCCCATTTGCGGGCGCCCATGGCGGCCCGCCAACAGGTCCGCCCGCAGATGAACCGGCCGGCCCGTCCGCAGGCGTGCCCGCCTGCATGCTTTCCGAAGCGCCTGCGGGCGCGGCCGCCAAAGCGGTCCCCCGAACGGGCGTGTCCGCCTGGCCGCCCACGAGCAGCTCGCTCGGGGTCACCTCGCCGCCCTGCAGGCGGGAGACGTCGATCTCGACATCACCGGCGTTGACGTCCCGGGCGCCGATCGTGATCGCTCCGATGGTGGGGCTGGCGTCGCTCGCCTGGACGTTGATGCCCTGCAGCTGCACGAACGACCGCAGGCCGATTTCGCGCGCGAAGCGGCGGGCGTAGATCTGCAGGAAATCCGCCCAGGAATCCACCTCCTCGGCCGGCAGCGCGCCCGTCGCCTCGATCAGTCCGTTGTCGAGCCGGAACAGCACCCACGGCTTGAGCTGGGACGCCTGCGCCAGCTGCTCCACCTCCGCGAGCAGGCTCGACGGCGTCCTGAGGCTGGAGTGAACCTCCGACACCCCCGGCACCTCCTTCACGAGCGCCGTGAACCTGCCGGCCTGCGCGTCGTCGGGAATGAGCCCGCGCAGCGTGACCGCGCCCGTGCCCGATATCTCGACGGTGACGTTGCGCGCCTGCGCCTCGATGAGCCCGGCGATCTCCTCATGCATGGATTGCAGCACCCACACCCGCAGGTTGACGGGAACCCCGGTAGCCCCGATCGCCCCGGCAACGGCGCGCCGCTCGGCCTGCGTCTCGACATGGCCGGTGGCATAGATGGCGCCGTCGACCTCCTGCCGCAGCGCGATGTCGCGGGCGAAGGGCAGCTCCTCCAGCGCGGCGCGCACCTCGGCAAAATCCGCCGGTCCCGAGGGGCCCTCGCCCCCGGTGGGCGCGCCGCCCGGCGCCAGATACCACAGGGCTGCGCCCGCCACGAGCGCCAGCGCGGCGACGGGCGGGGCGAGCCTTGCGAGCCGCTGCCCGCTCCATCCGGCGCGCGCCAGCCGGCCGATGACGGCGGCCAGCCCGCCCGCGGGCGGCTCCGGCGGCGCTGCGGGGATGTCCGCCACCGATGTCCAAGCGGCCGAGGCCGGGGCGATCGCGAACCGGGTGGTGCCGGCCATCACAACGTCCAGCGGCTCGACCTCCTGCCAGTCGCTGCCGGGTTCGAGCACCAGCCCGTTGCCGCTGTGCACCTGCCCGGCGGCGGCGCGGATCTGGTTCGCCCCCGGCGTGATGCGCAGTTCCAGATGGCGCGCGGCCAGGCTGACGTCGATGATCCGGATATCGTCGTCATCGCCCGAGCCGAGCGTGTACCGGCCGGCCGAGAGCGCCACCTCGACGCCGGACTGCACGCCACTCAGAATCTTGAGGATAGCGCTTTCGGCCGGGGCCGACAGCGTCAGATCGGGATCGGCATCCGACAAGCTGGCGTCCGACATGACAGTGTCCCGCAAATCCCTCTCGAAACGGCGGGCGGACGGCCCTCCGCACCGGCGGCGCTGCCGCGCGGCAGGCCGCCGCCTCCCATGCCGCAGGCTACCCGCATTTCGGGCGCCGCGCCAATGTTTGCGGCCACTTTTCAGATAAAAAGAAATATTCGTCCTTTTTAGTGACAAATACGTCCAAGTATGGCAATATCGCGGCACGGTGGGGCATGTGACAGCGCTTTCCACAGGCATCGTGGGGGCGTCCGGCGCATGGCGATCCGGAACAGGGATGGCTCACGGGCCGGGACACAGGCCGGCGACCAGTCGATGGAGATCGTGTTGCAGCGTATGCGTGGCGTCAGCGGCGATAATCCGGGCACCCGTCGCTTCCGGGCGACAGCGGTGCGGGTCTCCGGCGCCGGCGGGGGATGGCGACGGGCGGGCGCGTCATGAACAGGATCGTCAGCCATCCGCGCCTGTCGATACCGCTGGCGGCCGTCACGTCGCAGGCGATGCCGGGCCATGAGACGATCACGCCCACGATCGCGCCCGCTTTCGGCGTGTCCGGCGGCACCGGATTGTCGACCGTCGCGGCGGAGTTCCACCATCTCGGCGCGGAGGCCGGGCAGGCGCTGGTCGCCGCCTTCGTGACGCGCACCTTCGCGCCGCACGACCTGATCTACCTGCAGGACGACGACGCCGACTATCTGTATTTCATCCGCTCGGGGCATGTGCGGCTTTCCTACCTGATGGAGGACGGCTCGGCGGTTCTGTGCGGCATCCTGCCGCCGGGCGAGAGTTTCGGCGAGCTCGGCGTGTTCGAGGGCAGCACCCATTGCGACATGGCCACCGCCATCGGCGGCGTCGTGGTGTCGGCGGTGTCGGTGCAGCAGTTCCGCCACCTGCGCGACCGCTACCCGCAGATCGGCACGGCAGTGGCCCGCGTGGTGGCGCGCCGCTACCGCAGCTATGTCGAGCTGACGCGCATGCTGAGCCTGAAGACCCTCGCCGCGCGCCTCGCCCAGGCGCTGCTGCGGCTGGCCGACGGGCTCGGCACGCGGGCGCGTGTCGGCGACAGGCTTTATCCCAGCGTCGGCGCGGTGGTGACGCAGACCGATCTCGGCCTGATGGCGCGCGGCGCGCGCAGTAACGTCAACCGCGCGCTGAAGGCGTGGGAACGCGAGCGGTGGATCGCCATGCAGGATCGCTCGATCGTCATCCTCAACCGCCAGCGGCTCGAAGCCCTGGCCCTGCAGGAGGAGTTCTGATGAACGCCTTGACGGAGCTGTTCGCGGCCAGACCCGCCGCCGGGCCGCCGGCCGACGGGGCCGGCGGCACGCCGGACCCCGCCCCGGCCGCCCCCGCCCCGGACCGGGATGCCCTCGGCAGGGCGGCGTCGGCGGACGTTCGGACCCACGAGCTGAAACTGCTGAGCGAGGCGGAAGAACTGATCGGCCGGGCCATGGCGGACGGCATCGGCCCGGCCGCCTACGAAAACTACCTCCTCATGCGGGACGCGCTTTCCGCATGCAAGTCCATCGTCAGACGTATCTCTTAGTAAAGAAGGAGATTTGATATGCCAGCAACATCAGGCGCTACCGCTAGCGATGCCGTATTCGGCGATAGCGGACTCACCGCCACCGCCATCGGGGTGGACACGACCGCCTACGATCACCGCGACGGTTTCGATCTCATCTGGAGACAGAAATATCTGCAAACGCAGATGGGAGACATCGAAGAGCAGATCGCCGCGATCGAGGCGAACGCCAACCTCTCGGATACCGAGCGCATGTTCGCGATGCAGATGGCAATGAACACCTGGTCGGCCATCTCCAACCTGCGCACCAACATGATCAAGAACGTCTCGGATACGCTCAAGGCGGTCGTGCGTAACGTCGCCTGAGCGGCCGCGTATCGTCTCCGCCCGCGCCGTCAAGGCGCGGGAAACGCCCGCCGGCCCCCACCGCCGGCGGGCGTCGGACAATGCCGCATGCCGTCCCGGCATGATAGTCGGAGCCTGCTGCGCCGCCACCAGCGGCGTCTTCCTTCGGCCGCATTCAGCCGGACCACAGCCGCTGTCCGCAACCGCGGGCCACGGAGAGAGACCGCCGAGTGGGTCAAGCCCCGGCGCACCATCGGGCCGGGTACAGTCGGCCGCTCCCCTCCGTTGCATCGCGCCACATTTTGCGCCACAATTTGTCCGTTAGTCGCCCAAATGATGGCCGCACTGTGACATACGTCACACTTGCCCCCGCTGGCCTGTGCCATCGTGAAAACCGTGGTGGAACAGCCTGGGTTTTCCGAAGCGGCCTTGTCATCGCCCCTTCCGAAAACCCGGCATTCCCCGCACCGGCCGTTCCTCCGGACAGGGAGCCGAAGGGCCGGCGACAGTCGGAAGTCTCATTGTCCGATGGACGTTGTTGTCCAATAGCGCGCTCTTCCCAGGCCTTGCGCCATAGACACCCCATCCATCGACTTGAGATGATTTGAACCGGGGCGCGGTGTGTCATGAGCGACCAGCTGGCAATTCAGGGGCAGCCGACGAACTTCAACACCTTTGCGGCCGTCGGCATGGAGACCCGCACCGAGGCCCAGATCCAGGTCAATGGCCACTATCTGGGCCAGCCGGTCCAGTCGTCTCCGGCGTCCAACGCCTCGCAGGATCTGGCGGATGCACTGGAAGCCGGCGCCGCGGTCCTGATGCGCGCCGCCTTGGGCAGGTTGCAAACCGGCCGTCCCGGCAATATGCAGAGGGTGAACGCGCGCACGGCCACCAGCGAGAGCAGCGATAACGGCAGTCCCTCGGCGGACGAGGAGCCGAACATCGCCGTCAAGCGTGTCTTGGCTTTCCTTGAGCTGACCCGTGAAATGGGCGGCGGTGGTGGGGGCACGGGCGGCGAGACGGGACAGCAGCGGCAGGAGACGGTCGCGCGCATCCGAGCGTCGTCGGAAGCCGAGGCCGCGGAGCTGATGAAAGCCCTGCAGAACATTCAGCGGACCATCCGCACGGATACCCTGTCCGACACCAGGCTACTGGAAGAGGTCATTCGCGACGCGCAAGTAGCCATTCATGACGCGCTGGGCAAATTCAGCGCCGACCCCGTGCGGCAGTTGCTGGTGCTGGAGGCGATCCGCACCATCGCCGGCTCCTATTCGGGCGCCTTCGGCGAGGCGCTGAACCGGGTCCAGCAGGAGTTCACCACCGGCATCAGCGGCCGGCAGATGCAGGAGGCCATCCGCGACGCCTATGTCATGGTGCGCCTGCAGGAAGCCAACCAGCTCTGGTACTCCCCCCACCCAGCCGACAAGCGCGAGGCCATGAGCCATCAGCTGCGCAATGTCGATACGGCAGCTAAGGCGGAAAATCTCAAACGCCTGCTGAAACGGCTGGAATCCGATCCAGGCACGGAGCCGGATGCGGGCGCGCTCAGGGACGTTTTCGCAAGCCAGATGCAGACCACCGGCGACGAATTGCGGATCACCGAAGGCCTGACCGTGGACAGCAACCACCTCGGCAGCGTGCTGACGGAAATCGGCATGCTCAAGCAGCTCAATTCCCTCTTCGACGCATCGGAGGAGCTGATCCGCAACAGCAAGCTGCCGGAAAGCGGCGACTTCAACGTCGTCAAGGTGATGTCGTTCATTCTGGGTTTCATGGCGGAGCCCGCCCCGGACACGGGCGCGGGCATCGACACCCTCAACGACTTCGCTCATGCCAGCTTCGCGGATGCCGCTTCCCCGGCCCGGACGTCGATAGCCGCGGCGGCCTGATGCCATGAAACGGCCGGATGCAACCAACATCGACAAGCTGCTCCTGCTGTCGACCAATTTCGACACGCTGCACCGCTCCCTGCCCGATACGCTGTTTCCGGGCAAGACTCCCGAGGAGCAGAAGCAGGCGCGGGAAAAGCAGCTCGACGTCATCACCGCATGGCGGGAGAGCCTTGTCATCGAGGAAGACCGGATACTTGGCGAGGAGCCGTAACACCACCGCCCCGGCTGCGGGGGGCCGTCATCGCCGGGACATGCCGCCGAGGAATGCCATGGCCGTATCGTTCACCAACGCCAGCCTGCATGCGATCGAGAGTTTTGCCGAACGCGCCGGGATCGTGGCCATACCGGCGCGCGACGGCACGTTCAGCTTCACTTTCGAACGGTCGGGCACGCTGTCGTTCGTGCCCACCGATGACAGCGAGCAACTGATCATCTTCATGAAGCGCACGCCGCGCTACCCGGATCCCGACCGCGAGCTGAAGGCGCTGAAGCTCGCCGGCGACGACAGATCCACCCGCCGCACGCTCCACGCCGGCGTCACGGCGGAAGGGGCCATCGTGCTGTCCTTCGTGCTCGACAACAGCGACATCGACGTGCCGACGGTCCTCGCCTGCATCGACCGGCTGATCAGCGCGCAGGACGAGCTGGGCTGACCCCCCGCCCTGCGCTACTTGCGGGCGCTACTTGCCGGGATCGTAATCCGTGCCGAACTGCGCCCGGTAGGCCTCCGCCAGCATCTTGCGCAGTTCCCAGGCGTGCGGGCCTGCTGGCTGGGCGATGTCGTCGATGCGCCACCCGTCCGCCTCCCGCTTCAGGCTGAGCACCAGCGCGGTCCGCGCGCCGCCCTGGCGCAGGGACACGGAGGCCTGCGCCCGGTCGCCGACGATGGCCGGCTTGCCGATGACGAGATTGGTGACGGGCGCCTCGCCGTGCCCCTCGGTGACGGGATCGAAATCGATCGGGCCGACGAGGCCGGCCTTGTCGAAATCGCTCTCCATGCCGGTCCAGATCCGTGTGAGGTCGGCGCTGAAATACCGCGCCCTGAGGTCGGGCGTGAACGCAACGCCCTGCCAGTTCCTGCGCTTCTCATAGAGGCCGTAGACGGCACGCAGGAACGAGCCCGCATCATCCGCCGCGCCCGCGCCGACGGCCACAAGCGGCGTGAGCACCGCGCCCGCCGCCATCACGACGCCCCGCCGCGACAGGCCCCGCACGCTGCCGATCCGCCGCGTCGCGTCCCCGAAACCCGTCGTCCCGCCCTTGTCAATCCCGCGCATGTCCGCCCCCCGTACCATCGATATCGGAGGCGAGGCCGGTATCCCGACGCCTCGCCCGCCGCATCATCCCCGCGCAACATTGCGCGAGGATGGAGCCGCCACGGTGGCGGGGCGAACCGATGCCTCAGCGCCTGTATCCGGAGCGCTGCCTGTAATAGACCCGAGGCTGCCCATAGGCCGGGCGCCCACGGTAGACACGGCGTTGCTGATAGCCGGGCCGGGGACGGTAGTAGTTTCGCTGATAGCGATAGCGCGGGGCCGGGACAACCCGGGGCGCGGTATAGACATAGCGACCGCTGTACACCCCGCCGTAACCGCCGTAGTAGACCGGGCCGGGACCATAGCCGGACGAGACGCATCCGGCAAGCAGCAGGCCCGCGACGATGACGGCGGCGCTGCTGAGACGACGCGCAATGCTCATGGCAGGTTCCTCATTCCCCCCTGTCCAGTGAATGAACGACTCTTCTATGGCGATATAGGGGCGAGGTCCGCCGGATGCGATCTGCCGGCAAGCCGATGCGACGGCGACAATCCCCAGAGGAAGGGGGCAGGACAAGGCATGCTTGTGGGGGCAGACGCGACGTATCGTTCCTTCGCCGGACAGCGGCTGGAGTGGCGGAAGCCATCTGAAGCCGAAGGCGAAGGGTGGTCGGAGCGGCGGGATTTGAACCCACGACCCCTAGTCCCCCAGACTAGTGCGCTAACCGGGCTGCGCTACGCTCCGCGACCAACGGGAATCACCGCCCGCGAGGGGCGGCTGACTTGTGGTGTGTAGGGAAATCCGTGGTCGGATGCAAGGGGAAAGGTGGCGGCTGGCAGATTTATGCCGGCAAGCCCCGTCATCGCAAGTTCCCGTCATCGATCGAGCCTGTGTCGACGTCGGCTGCCCAGACGCTCGCCCCCGGGTGCCGTCCCCTCATGCGAAGCCCCCGGATCGGCAGCCGGGGGGCATGAAGCACATCGCTTGGGGCAAGCCCCCACTCCACAGGCCCGCGGCCGCTCGTCAGCGTCGGCGGCGTCCACGACGTGAGGTCAAACGTCAGGCGCCGGGGAGAGCACCCGCCGCAGGCGTATAATCGCCGGAATCCACGGTAACGGTCTGGCTCGTCTGCCACTTCCCGGAATGCTCCACCTCCGCCGGGACGGAGCGGGCTGCCATCCTGGTTGGCCCAATCCGGCATGTCCTCGTCGAGGAACAGCGGCGAGCCCACCACCTGGATATCCGGCCGCTCGTCGTGGTTGAATGCGATCTCCAGATGGGCGTTGCTGGAAGCCCCATCGGAGTCGGTGAGCATATAGACAAAGCTCACGATGATGCCATCGGGAGGCGTGACCGTCACCTCGTTTCGCCGGTGATGGCGTCGAGCGTCAGCGTCCAGTACGTGCCCGTGATGACGAATTTTCCGTCAGTTGCCCCATGAGGCGTATTATTGAACTGGATGCTGGTGACCGTTGCGTCATCGGCATCTTTCTCGTCCTTGCCGGCCTCGCCGGGGCTGCCTGCGATGACGTTGCCCATGGTCCCGTCCTGATCGGACGTGAGGTAATCGAAATCGTCGTTGGTGAAAGGAATGTCGTCAGCGATCTGCACGCCGATGTTGCCGCCAACCGATACCTTGCTTGAACTAGTAGTAATGGTGAATTTCACCTGTATATTGAGCAGGTTCTCGCCTGAATTGAGGGAGGCGGGTAATCAACCGCCTGATGCAGCTCAACTTATATTATTCAGTGTCTATTTCGCCTGTGAAGAATATAAGCCTGCACGACGACCTCCGCCTCCTGCTTTACAACCATCAGGCGAGCGGTCACACGCCGCTCGTTCGTGCCGATACAAATGACGATGGATTCTTCCTGTATGGCGTCGATCCCCGCTTCCGACGGCAATGCCGATACAGGACGATCGAGAACGAGCCTCGCATCCTCCGGCCGCGCCCGCGCCACCCCCGTCCCGGCCGTCGCGGCGAGGTAGCGCCTGAACTCGGTGTTGCAGCGAACGATCCGCAGGCTCCTGTCGAAGGCGAAGGCGGGCACCGGGGCTGCCTGCAGCAGCTTGAGCAACTGATCTGCCGCTTGGGCGCGGCTGGCCTGCTCCAGGGCCGCCAGCAGGCGGCTGACAATGACACATCGCAACGCGCTCGTGGCATTGATCCCCATCTGCCGGGCCAGCGACAGCACGTCCACGGCCAGTGACCGGCCCGTGGTGGCGCCCCCCTGTCTGCCGACGATGTGGAGCGCATGCCAGAACGCCGCTTCCAGACGGATGCCCGCGCGCCCCCCGTTGGTAACGAACGTCTTGAACTCGGGGCGGCTCAACGCCAGCAGGCGCTCCATGTCCTCGCCGGCAACGCCATCCTTCGAATGGCGTTCGTTCGGGGGCTCGTTATCCGCGTCGACGCCGGTCGCATAAAGAATGTCCGCGCCTCGCCGCGGTAGCTTTTCCATCGATTTCAGGTCTCGCCGCCAATATCCATGCCGGCAATATAGTGACCACCTGCCAGATTCCCCTGAGACAGATCAAGGTTCCAGCCCGAGGGACCAAAAACGGGAAACGATTCAAATAAAAATCTCGTGAGCGGAAGCGCCGTCGATCATGGAACCATTCGATCGATCAGAGTTCGTTCAAAAGAAAGAAGCGAGCTCTCGCCGATGAAGCCAGCGGCCAGTCAAAAACAAAAAACCCGGTCAAAAACAAAAAGAAGCCCCGGCGCGTACGCCGGGGCCCCCTGAAAGAAAGGGATTTCTTGTGAACTCACACAGCCGATCAGGCCGTGAAGATCAGGTCGTTCTGCCAGTTGATCCAGCTCGACTGGCCGACCAGCTCCGCAACCTCGTGGATTTCGAAGTTGTAGGTCTGCTTGTCAAGGACTTCGCTACCCTGCAGCGTCGTCACCTTCGCCAGGCTGATGTGCAGGTTGCCGTTCGTGTCGTGCCACGCGATGGTCAGCGCGTCGCCGATCTCGAACTGCGACTGGTAGTTAGCGTTGGGGACATTGCCGAACTGGCTGTTCCAGTTGGTGGAGATCTCCAGATCGCCGTTAGCCTGGATGGCGGTGAGCACATCCGTGTAGTCCTGGAAGTTACCCTGGCGATCGAGCGCGACGATGGTCGCACCGAAGTTGCTCACGTTCGTCGCCGAGTTGATCGTGATGTACTCGGCCGCACGATACTCATTGAACGGCGCATTGAGGTCCAGATCGCTGGTCCAGACGAGGTTCGCACCCGCCTTGGCCTCGACGTCGCTGATGTCGATGATCAGCTTGTCCTGGCCGGTGGTGAAGTCGTTGATAAGGTTCGGAGCAGAAACGTTACCAGCCGCCCGGACAGCGTTGTTCAGGAAGATGAAGTCCTGACCCGTGCCAGCCCAGATCTCGTTCGTGCCGATGAGACCCGTGACGATGTAGTTCGTGCCCGAACGAGCGTAGATCTCGTTGTGGCCGCCGCCGCCGTAGGCGAAGTCGTTGCCGCCGCGGAGGTCGATGATATCATCTTCCAGACCGCCGATGACCCAGTCACCCGTGGCCTTGCTGAGATCGATCGTGTAGGCGACGTCATCCACGCCACCGTGATCGCGCCACACTGCAACGCTGTTGGCGAAACCAGCGTTGTTGATCTTGTAGACGTTGTCCTGGCCGGAGTTGTTGCCAACGTCGACATCGGACGGGTTGCCGAAGTAGTTGTACGACAGCTCGCCGACCCAACCCTTCTTGCCGTGATCAACGCCGTTGGTGCCGTAGAAGGTCACGCCATCCGTGTCGTTCGAGAAGTCGACGTGCACGGCGTCGTTGGTCAGCCCACGGAAGTCGAGCGTGGCGATGGACTGGGCAGCGAAATCCCAGTACTTGCCAGCCAGGAAACCGTGCTGCGACCCCTCAACGAGCGTACCCGAACCCGAGGCGACAACCTTGCCATGGCTGGAGCCATCGGCCACAGCGTTGGAGAGCAGCCAGGTGTCGACACCGACATTCGCGCCGTTGCCGATCTTGATCTGCGTGTTGGAGACGTCACCGGCGGCGAGGTTCCACAGGTTGACCGTGGAGTTCGCTTCGGCCGTCAGGTTGATGTTGTTGATCGTCGCGCCGTTGGAGACGTTCGGGCTGCTCAGATTGGCCAGCGCGTTGATGAAGTTGATGTTGGCAACCGACGCGTTCTTCGCGGTGAGGTTCACCTCACGCAGGTCGAGCGCGGCGTTGAACGGCGACGGGTTGTCGTGGCCGACCGGGTTGTAGAAGCCGCCGAAGATGCCGCTGAAGCCGATGTTGTTCAGGATGATATCACCCGTCGGGCCGAAGGCTTCGAGCGTCAGGTTCTGCAGGCTGGTGGTGTTGCGGATATCGCGCAGGATGATGTTACCGGTGGACGCGGTCGAGAGGTGGATGTCCGTCACCGCATTGGTGCCGCCGATATCGGCATAGGGCAGCAGGAAGTAGCCGCTCTTGCCATAATACTGGACCGGAGAGTCGTAGGAGCTCTGCAGGCTGACAGGGGCGAAGTCGCTGTTCGGGCTGCCTTCCACGAGAACGCTGTCGTACTGGTACGAGAAGTTCTGCTGCAGCAGGACGAGATCGCCGTTGCCTTCGTTCTTGACGGTAAGCTTCTGCAGGGCAGGAGTCTGGTTGAGCGACAGGTTGATGTCGAACTGCCAGGCGTCATCGGTGATGTCGGGGCTGCGATCGGTGAAGATCGTGCCGTAGTCACCGTTGTGCGTGAAGGTCAGCTCGTGCAGGTTCTTGAAGCCGAGCGAGCCGGCGTCGTCGCTGACATAAGCGTTCAGCGTCTTGAACTGAGGCCCGTTCACATACGACGGATGCCAGCTGCCGTCGTCCTTGTCGGCAGTGTTGGTCCAGTTCAGAGCCAGCGTGTTATGGGTCTGCTGGTTCCGGTAGTAGATGTTGTGGTAGCTGTTGGCCTGCGGGCCGTTCACGTCGATCGTCTTGACGTCGTTGGCGAGGTTCAGCAGACGGAACGGGTTGGAGCTCTCCTGAACCACAACCTTCTTCGTGCCCTCGATCTTCGCGAAGTCGAGCGAGCGGTTCGAATTGAACGCAATGTCGATGGTCTCGAAGCTCGTGATCGTCGGAATAGGCGTACCTTCGAAAGTCTTCGCACCCTCGCCGCCGAAGCGCACGTACAGCGTGTCGTTGCCGGCGCCGCCGTCGAACACGTCCTTGGAATGCAGCTCATTGCCGACGTAGAACTTGTCGTTGCCGCTGCCAAGCTTCGCATTGAGCGCGCTGCGATTGTCCTCGGTAGCCCGCAGGATCAGGTTGGAAACCGCCTTGGAGGCATCGAGCGTCTTCAGCGTGCCGTCAAGCGCGCCGACGATCTCGAACGTGCCGCCCTCGTAACCACCCTTGATGTTCAGGGTCGTCGTGCCGAAACCTTCGAGATCCGCGACCTTCGAGTCGAAGCCCTTCGTGTCGTTGATCGTCAGGTTGATGGTCTCGACCGGTGCGTTCTGCTGATCGTCAGTCTGCACCTTGATCTTGCCGTAGAACTCCTTCACGCCGATGTTGGACTCGATAGGGGAAGAGCCCGCATGGGAGTCGTAGTCCAGCGTGACCAGCGTGCTGGGGTTGTTGGAGTTGTCGGTGAGGTTGAACTGGGTCTTGCCGCTCTGGATGTCCTCGATGAGGAAGTGATTGGCGATCTTGTCAACGTTGATGGTGCCGATATCGGTCCAGTTCTTCACAACCAGCGTCGTTTCGGCGCTACCATTGTGATTGATGTTGACAACATCGATGCCCTTCACAATGGCAGAAGTCGTGATGTTCTTGCCGTTGAGCGACAGATCAAAGACGTTGTTGTTGCCAACCTTGCCTTCGATGTGGTCGTTGTGGGTGTAGGTGTTGCCCTTGTTCTCGAGCGAGGACGAATCGCCGACGACGCGGTCGTTCTTGCCGAGGTTGCTGAACGGAGGCTGGTTGTCCGCCAGTTCGGTCAGATTGTAGGTGCTGCCGGAGGGATCCGGAACGAACGACCACAGGCTCTGCGAACCGTCATACTCGTTGCCGTCGGCGACGCTCAGCAGGAAGGCGTCGATCGCGGCGTTCGAGTTTGCCCTGTACTCGGGCGAGTCGGCGATACGGGCGATGATCTCGTAGAGCGAGAAGCCCTCGGTGCCGCCGGAGCTGATGTAGTCGAGGTACTGCTGCTGCCAGTACGCGGAACCCGCCGGATCGGGATCGCGCTGAAGGATCTGCTCGTACACCTTCGCGATGATGTCGACCGCCTGCAGGCCGTCGAACGTGGTGAGCCACTCACCGCCCGGCAGACCTTCCCACTCCTCGAGGAGATGGACCAGCGGCGTGCCGAGACCGGAATTGTACTGGTTGACCCAGTAGGTCAGGCCGTCAGTCAAATTCGGATCGGTGACGAAGGTTTCGGGAACGCGATCGAAAACCGCGCCGTAGAGGCGAATGATCGGGTCGACACGCACGTTCGCGAGGTCAAGGAGAATGTTGTCGAAAGCCGCTTCGGTCAGATTAGTAAACGCCCCGGCCTGCTCAACCGTCAGGTCCTGGCGGAGCACGTTCTTATAGCGCTCCTGGATGTAGGGTATAGATAGAGCCATGGTGGATCCTTTCTCTTTCATCTCCATAAGGCGCAGCAGCGAGACGGAAAGCCCCCTCGCACCTTAGCCATTTGCTATACCCCGAGTCATACAGCCACGCAACGCCCCGATACCCGGCGTCGGCTGCGTTTTTAAGGAAACAGCTCATCGAAGACGACAAATCATATTCGTGTTGCGCTTTTGCACCACCATAAATTGCGGCTAAACAACTAGTTATCACGCATTAACCATATTTGGACTTGATATACCGATTGCGTTCGCGGCTTACTTTTGAGCTTTTATTATAAGCTTCAGTAGTGTATGGATTAGGTGGCTATACTGTCGCGAGTAGCTCGCTAGACATTCGGTTAATTTTTTAACGATAACCTGTCCTGATGAGACAGCTCTGTATCGTGAGTTATCTATCCATTTTATATGTTTATATATCGGAGACGCCCTCCTTGCCTCCATATGCCTCGGTTTCGCGGCCGGAACACGATGGGGACATGCGCCCGATTCATGAAACGCCCGAAACCGGGCAGCGCGGGCGAGACACACCATATAATATACTCAGACATATCGGGCGCGGACGGGGAGCGGACGGAAAGAGGCGCCGGAGACAGCGGGCGCACGGAATACGCATCGCAGATGGCAACGCCACCCGCCCCGGGGCAGCTCAATGCCCCCACCCGCAGCATGACCGGCTAATTATACCGCTAAACCAGTATAGCGCTGTAAGTGCCTGCCGACATCCGGACATTTCCTGAACAGCCGGCGATTTCAAAACAGGCGCAGACCGCCTTTCCGGCCGGAGAAGGACGGGAGAGGATCACCGGGCCGGCCGTCAGCGAACGGATGGAAAACGGAACAACCGCAGGGGGAAAGATTCAACCGCAACGTGTTCGGAAAAGAATTCAGGCGGCAGCGGGCGGGCTGGAAGCGGACTCTTCGCGCCGCTCCTCCTGCGCCAGGGCTTCGGAGGACGCTCGTGGCTCTGACGACATCGTGCGGCTTACTGGCGTAAGCCATCCGAAGCTCGAAGAGCGGAGGATGGTGGAGCCAGGCGGAATCGAACCGCCGACCTCTTGAATGCCATTCAAGCGCTCTCCCAACTGAGCTATGACCCCAGAACGCAACAACCGGTCGCCTGCGGCCCGCCGGTGGCCGCAATGCCCGCCGTCGCTCGGCAGGCGGTAGAATGCCAGTCCTCCTGCGCCAGGGCTTCGGAGGACGCTCGTGGCTCCGACGGCTTCGTGCGGCTTACCGGCGTAAGCCATCCGAAGCTCGAAGAGCGGAGGATGGTGGAGCCAGGCGGAATCGAACCGCCGACCTCTTGAATGCCATTCAAGCGCTCTCCCAACTGAGCTATGACCCCATCAAACCGAACGCGGCATCGGCAGGCGCCGCGTGTATCCCGTCATCATCCGGAACGGACGGGAAAGGATCCGAAAGCGCCTTGGGAAGCGCCCCGCGATCACCGTTCCAACAGATTCGGCAGCGTCTTCTATAGCGCCACGCCGCAGGCGGTCAAGTCTCCTGAGAGGCCCTCCCACCGAATTCGGACGAACCCGTCAGTTCTCGTCGTCCGTATCGATATCCCCGTCGATCAGGCCGGAGACATCGTCGTTCTCCTCGTCGTCGTCGGCGAGGAAGGCCGCCCCGTCATCGTCGTCGTCGGGAATGTCCTCGCCGAGGTCGATATCGTCATCGTCATCGGCCTTCGTCGCAACGCTTTCCTGATCGGCCACGTCGTCGAGCGACACGATGTCGGCGACATCCGAATCCAGCGCCCCTTCCTCGTCATCCACATCCGACGCAGCGGCCACGGGACGCCCCGCACTCACCTGAAAGGGCGTGCCGCACTTCGGGCAGAGAATCGGATCCCTGTTGAGATCGTAAAACTTGGCGCCGCAGCCCTGGCACAGGCGCTTGGTTCCGAGTTCCGGTTTCGCCACGGTCAAATGTACTCCGATTACCTGAGAAGCGATCCCGTTAATCGCCTTCATGGCGCATGTCAACGCCTATCGTGACGAAAACCGCGCCGCGCCGCCGCTTGTCCCCCACCCGGCTTCCCGCCGGGCGAGCGGCCCCCGGACGAATGCCGATTCAACGCTTGCATAGGCGGCCATATGGCGTTATGGTGCGCCATCCCATCACAAGGTTCAATCGGGCTGTTGCGATGAGTGGTCCCCTGCGGGGCCGCTCTTTTTTGCATTGCCGGAACCCGACAGGATACGGAGCCGTTCGGGCCGGGAGCGCCGGCGGCGTGCTCCGCGCCCGGACGGGCCCGTGCATCAAACCAAGGAACGGATACCGTTTTTGGGATCAATGTGATGCGAAAACGAATGGATGAGCGAGGCGGCCTTTCGAGGACTGCCGTCCCGCTCGCAGATTGCATGCGTCCTTGACGGCGCCGCGCCTCAGGCATGATGCGCGAAACGCGTCGCAGCATCAGGAATGCTGCATCGATTTGTCCGCAGGCCGGTTCCGGCTTCAGGACGCATATGGTGCAGGAAAACGGCAAGAGCATATGGAACCGACAGCCGACGATCCCCATCTGGAAGGCTCCCCGCTGCGGGAGCCGCGCATCGTGACCGAAACGGGCGTGGCGGCGCGCGTGGCGACGATCGTCGAGCCCGTGCTGCTCGATCTCGGTTACCGGCTGGTGCGTGTCAAGGTCACCGCCCAGAACGGCTGCACCGTGCAGATCATGGCCGAGCGGCCGAACGGTGCCATGACCGTCGACGATTGCGAGGCGGTCAGCAACGCCGTCTCGCCGGTGCTCGACCTCGAGGATCCGATCACGGGCACGTATAATCTGGAGATATCGTCGCCCGGGATCGACCGGCCGCTGGTGCGCGCCGGCGACTTCGCCCGCTGGGCCGGGTTCGAGGCGCGCATCGAACTCACGCTGCCGCTCGACGGGCGCAAGCGCTTTCGCGGCATCCTGCGCGGCATCGAGGCGGAGACGGCGCTGATCGAGCTGGCAGACGTGGCGGAAGGCGCCGATCCCGTCGTGGCGCTGCCGCTGAGCAGCATCGGCGAGGCGCGGCTGATCCTGACCGATGCACTGGTGACCGAGGCCCTTCGGGCCGCCAAGGCGGCCGCCCGGGAGACGGGCGACGACGAACCGCGGCCCGACGCGGACAACGACAACGCGCCGGACGACCCCGGCCCGCATGACGGCAGCCCCGCCGGCGGCCGCAAAAGCAAGGCGGGACTGGGCATGGCAGGACCGGGCAAGGCCGGCGCCGGCAAAGGTGGAAAACCCCATTCTGGGAAGAAGTCCAACGGAAGGAGCGACGGATGACCGTCAGTGCCAACAGGCTCGAACTGCTGCAGATCGCGGACGCGGTAGCGCGCGAGAAGGTGATCGATCGCGCCATCGTGCTGGCCGCCATGGAAGATGCCATCGCCAAGGCCGCGCGCTCGCGCTACGGGGCCGAGACGGACATTCACGCCGAGATCGACCCGCGCACCGGCGAGCTGCGCCTGTCGCGCCACCTGCTCGTGGTCGAGGACCGCGACCTCGAAAATCCCGCGACGCAGATCAGCCTCATCGAGGCGCGCCGTCACAACCCGGCGGCGCAGATCGGCGATTCGATCTCCGACACGCTGCCCCCCTTCGACTTCGGCCGCATCGCTGCCCAGTCGGCCAAGCAGGTCATCGTGCAGAAGGTGCGCGAGGCCGAGCGCGACCGCCAGTACGAGGAGTACAAGGATCGCATCGGCGAGGTCATCAACGGCGTTGTCAAGCGCGTGGAATACGGCAACGTCATCGTCGACATGGGCCGGGCCGAGGCTATCGTGCGCCGCGACGAGCTCATCCCGCGCGAGACCTTCCGTCCCGGCGACCGCATCCGCGCCTATATCTACGATGTGCGCCGCGAGACGCGCGGGCCGCAGATCTTCCTGTCGCGCACGCACCCGCAGTTCATGGCCAAGCTCTTCGCCCAGGAGGTGCCGGAGATCTACGACAATGTCGTGGAGATCAAGGCCGTGGCCCGCGATCCGGGCTCGCGCGCCAAGATCGCGGTGATCTCGCGCGATTCGTCCATCGACCCCGTCGGCGCCTGCGTCGGCATGCGCGGCTCGCGCGTGCAGGCGGTGGTGCAGGAGCTGCAGGGCGAGAAGGTCGACATCATCCCGTGGTCGCAGGATTCGGCCACCTTCATCGTCAATGCGCTGCAGCCCGCCGAGGTGGTCAAGGTGGTGCTGGACGAGGACAGCGAGCGAATCGAGGTCGTGGTGCCGGACGAGCAGCTCTCGCTCGCCATCGGCCGGCGCGGCCAGAACGTGCGCCTCGCCTCGCAGCTCACCGGCTGGGACATCGACATCCTCACCGAGCACGAGGAATCGGAGCGCCGCCAGAAGGAATTCGCCGAACGCACCGCGACCTTCATGGAAGCGCTCGACGTCGACGAGGTCGTGGGCCAGCTTCTCGCGTCGGAAGGCTTCCGCTCCGTCGAGGAAATCGCCTTCGTCGAGCTCAGCGAGCTCACCTCGATCCAGGGCTTCGACGAGGAGACCGCGACCGAGATCCAGTCGCGCGCCCAGAGTTACCTCGCCCGCATCGAAGCGGAGCAGGACGCGCGCCGCAAGGAGCTCGGCGTCGAGGACGAGCTGCGTTCCATCGACGGCGTGACCACGGCGCTTCTGGTCGCTTTCGGCGAGAACGACATCCGCACCATCGAGGATCTCGCCGGCTGCGCCACCGATGACCTCGCCGGCTGGACCGAGCGCAAGGGCCAGGAGACCACCCGCCACAAGGGCATTCTCGACGGCTTCGAGATCTCCCGTCAGGAGGCCGAGCACATGATCGTGGCGGCGCGCCTCGCGGCGGGCTGGATCGAGCCGGAGCCCGAACCCGAGGCAGAGGCGGAGGATGCCGAGGCCGCGCCGGCCGGCCAAGAATAACTGGCCAAGAATAACCGGCCAGGAATTAAGGAGAATGACTTGTCGCGCCCCGCAAGCGATCAAGCACCGAAGACGGACCCCGGCCGCGAGGACAGCCGTACTTGCGCGCTGAGCCGCCGGGCGATGCCGAAGGAGGCGATGATTCGCTTCGTCGCGGGGCCTGACAATACGCTGGTGCCGGACATCCGCGCCCGGCTGCCGGGCCGGGGCGTGTGGATCGAGGCGACGCGCGACGCCGTCTCGCAGGCCGCGCGCGGCAAGACTTTCTCGCGGGGGCTGAAGACCGGCGTCAAGGTGCCCGCCTCGCTCGCCGACGACGTCGACGCGCTGCTGTTCCGCGACGCGCTGCAGGCGCTGGCGCTCGCCAACAAGGCGGGGGCTGTCGTCACCGGCTTCGGCAAGGTCGAGGAGTTGCTGGCGCGCCAGGACGAGAAGGCGAGGAGCAGCAAGGCGAAGGTTGCCGCGCTCGTGCATGCGCGGGAAGCGGCGCAGGACGGCCGGCGCAAGCTGGCGCAGGCGCTGCATCGCGGCCGGCAAACGTTGCAGCCGGGCCACATTCCGCCGCCGGATACGGTTCCGATCGTTGATTGTTTTGGCGGTGAAGATTTGGATTTGGCTTTGGGCCGCACACATGTGATACATGCAGCTCTTGTCGCCGGCACGGGAAGCGACGGTTTTATGACGCGCTGGCGCAGGCTGGCCCGTTATCGCATGACGGAATTTTCAACGCCTTCCACGGAGGTTGTCGCGGCAATGGCTCTCCCGACAGAGGGGCCATCGGGCGGCACCATCGGCGGCAAGGCGATCTTGGGACGAGAATGAACGCGAAGGCGCAGGACATCGACGTAATGAGTGATACAAAGAACCCGAACGACAAGACGCTGAGCGTGACGCCCACGAAGACGCTGACGCTAAAGCGGCCTGTCGAGCAGGGTGTCGTGCGCCAAAGTTTCTCGCACGGCCGCAGCAAGGCCGTGGTGGTGGAGAAGGTCAAGCGCAGGGTGATCGCCCCCGCCGCCGCGGAAGCGAAGGAAGCCGCGCCCGCGCCGGCTCCGGCAGCCCCCGCCCGGGCCGAAGAGCAGAGGACGCCGGCCGCCGCCGAGACCAGGGCCGCCACCGAGGCCAGGGCCACCGAGAGCAGGGCCGCCGAAGCCAGGACGACCGAGACCGGGGCGCCCAAGGCGGGCGAAGCCACGGGCGAACGCGCCGCGGCGCCGGCCGCGCCTCCCGCCAGGGCTGCGACAGCGGAGGCCGCCGCGCCTGCGCGCTCCGGCGCAGCAGCGGAAACGCCGCGCCATGCGCCCGCCCGGGACACCGCCGCCGATGCGCCCGCCGCGAGCCAGCCGCGGCAGAGCCCGCGCACGCCCCCCGCACCGCCGCCCGCCCCAGTCCGCACGCCGCCCGCACCCCAGGGACGTCCGATCCCCGGTCAGGGTGGCCGCCCCGGCGCGGGTGGACGCCCCGGCAACCGGCCGGGCGGGCAGCGCGGCGGATCGGGCGTGGTGCTGCGCACCCTCACCGACGACGAGCGCGACGCGCGCCTGCAGGCTCTGGCCGAGGCGAAGCGGCGCGAGGAAGAGGAGCGCCGCCGCGCCGTCGAGGAAGCGAAACTGCGCGCCGAGCGCGAGGCGCGTGAAAAGGTCGAGCGCGAGGCCGCCGAGGCGCGCAAGCGCGAGGAGGAGGAGCGCCGTCGCCAGGAGGACGAGATCAAGCGTCGCTCCGAGGAGGAGGCGCGTCGCCGTCTGGGTGCGTCCGGCGAGAGCACGGCCCCCGCCACCCGCCCCGAGCGGCCGCCAGCACGGCCCGCCGCCGCGGCTGCTCCGGCAGCGGCTGACACAGCCGCGCCCCGCCGGCCGGCGGGAACGCCGGCGCCGGCCGCCGCACGCACCCGCACCGAAGCCGATGACGAAGGCCCGCGTCCGGTTCGCCGTCCGGGCGTCCGCCCCGCCCTGCCGCCCGCGCCCAAACCCGCCAAGGGAGCCGCCGACGAACGCCGTCGCGGTCGCCTCACCGTGTCCGCCGCCACGTCCGGCGCCGACGAGGAGCGCACGCATTCCGTCGCGGCCTACCGCCGCCGGCAGCAGCGCATGCGCGGCCAGCAGATCGTGGAGCCGAAGGAAAAGATCAGCCGCGAGGTGACGGTCCCCGAGACGATCACCATCCAGGAGCTCGCCCTGCGCATGGCCGAGCGCGGCGTCGACGTGATTCGCCTGCTGATGAAGCAGGGCCAGATGCACAAGATCACCGACGTGATCGACGCCGACACCGCCCAGCTCATCGCCGAGGAACTCGGCCACACGGTCAAGCGCGTGGCCGAGGCCGACGTCGAGGAGGGCCTGTTCGACACCGCCGACGACAATCCGGCCGATCTGGTGGCGCGTCCGCCGGTGGTCACGATCATGGGCCACGTCGACCACGGCAAGACGTCGCTGCTCGATGCGATCCGCAACGCCAACGTCGTGTCCGGCGAGGCGGGCGGCATCACGCAGCACATCGGCGCCTACCAGGTGACGTCGCCGCTCGGCGGCAAGATCACCTTCATCGACACGCCCGGCCACGCCGCGTTCACGGCGATGCGCGCGCGCGGCGCCAAGGTCACGGACATCGTCGTGCTCGTGGTGGCGGCCGATGACGGCGTCATGCCGCAGACCATCGAGGCCATCAACCACGCCGCGGCGGCGCAGGTGCCGCTGATCGTGGCGATCAACAAGATCGACAAGCCCGACGCCAACCCGCAACGGGTGCGCACCGAGCTGCTGCAGCACGGCGTCATGGTCGAATCGATGGGCGGCGAAGCGCTGGAGTTCGAGGTCTCGGCCAAGGTCGGCACCAATCTCGACAAGCTGCTCGAAGGTCTGCAGCTCCAGGCCGAGATCCTGGAGCTGAAGGCGAACCCCGAACATTCGGCCGAGGGCACGGTCATCGAGGCCAAGCTCGACCGCGGCCGCGGTCCGGTCGCCACGGTGCTGGTACAGCGCGGCACGCTCAGGGTCGGCGACATCGTGGTCGCGGGCTCGGAATGGGGCCGCGTGCGGGCGCTCATCGCCGACACCGGCGCGCAGATCCGCGAGGCGGGGCCTTCGGTTCCCGCCGAGGTGCTCGGCTTCAACGGCACGCCGGAGGCGGGCGACCGCGTCGCGGTGGTCGAATCGGAAGCACGCGCGCGCGAGATCACCGGCTACCGCATCCGCCAGAAGCGCGACCTCGCCGCCGTGCGCGGCGCCGGCGCGGCGCGCTCGCTCGCGGACATGATGCGCGACCTCAGGGAAGGCGCCGGCCGCAAGGAGTTCGCGCTCGTCGTCAAGGCGGACGTGCAGGGCTCGTCCGAGGCCATCGTCGGCATGCTGGAGAAGGCCGGCAACGAGGAGGTCGCGGCGCGGATCATCCATGCGGGTGTCGGCGGCATCACCGAATCGGACATCACGCTGGCGGAGGCGTCGGGGGCGGTGGTGATCGGCTTCAACGTGCGCGCCAACAAGGAAGCCCGCGAGGCGGCCGAACGGGCGGGCATCGAGATTCGCTACTACAACATCATCTACAACCTCGTCGATGATGTGAAGGCGGCCATGTCGGGCCTTCTCGCGCCGACGCTGCGCGAGCACATGCTCGGCAACGCCGAGATCCGCGAGATCTTCAGCGTGTCGAAGGTAGGCAAGGTGGCGGGCTGCCTCGTCACCGACGGCGTGGTGCAGAAGGGGGCGAACGTGCGCCTCATCCGCGACAACGTCGTCATCCACGAGGGCAAGCTGTCGCAGCTCAAGCGCTTCAAGGACGACGCCAGGGAAGTCGTGGCGGGCCAGGAGTGCGGCATGTCGTTCGAGAGCTATCAGGACATGCGCGTCGGCGACATCATCGAGTGCTACACCGTCGAGGAGATTCGCCGCTCGCTGTGACGGCGGGCGCGGGCAACCGCCTTTGACGGAATGCAGAAACCCGGCGCGCTCCGTCGCGCCGGGGCAAGAACCTGTAAGAAACTGATTTTGAACACTGGAAAGGCCCCGGTCCGACCCCGGGGGACGATGAATCTAATGTCTCGAAGAAAAGTCGATGCGGGCAGTGGCCCGAGCCAACGCGTATTGCGTGTCGGCGAACTCGTGCGCCATGCGCTGGCCGAGATCCTGATGCGCGGCGAGGTGCACGACGACGTGCTCGCCTCCCATGTCATCACCGTGCCCGAGGTGCGCATGTCGCCGGACCTGCGTCTCGCCACCGCCTATATCATCCCGCTCGGCGGCAAGGACGTGCAACCGGTGCTCGCCGCGCTGGAGCGCAACCGCAAGGTCATCCGCGCGGAGCTGGCACACCGCGTCAACCTGCGCTACGCGCCCGACATCCGTTTCCGTTTCGACGAATCGTTCGACGAGGCGGGCCATATCGACAGCCTGCTGCGCGCCAACCGGGTGAACGCGCATGGGCAGACAGATGAGGACGACGGCGCAGACGATGACGACGGCGATCATGACCGCTGAAAACGACCAGCCGGAACCCCCGGCAAACGACACCGCAACGGCGCCTCAGCCGGATGGGCGCGGTCCGAAAAAACGCCGCCCGCACGAGAACCGGTCGCGCAAGCAGGACATCAACGGGTGGCTCGTCCTCGACAAGCCGGTCGGGATGACATCCACCCACGCGGTCGCCGTCGCCAAGCGCCTGTTCAACGCCCGCAAGGCCGGCCACGCCGGCACGCTGGACCCGCTCGCCTCCGGCATCCTGCCGATCGCGCTCGGCGAGGCGACGAAGACCGTTCCCTACGTGATGGAGGGCCGCAAGGCCTATGCCTTCACCGTGAGCTGGGGCGCGGAGACGGATACCGACGACACCGAGGGCCAGGTGACGGCGCGCACCGGCAAGCACCCCTCGCGCGCGGAGGTGGAAGCGGCCCTGCCGCGCTTCACCGGCGACCTAATGCAGGTGCCGCCGCGCTTTTCCGCCATCAAGATCGACGGCGAGCGCGCCTACGATCTCGCCCGCGAGGGCGAGGAGGTGGAACTGGCGGCCCGGCCCGTGATCATCCACCGGCTGTCGCTCATCGAGCACACCGGCACGACGAGCACGCTCGAGGCCGAATGCGGCAAGGGCACCTATGTGCGCGCCATCGCCCGCGACCTCGGGCGGGCGCTCGGCTGCCTCGGCCACGTCTGCGCCCTGCGGCGCACGCGCGTGGGGCCGTTCCGGCTGGATCGGACGATTTCGCTGGCGACATTGCAGGAATTGAGTCATAAGCCCCAAAGTGGCGAGATCGATAACGATCATCGGGGCGATCAGACGATCGCGCCGGCATTGCTGCCACAAGTGCTTCTGCCCGTTGAGACCGCGCTGGACGACATCCCGGCGCTGGCCGTCAACCGGGCGGATGCGGTCAGGCTCGCGCGGGGCCAGACCGTACTGCTGCGCGGACGGGACGCGCCGATCATCCAGGGCCCGCTTGCCGTGACCTGCCAGGGGCGACTCGTCGCCGTGGCGGATCTGGAAGCGGGGGAGATCGTTGCCCGCCGCGTTTTCAACCTCAGCGGCGCCCACTGACGCGCCCACAACGGAAAGGAAGACCCGATGTCGATTACGCCGGAGCGCAAGCAGGAGCTCGTCAAGGAATACGCCCGCGTGGCCAACGATTCCGGTTCGCCGGAAGTGCAGGTCGCCATCCTGACGGAGCGGATCGTCAACCTGACCGAGCACTTCAAGACCCACGCCAAGGACAACCACTCCCGCCGCGGTCTGCTCAAGCTCGTCTCCCAGCGCCGCAAGCTGCTGGACTACCTGAAAGGCAAGGACGACGAGCGGTATCGCACGCTGATCGGCCGCCTCGGCCTCCGCCGCTGAACCGCGGACCGGAGAAACGCCGTAACGGTCCGGGAGGCGCACGTCGTCCCGGGCGTTTGCATATGATCCGCTGATCCGCCGCGAGGCGGAATCGGCAATCCTCGGACAACGCCCACCTGCCAGAGGGCGTTGCGAGGCTGGCAAGGCCCGCCGTCGCGGGCCGCGCCTTCCGCCGGAAAACGGCCATGGCAGGATCGCAGGGCGCTTTGCCGGTGAAGCGTCGTGCCGTCTTGCTCATGGCTTTCCGAACCAGGGCGCGCAGGGCCTGCAGGGGCCCGCGCCCGGATCCGCGGCCGCCCAGCCTTTAGTTTGCTGATGGCGGCCGAAGCCAAGAGAGAGAAACATGTTCGATATTCAACGCGAGGAAATCAACTGGGGCGGCACCAAGCTCACCCTGGAGACCGGACGCATCGCCCGCCAGGCCGACGGCGCCGTGCTGGCGACGCTCGGCGAGACCACGGTGCTCGCCACCGTGGTCGCCGCCAAGGATGTGAAGCCGGGCATCGACTTCCTGCCGCTTACCGTCAACTATCAGGAAAAAGCCTATGCCGCCGGCCGCATTCCGGGCGGCTACTTCAAGCGTGAGGGCCGTCCGAGCGAGCACGAGACGCTGGTCTCGCGCCTCATCGACCGCCCGATCCGCCCCCTCATCGTCGATGGCTGGCGCAACGACACCCAGATCATCGTCACCGTGCTCTCGCACGACCTGGAGAACGACCCCGACGTGCTGTCGATGGTCGCGGCCTCCGCCGCGCTGACGCTCTCGGGCGTGCCGTTCACCGGGCCGATCGGCGCGGCGCGCGTCGCCTATTCCAACGGCGAATACACCCTCAACCCGACCTCGGCGCAGCGTGAGGACACCGACCTCGACCTCGTGGTCGCGGGCACGAGCGAGGCGGTGCTGATGGTCGAATCGGAAGCCAAGGAGCTGTCCGAGGAGGTCATGCTCGGCGCCGTGGTGTTCGGCCACAAGGCGTTCCAGCCGGTCATCGACGCGATCATCCGCCTGGCCGAAAAGGCCGCCAAGGAGCCGCGCGACATCGCCGCCGAGGACGTTTCCGAGATCGAGAAGGCCGTGCTCGAGGTCGGCGAGGCCGATCTGCGCGCCGCCTATCAGCTCGTCGACAAGCAGCAGCGCTACGGCGCGGTCGACGCGGCGAAGGCGAGGGTGCTCGCGGCGCTGGCCGATCCCGAGAACCCGCGCTTCGACGCCGAGAAGGTCAAGGGCGTGTTCAAGGAAGTGCAGGCCAAGATCGTGCGCTGGAACATTCTCGACACCGGCAAGCGCATCGACGGGCGCGAGGTGAAGACCGTGCGCCCGATCCTCTCGCAGGTCGGCTTCCTGCCGCGCACCCACGGTTCGGCGCTGTTCACGCGCGGCGAGACGCAGGCCATCGTGGTGGCGACGCTCGGCACCGGCGACGACGAGCAGTTCATCGATTCGCTCGAAGGCACCCGCAAGGAGACCTTCCTGCTGCACTACAACTTCCCGCCCTTCTCGGTCGGCGAGACGGGCCGCATCGGCTCGCCGGGCCGGCGCGAGATCGGCCACGGCAAGCTGGCGTGGCGCGCCGTGCATCCGCTGCTGCCTGCGCACCACGAGTTCCCCTACACGATCCGCGCCGTCTCCGAGATCACCGAGTCGAACGGCTCCTCGTCGATGGCGACCGTGTGCGGCACGTCGCTGGCGCTGATGGACGCGGGCGTGCCGCTGCGCCGCCCGGTCGCGGGCATCGCCATGGGCCTCATCCTCGAGGGTGACCGCTACGCCGTTCTCTCCGACATCCTCGGCGACGAGGATCATCTGGGCGACATGGACTTCAAGGTGGCGGGCACGGATTCGGGCATCACCGCGCTGCAGATGGACATCAAGATCGCCGGCATCACCGAGGAGATCATGCGCGTCGCGCTTGATCAGGCGCGCGCCGGCCGCCTGCACATCCTCGGCGAGATGGGCAAGGCGCTCGCCTCCGCCCGCGCGGAGCTGGGCGAATACGCGCCCCGCATCGAGACGCTGAAGATCCCGCAGGACAAGATCCGCGAAGTCATCGGCTCCGGCGGCAAGGTCATCCGCGAGATCGTGGAGAAGACCGGCGCCAAGATCGACATCGGCGACGACGGCACGGTCAAGATCGCCTCGTCCGACACCAAGTCGATCACGGCGGCGATCAACTGGATCCGCTCCATCGCGGCCGAGCCGGAGCTCAATGCCATCTACGAGGGCACGGTGGTCAAGACCGCCGAATTCGGCGCGTTCGTGAACTTCTTCGGCGCGCGCGACGGCCTCGTCCACATCTCGCAGCTCGCGGCAAGCCGCGTCGCCAAGGTCACGGACGTGGTCAAGGAAGGCCAGAAGGTCAAGGTCAAGCTGCTCGGCTTCGACGATCGCGGCAAGGTGCGCCTGTCGATGAAGGCCGTCGATCAGGAGACCGGCGAGGACCTGGAGGCCAAGGATGCGGCTGCTGCGAAGCAGAAGGCCGAGGCTCCCGAGCAGGCCGACTGATCCCGCGTCTCGCGAAAATTCGGACGAACTCGACCCCGGCGGACTTCCGCCGGGGTTTTTGTCGCGGACGCCGTTCCGGATCGCGCCCCGGTCGTGTAGGATCGATTGCGCGCGGGGCCTGGGCATGTTGTCAGTTGCGGGAGGCAGCCCATGCTTGACCACTTCAGCATAAACGTCTCCGATTTCGATCGCAGCAAGCGGTTCTACACCGCCGCCCTGACGCCGCTCGGCTATCGCCTGATCAACGATTTCGGTGACGCCGCCGGCTTCGGCGTGCCGGAGGGGAACGGCAAGTCGCTCGATCCGGCGGGCGATTTCTGGATCGTCCGTAGCAATCCCCAACCGCCGCTGGTGCATTTCGCCTTCAGTGCGGCGTCGAGAGAGGCGGTGGACGCCTTCTACGCGGCGGCGGTGGCTGCGGGCGGCACGGACAACGGCGGGCCCGGCCTGCGGCCGCAATATCATCCCCACTACTACGCCGCCTTCATTCTCGACCCCGACGGCTACAATCTGGAAGCCGTCTGCCATTCGGACCCGGCTGCCGCAAAGGAAGCCTGACACCGGAAACCTGACGCCCCATTGCGGAACGGGCGGCCTTGCCCTATATTATACATGTACTTATACATGTATAAGTTTTCGCCGGAGGTCATCATGAGCGCCGTCGCATCCGAGCGACTGATCGTACCCATCTCTTCCGAGGACAAGCGCCAGGTCGAATCGCGGGCGCGCCGGCTTGGCGTGTCCACGGCGGAATACGTGCGCCGCAGCCTGCAGAGCTTCGACCCCGAGGCGGCGTCGGCGCGCGGCCGGCAGGAGGAAGAGGAACGCGAACTCGCCCTGCTGCTCGCAGCGCTCGAGGCTGCGCGCGCGAAAACACTCGCCCAGCTCGACCGGGCCGATGCGGCGCTCGACGCCGCGCTGGCCCATTTCGCCGCCAAGGAGAAGGGGCGGGCGGCGTGAGCGCCCTGCGCGACGCGATGGAGGCGATTCGCTCCATCATCCTGATCGAGGAGCGGGTCAGGCAGCAGGGCGAGAAGGTGGAGAAGCTCGCCGCGCTCGCGGTCGACATCGACCGCCGGCTGGTGCGCGTGGAAGCGGTGCTCGACCTTGCCCTGCGCCGCGCCCCGGAGCGCGGGCCGCTGCGGATCACGCACGAGGATGAGGGCGGCGCCTGAACGCATGGCACGAAAAACTGCAGGAATCGGAGCGGGTTGTGGAACAGGCTCCGATTCGGCGATCATGCGGGCAGCCCTCTCCCGCGCATGCCACGGCGGACCCGCGGTCATTTCTAATCCCGGCCATCCTGTGATACAGCGGCTGCGACGCGGCGCCCGTTTCACCGAGCCCTCGACGCGCACCTGACCGGCTGACGCGTTGCAGCCGATGAGAGCGGGTTGCGTTCATAGGGAATCGGGATGCGCCATGCAAACCGCTCTCCTTTTTATAGTTTTCCGCAACTTGCATTCAATTTGAATGCAAACTGCTCCGGGATACGCATGCCGACCGAAGACACCGGGTTGCTCTCCGATTCGCAACGCCGTCGCGAACGCTGGCAGGCACTGGTGCGCCGCCGCCGGCGGCTGTCGATGCTGGGTGCGCTGCTCAGCGCCGGCATCTTCCTTGCCGCCCTGGTGGCGCTGTGGCATCTGGCGCACGAAATGGACGCCGCGCAGGTGCGCGCGGCGCTGCGCTCGGCGAGCCCCCGGCAGGAATCGCTCGCCCTGCTGTTCACCGTCGTCAGCTACACGCTGCTCACCGGCTACGACTTTCTCGCCCTGCGCCAGCTCGGCGAGCGCATCGCCTATCACGTGACGGCGCTCGCCTCCTTCACGAGCTATGCGGTGAGTTTCACGCTCGGCTTCCCGGTGGTGACCTCGGGCACGGTGCGCTACTGGATCTACTCGCCGCACGGGCTGAAAACGTGGAAGATCGCCTCTCTGACGGTGATCGCCGGCATCACCTTCTGGCTCGGCATGGGCGGCGTGCTGGCGTGGAGTCTGATGCGCGAGGCCGAGGCGCTGAACCCCATCCTGCGGCTCAACCCGTCGCTGCTGCAGGCGGCGGGCGTCGGCGTGGCGGCGTTGCTGGTGGCCTATTTCGTCTGGGTGTCGCTCAAGCGGCGGGCGGTGGTGGTGCGCGGCTGGCGGCTCGACCTGCCGGGCTTCCGGCTGTCGCTGGGGCAGACCCTGCTCGGCGCGGGCGATGTGTGCGCCGCCGCCGCGGTGCTGTTCGTGCTGCTTCCCGGCGGCCACGGGCTCAGCTTCGAGACGTTCCTCGCCGTCTATGTGCTCGCCTGCATGCTCGGCATCGTCAGCCATTCGCCCGGCGGGCTCGGCGTGTTCGAGGCCACGATGCTGATCGCGCTCTCTCACCTGCCGCGCGAGGGCGTGCTCGGCGCGGTGCTGCTGTTCCGGGTGTTCTACTACCTCATTCCCTTCGTGCTGGCGCTCCTGATGCTGCTCGTGCACGGCGGATGGTGGCGGATACGGGGGAAGGCCGCGCGGCCTTCCCCCGAATCCCGCCCGTAAAGGTTACGGCAGCAGCACGGTCGCGCCGGTCGTCTTGCGGCCCTCCAGCGCGCGGTGGGCGTCCGCCGCCTGGGCGAGCGGATAGCGGGCGTTGATGGCGATGTCCACCGTGCCGTCGCCAATGACGCCGAACAGGTTCTCCGCCTGCTCCAGCAGGATGTCGCGCTGGTTCGCGAACGTGCCGAGCGTCGGGCGGGTGACGAACAGCGAGCCCTTCCGGCTGAGCAGCAGGAGGTCGAAGTTCTCGATCACGCCCGACGCGTTGCCGAAGCTGACGAAGAGCCCCAGCGGCCGCAGCACGTCGAGCGAGGCCGGGTAGGTGGCCTTGCCGACGCCGTCGTAGACGACGTCGACGCCCTTGCCGCCGGTGATCTCGCGCACCCGTTCGACGAAGTTCTCCTTCGTGTAGTCGATGACGTGATCGGCCCCCTTGGCGCGCACCAGCTCCACCTTCTCCGGCGAGCCCGCCGTGGCGATGACGGTCGCGCCGAGGTGCTTGGCCCACTGGGTGAGGATGAGGCCGACGCCGCCCGCCGCCGCATGCACCAGAATGGTGTGCCCCGGCGCCACCTTGAACGTGCGGTGCAGCAGGTATTCGGCGGTGAGCCCTTTCAGGAAGCTCGCGGCGGCGGTCTCGAAACCGATCGCGCCAGGCAGTTTCACCACGTGCGCGGCCGGAATGATCGACTCGCCGGCATAGGCGCCGAGATGGGTCGTATAATAGACAACCCGGTCGCCGGGCGCGAACTCGGATACACCCTCGCCCACGGCCACGATCTCGCCCGCCCCCTCGCTGCCGGGCACGAACGGCAGCGAAGGAGCCTTGTAGACTCCGGAACGGAAATAGGTGTCGACGTAGTTCACCCCGACCGCCCGGTTCGCGATCAGCACCTCGCCGGGACCGGGCAGGCGCGCGGGCACGGTTTCGAAGGTCAGAACCTCAGGGCCGCCATAGGCGTGCACGACAATCGCGTTCATGGAGCGCTCCTCATTCACTATCGACAAAAACGACGGACAAAATGGTGTAGACTTTTGAGGTTACGCTCTCCGGCGGGCGCACGCCAGTTCGTTTACGCATCGCGCAGCTTGCGCACGTCTCAGTTTGCGAACCGGCCCCGGAACCGCTATTGACAAAGGGCGGGCTTGCAGATCGGACTGCCGGATCGGACTTGCAGATCAGATTGTTTGGAGAACCGGGGAACTGCCGTGACGGCAATCGACTTCGACATCATCGTCGCGGGTGCGGGGCCCGCCGGGCTCGCGACCGCGCTGGCGCTCGCCGGCGAAGGGTTCTCCACCGCGCTCGTCGGCGTGCCGGACGCGCCGCACGACGGGCGCACGGTGGCGCTGCTCGACGGTTCTGTGCGCTTCCTCGCCGCGCTCGGCGCGTGGGAGCGGATCGCCCCCGACGCCGCGCCCATGCGGGTGATGCGCCTCATCGACGCAACCGACAGCCTGTTCCGTCCGCCGCCGGTGGAGTTCTCGTCGCGCGAGATCGGCCTCGCTGCCTTCGGCCACAATATCGAGAACGTGACGCTCGTCGCCCATCTCGCGGCGGAAGCGGCGGCGCGCCCGAACCTCACCCCCATTCCGCTCAAGGTCGCCGGCTTCTTCGCCGATTCCGAGGCCGCGATCGTCACGCTCGAGGACGGCCGCCGGCTGAGCGCCCGGCTTGCGGTCGGCGCGGAGGGGCGGGGGTCGAGGCTGCGCCGCGCCGCCGGCATCGGCACCAGGACATGGGCCTATCCGCAGACGGCCGTCACCGCCATCCTGTCGCACGCGCGCGACCACGGCGACACCTCGACCGAGTTCCACACCCGCGCCGGGCCCTTCACGCTGGTGCCGCTGCCGGGCCGGCGCTCCAGCCTCGTCTGGGTGAACGGGTCGGAGGCAGCGGCGCATCTCGCCGGCCTCGACGACGACGCCTTCGCCCGCGCCGTGGAGGAGCGCGCCGCGCACCTTCTCGGCGCGATGCGGGTCGCGGGGCCGCGCGGCGCGGTTCCGCTGTCGGGCATGCTGGCGCACCCGCTCACGGCCCAGCGTCTCGCGCTCGCCGGCGAGGCAGCGCACGTGTTTCCCCCCATCGGCGCGCAGGGGCTCAACCTCGGCCTGCGCGACGCCGCCGCGCTGCGCGATGCGCTCGTCGACGCGCGGGCGGCGGGCCGCGATATCGGCTCGGCGCGCGTTCTCGAACCCTTCGGGCGGGCGCGGGCGGCGGACACGGCATTCCGCACCGGCGCCATCGACCTGCTGAACCGCACCCTGCTCACCGATATCCTGCCGGCCAATCTGCTGCGCGGCGCGGGACTTCTGGCGCTCGGCCTCGTCGCGCCGCTGCGCCGCGCCGTGATGCGCGAGGGCTTGACGCCCGCGCTCAACACGCCGCGCCAGATGCGGCGGGAAAGACGACAAAAAGGCCCGCAGGCGCAGAACGGGGCTGGAGCGGCGGGCGGCGAAGTGCTATCCGGCACGCTTGATCACAAGCGGAATCAGGCATGAACCAGGCCATCAAGATAGTCCCCCTGTTCGACGAGGCGGCGATCGCCGCGCGCAACGAGGCGATCGCGCACGCGGTCGCCGCGGAAAAGCCGCAGAACCTGCTGGTCATCGCGGTGCTGAAGGGCAGCTTCATGTTCGCCGCCGACCTGATCCGCGCCCTGCATCGCGCCGGTCTCGCGCCGCAGGTCGAGTTCGTCCAGCTGTCGAGCTACAAGCAGGCGCTGGTGTCGTCGGGCACCGTCACCATCGTCAAGGACATCGACAGCGACGTGGTCGGGCGCGACGTGCTGCTGCTCGACGACATCCTCGAATCCGGACGCACGCTCGCCTTCGCCAAGGACCTCCTGGTGGCGCGCGGCGCGCGGCGCGTGCTGACCGCCGTGCTGCTGGACAAGCCGGGCAAGCGCGTGTCGCAGATCACGCCCGACTTCGTCGGCTTCGAGTGCCCGGACAAGTTCGTCGTCGGCTACGGCATGGACGCGGCGCATTCCTTCCGGCAACTCCCCTATATCGGCGTCATCGAGCAGGCCGGAGGCTGACAGATGGCGCGGATCCTGCTCGTTGACGATGAAGCCAGCGTGCGCGCCTTCCTGAAGCGCGGCCTCGAACTCGACGGCCACAGGGTGGAAACCGCAGGCGACGGTGCCGAGGGGCTCGATGTCCTCACCGCCGCGGGCGGCGCCTTCGACCTGCTGCTCACCGACGTGCGCATGCCGCTGATGGACGGCATCGCGCTCGCACAGGCCGCGCAGACGCAGTGGCCGGACCTCGCGATCCTGATCATGACCGGCTATTCCGACCAGCACGAGCGCGCGCAATCGCTCACGAGGCTTGCCGGGATATTGCTGAAACCGTTCTCCCTCGGGGAATTGCGGCAGGAAGTCGCCCGCGTTCTGGGCTGAGGAGGCGTTTCCGCCGGACCGGACGAATTCGGCGGCCGGCGAGCGCAGAACTTGCGTCAACTCCGTGAAATGGCTATTATAGCCCCGAAATTTGACAGTCATTCCGTCTATAGACTTGACGGAGAGAGACAACGCTGGAATTTAGGCACTATTGTGTTTCTGTTTTCAACCATACTGATCTGATTTATACAAGCGACATATTGCTTCCTGTATGCATCTCTCTTCTTGAAATGCTATTATGAATATCCGTGGAGTAGTAATAATGAGTGATGTCAACCGCCTTACGCCAAATATCAATGGCTCCCTCCCCCATCAGAACCCGGACGGTACGCCGCACGGGGCGGCTGACGACAAAACGCTGACCGTCACCACATTCATCGGCGACCAGCAACGCAGCGTCACGGTCGGCAAAAATCCGGTGTCCGTCCGCAACAGCAGGACGATCGACAGCTTCGCCAGCGCCTTCGAGGACGCCGCCCGGAAAGTCGCTTCCGACAGCGGCCCCGTTGTTCGGCTGCCCAGCCGCGAGACCAAGGACACGTCCGAGGCCGAGGACATCGGCGAGCTCCAACACATTGCGGGACCGACTTTCGATGGCGACCACGCCGCCGAAACCGCCATCCTGACGCGCCACATCGCGCGACTGGACCTTCCCGAAGCCGCGAAAGGCGCCGCGCTCAACTTCCTGCAGCAAGCCATCGCCATGCAGGCCAATGCCATGCCGGCCAATGCCATTGACATGCAGGCCATCATCGACACGATCAATCGGGTGGAAGCGGGCGCGCTGAAGTCCGGCGAAGCCGGCGCCGAGGTGCTGCGGGCCATTTTCATCGACGGTCCCCTCGATGACAACACGAAAACGATCGTCAAGGCTATCCTCAACAAGGCGTCCGAAACGCACGCCTTGCGGACGGATCAAGACTATCGGGCGCTCCATGACGCGATCAAAGACGGCCAGGTCACCGAAAGAATGGGTTCTCCCGCCTCGAGCAGGAACAGAAGCCAGCGCCTCGTCAATGCGCTCACAAGGCTTGGACACGATATTCCCGACAACCTCCGGGCCGATTTGCTCCGGCACTTCAAGCCATGAGCGGCAAGCCATGATCGGCGCGCGGCCGGCCCGCATGTCGCCCAAGCTTTGGCGACGGTTTTAGCGTTCGCTTAAGCATGCGTGCCTATGATGGCAGCCGTCGGCCAGCTCGCCGCGGAATCGCTTTCCGCGGCAGGCCGGGCAGCGGTTTTTCGTCCGGGCGGGGGCTTTCTCTCGACCGGGCATCCTGACTGAGAGACGACCTACCCGTGCGCGAAGCCCTTGCCCGTTCCGATTTCGATGCCGTGCGGCGCTCGCCCGCGCCCGCGAGGGCGCGCCGGCCCGCGGCCTCGGGGCCGCGTGCGCGGGGCCGGGAGCGCTCCGCCGTCTCGGGCGCGGGGGCGGTCGCCGGCAGGCTCGCCGCCGCCTGCCTCGCGCTGATCGGCGGTCTGCTGCTGGCGCTCGTGCAGCTGGCCTTCCGGGCGCTGGAACGGTGGCCGGTGTCGGTGGTCGGCGGCCTGTTGGCCACGGCACTGTCGGCCGCGATCATCGTCAACGCCGTGTCCCAGGAAGGGCCGCATCCCTCGCCGCTCTTCGGCGGCCAGACGACGGCGGAAAGCCCGGCGACACGGCGCGATCCGCTGCCGCCGCCACGCGAGACCAGCGGCGCGCCGGCCGCGAGGCCCGCCCAGACAGCGCCTTCAGCGCAGGCCCCTGCCGCGCAAGCGCCGGCTGCGCCCGCGGCGAACGATCCGATCGCCCAACTCCTCACCACGGGCACGCCTCCGGCGGCGAAGCCCGCCGCGTCGAACAACGGCGCGCAGAACAACGCTGTCCTCGGCGTGCAGAAGGCGCTGGTAAAGCTCGGCTACGCCATCACGGCGGACGGCCTCATGGGCCCCGCCACCCGGCAGGCGATCTCGGACTTCGAGAAGCTGGAAGGCCTGACTGTCACCGGCGATCCGGCGAATGCCGCCATGCGCAAGGCGCTGTCGGTGGCCGCCGGCGCCGCGCTCGACTGATGCGGCGATGCTGAAAAACTTCATATCCGTCAGCGGCTTCACACTGCTCTCGCGCGTCACCGGGCTCCTGCGCGACCTCATGACGGCGGCGATCCTGGGTGCTGGCCTCATCGCGGATGCGTTCTTCGTGGCGCTGCGGCTCCCCAACCATTTCCGCGCCATTTTCGGCGAGGGCGCGTTCAACGCCGCCTTCGTGCCCGTCTTCACCCGCCTGCACGAGAGCGCGGGCGAGGCCGCCGCCCGGCGCTTCGCCGACAACGTCTGGACGGTCATGGTGATCGTGCAGGCGGCCGTGCTCGCCCTCGCCTTCGCCTTCATGCCGCAGGTGGTGGCACTGCTCGCGCCGGGCTTCACGAGCGACCCCGACAAGTTCGCGCTCGCGGTCAACCTGACGCGCATCACCTTCCCCTATCTCTTCTTCATCACGCTGGTGACGCTGGTGTCCGGCATGCTGAACGGCGTCGGGCGCTTCGCGGCGGCGGCGGCGGCGCCGGTGCTGCTCAACGTGTCGATCGTCGCGGCGCTGCTCCTGGCGTGGTTCTTCCCCTCGGCGGGCCACGCCGCCGCGTGGGGCGTGGCGGCGGCGGGCGTGCTGGAGCTTGCGCTCGTCTATGGCGACGCCGCCCGGTCCGGCATCGCGCCGCGTCTCGCGCGCCCGCGCCTCGATGCCGACATGCGCGCGTTCCTGAAGGCGCTCGGTCCCGCCGTCGTCGGCTCCGCCGGGGTGCAGATCGCGCTTTTCGCCGACACCATCATCGCCTCGATGCTGCCGACGGGCGCGGTGTCGTCGATCTATTACGCCGACCGGCTCTACCAGCTGCCGGTCGGCGTCATCGCCATCGCGGCGGGCACGGTGCTGCTGCCGCAGATGAGCCGCCTCGTCGCGGCGGGCGATGAGGCGGCCGCCCACGGCGCGCAGAACCGCACGCTGGCGCTGTCGCTGGCGCTCGCCGCGCCCTGCATGGTGGCGTTCCTGCTGGTGCCCGAGCGCATCATGGACGCGCTGTTCGGGCGCGGCGCCTTCACCGCAGCCGACGCGCAGGCGGCAGGGACAGTGCTCGCCGCCTACGCGCTGGGGCTGCCGGCGATCGTCGCCATCCCCGCGCTGGTGGCGAGTTTTCGCTCGCGGCTCGATACAGCGACACCCGCCGTTGTCTCGCTCATCGGCATCGGCGTCAACGTGGCGCTCAAGATCGCGCTCGCGGGGGATATCGGCGCGCAATGGGGCGCTCCCGGGCTCGCCTTCGCCACCGCCGTGGGGGCATGGGTGAACTGCGGCCTGCTGTTCGTGCTGGCGAAGCGGTGGCAGTGGACCGCCCCCGACAGGGTGCTGGCGCGCACGCTCGCTGCGATCCTCGCGGCCTCGCTCGCGCTCGCCGCCGCAACGCTGGCGGCCGACGCCGCACTCGCCCCGTGGACGGACACGCTGACGCACGCACGCGCCATCGTCCACATCGGCCTCGTGGCGCTGGGGGGCGGCCTCGCCTATGGGCTCGCGCTCATCGCCGCGCTGAAGCTCGCCCGCGTGCCGCTGCCGAGACGCCGCTGAACGGCAAAAGGCCCCGGCGTCTTCCGCCGGAGCCCTGAACTTCGGTGTCGGGCATCCCGCTCCGAAAAAGGCGGAACGCCGATGCGCGTACACCACATCGAGTCGCAAAAAACGCCGATGCGCGTGCTCAAACGCCAAGTCCAAAAAATTACCTGGCGTTGAGGAAGTCCTTGACTTCGAGGAGGACGAACTCGTTGTCGTCGGCCTTGTTGGGGTCGCGGCTCGCGGAGAAGGGCAGGTTGTTGTCGTTGCCGACGATGATGTGGCCCTCGTCGACGATGTCGACGTTCTCGATGGTGAAGAACGGGAAGTCGAGCGTGCCGTTCTTCTCGCCGCGGATAGCGCGCTTGTCCGGGTCCTGGATCTTCATCAGGTCGATGTAGCCGATCTTGCGCACGTCCTTGCCCGCGTTCTCGTCGGTGAGCCCGATCTTGTAGATGCGCTTGAACGCCGCCGGGGTGGCGAAGCAGTCCGGGCGCTTCTCGCCGGCCGGGCAGGCGCGGCTTGCGGTGCCTTCGGTGTCGTCGCGCTCGATGATGAGGCCGTGGGTGGCGTCGATCAGGTTGAAGTCGCCGATGGAGAGGCCGTTCTGCTCCAGCGGGTATTTCCAGAAGCGGCCGGTCCACTTCTCATTCGCCACGTCGAATTCGAGGATGCGCAGGAATTCCTTGCCGTTGTCCTTCTCGGTCTCGCCGGTCGCCGGGTCCCACAGCGCGCCTTCGAGCAGCGGATAGAGGAACCTGCCGTCGGGCGAGGCGGCCATGCCCTCGAAGCCCTTGGAGCGGCGGACGGTGAACTCGACCGCGCCGCCGGGCGCGGCGGGGGTGCGCACGGCGTAATGATCGGGCGAGCGGATGACCTTACCCTCGACTTCCGTCTCGAACACCGCTTCCACCTTGCCGTCGCGGTCGGTGCGGATGAGATAGGGGCCGAACTCCTCGCCGAACCAGATCCGGCCGCGCACCGGCTGGAAGGATTCGAGGTCGAAGTCGGCGCCGGTGAGGTAGCGCTTCTCGGTGCCTTCCTGGGTGATGTGGAAGGGCACCTTCTTGTCGGGATCGTGCAGGAAGGTGGTCTTGAGGCGCGTCACCGTGCCCTTTTCCCAGTCGATGTCATAGTGATGGAAGAACAGGGCGGAGTCCGGCGAGTTCGCCTTGTTGCCGCTGCCGTTGTCGGTGATGACCCAGAAGGTGCCGTCACGGTCGGCCTTGATGCCGGAATGGCCCTGCACCGGCTGGCCCCGGAAGGGAAACTTGATGCCGGTGGGGCGGCCGTCGTTGATGCCCTCGATGCTCTCGGGCTCGTCGACGCGGGCGGCCTCCCCGGTGGCGTACTTGCCGACGACGCGCAGGTTGTCGGTGGCATCGGCCGGCGGGTCGATGATGGTGAGCGCCGGCAGCGCGGCATGGCCCTTGAGGGTGGCGGTGAACTCCTGTTGCGCAGCGGCCGGCACGGCGACGAGCGCAGAGAACAGCAGCGCGCTGAAAACGGAAGAGGCAAGACGCATCGGAAAACCCCCTGTTGCAGTGGATGACAGGGGTCCTTGATCCGCCTCTTTCATGTCACCGTATTAAAGCTACGGAGACGGAAAAGTGACATTTATTGCGCCGGATAATCCTCGTTATTCGGCAATCGATTGCAGGATTCGCGCCCATGAGCGCGCGCCCTTGTGGAAGTTTCTCAACGAGTACTTCTCATTCGGCGAATGAATTCTGTCATCTTCCAGGCCGAATCCGACCAAGAGCGGATCGGCGCCGAGCCGGTGCTTGAAGGTGGCGACGATCGGGATCGAGCCGCCGCCGCCGATGGTCACCGGCGCCTTGCCCCATTCGTCGCGCAGCGCGCCGGCGGCCTTGGCCAGCAGCGGACTGTCGAGCGGCACCGACACCGCCGGCGCACCGCCGCCGACGCCGAAGGTCACGGACGCGTCGGCGGGGATGATGCGGCGCACGTAGGCGCGGAAGAAGTCGCGCACGTTGACCGGGTTCTGGTCGCCGACGAGGCGGAAGGTGATCTTGGCGCGCGCCTCGGCCGGGATGACGGTCTTGGAGCCCTCGCCGGTATAGCCGCCGATGATGCCGTTGATGTCGAAGGCCGGGCGCGACTGGATCTGCTCGATGACGTCGCGGTCCTTCTCGCCGGCGGGTTCGGAGAGCCCGACCGGGCCGAGGAAGGTCTGCGCATCGAGGCCGAGGCCGCGCCACTCTTCGCGCACGTCCTCCGGGATTTCCGGCACGCCCTCGTAGAAGCCCGGGATGGCGACGCGCCCGTCCTTGTCGCGCAGCGCGGCGATGATGCCGGCGAGCACGTGGATGGCGTTCTGCGCAGCACCCCCGAAGAGGCCGGAGTGCAGATCGCGGTCGGCGGTGCGGACGATGATCTCGTCGTGCACCAGCCCGCGCAGGCCGGTGGTGATGGCGGGCGTGTCGGCGTCCCACTGGTTGGTATCGCACACCAGCACGGCGTCGGCCTTGAGGCGGGCGAGGTTGTCCTCCACGAAGGCCGGCAGATTGACGGAGCCAACCTCCTCCTCGCCCTCGATCAGCACCGTCACGTCGACGGGAAGCCGCCCGGTGACCGCCTTCCAGGCGCGCAGGGCTTCGAGGAAGGTCAGGATCTGCCCCTTGTCGTCGGCAGCGCCGCGGGCGCGGATGACCTTCGAGCCGTCGGACAGTGAATCGATATGCGGCTCGAACGGCGGGCTTTCCCACAGGTCGAGCGGATCGACGGGCTGCACGTCGTAATGGCCGTAGAACAGCACATGGGGCTTGCCCGCCCCCGCCTGATGGCCGAGCACCACCGGGTGGCCCTTCGTCGGATGCACGCCGGCGGCGAAGCCGAGGCCTTCGAGTTCGGCCTTCACATGCTCGGCGGCGCGGCGGCATTCCTCCGCGTGGGCCGGATCGGTCGAGATCGAGGCGATGCGCAGGAAGGCGAACAGGCGCTCCAGCGAGGCATCGAGGTTGGCGTCGATATGGGCCAGAACCGCGTCGAGCTGCGACATTTTTCAACTATCCTTCAGAATGTCTCTTGAGTTCCCGAAAATCACCGCCGCAGGATGCCGCCGAGCGTGCCGCGCACGATGGCGCGGCCGATGGTACCGCCCGTCTTGCCGCCCACCTTGCGGCCGATGTCGGCAGCGATCTGGCCGAGCACGGTATTCGTCACCGTGCGGGTCACGTCGCGGGCGATGACCTGGCCGGTCGAGAGCCGCCCGCCGCGCGGACGGTTGGTGCCGAGGATCGAACCGATGAGATCGCCGATGCCGCCGAGCGCGCCCTCCTCGGCGGGCGGGGCGTTGGCGGCCTCCGTCGCCTCCCCGGCGCGGCTCGTGAGCACCTCGTAGGCGGATTCGCGGTCGATGGCCTTTTCATAGAGGCCGCGCAGCGGGCTGTCCTTGACGAGCGCGGCCCGCTCCTCCGGCGTCAGCGGCCCGACGCGGGCGGAGGGCGGCGCGATCAGCGTGCGGCTGACGACCTCCGGCGCGCCCTTGGCGTCGAGCAGCGACACCAGCGCCTCGCCCACCGCGAGTTCGCCGATGACCTTTTCGGTGTCGAAGGCCGGGTTCTGGCGGAAGGTCTGCGCCGCGGCGCGCACCGCCTTCTGGTCGCGCGGGGTGAAGGCGCGCAGCGCATGCTGCACCCGGTTGCCGAGCTGGCCGAGCACGCTGTCGGGAATATCGAGCGGGTTCTGGGTGACGAAATAGACGCCCACCCCCTTGGAGCGGATGAGCCGCACCACCCGCTCCACCGCCGCCAGCAGCGCCTTGGGCGCATTGTCGAACAGAATGTGCGCCTCGTCGAAGAAGAACACCAGCACCGGCTTGTCGGGATCGCCGATCTCGGGCAGGTGCTCGAACAGCTCCGACAGCAGCCACAGCAGGAAGGTGGCATAGAGGCGCGGATTGTTCATCAACTGGTCGGCGGCGAGGATGTTGATGAAGCCGCGCCCGTCCCGGTCGGTGCGGATCAGGTCGCCGATCTCGAGCGCCGGCTCGCCAAAGAATTTCTCGGCGTTCTGGTTTTCGAGCACCAGCAGGCGGCGCTGGATGGTGCCGACCGACTGCTTGGCGACATTGCCGTACTGGCCGCTCAGTTCCGCCGCGTTGTCGTAGACATAACCGAGGAGCGCGCGCAGGTCCTTGAGGTCGAGGAGCAGCAGGCCCTGCTCGTCAGCGACGCGAAACACAACGTTGAGGACGCCCTCCTGCGTCTCGTTGAGGTCGAGCAGGCGCGACAGCAGCAGCGGCCCCATGTCCGAGATGGTGGCGCGCACGGGATGGCCCTCAACCCCGAACACGTCCCAGAACACCACCGGGAAGCGATCGGACCGGTACTCGACGCCGATCTCATGCGCCCGCTTGACGAAGGGCGGCATGCCCTCGCCCGCTGCCGCAAGCCCCGAGAGGTCGCCCTTGATGTCGGCGGCGAACACCGGCACGCCGGCGTTGGAAAACCCTTCAGCCAGCACCTGCAGCGTCACCGTCTTGCCGGTGCCGGTGGCGCCGGTGATGAGGCCGTGCCGGTTGGCGCGCTTCAGCAGCAGCGTCTGCGCCACCTCGCCGTTGCCCAAGCCGCTTGTGGCAAGGCCGCTTTTGCCGATAAATACGCCTTCATCCGCCATGGCGTCAGAACCTCATGTGGGATCGGATCAAGGCATCTTTCCACCGCCCTCGTCGCTGCGCAAGCCCTTGAGCCTGTAGAGCGCATCGAGCGCCTCGCGCGGCGACAGCTCGTCCGGCACGATGGCGTCGAGCGCCTCGCGTAGCAGGTCGGGCGCGGCGGCGGACGGGCCGGACGTTTCCTGCGGACGGGCGGCGACGGCCGAAAACAGCGGCAGATCGTCGATCAGCGCGCTCACCGGCTTTTCGCGCTCGCTCTTTTCGAGTTCGGTGAGGATGTCGCGCGCCCGCGCGATCACCTTGGGCGGCAGGCCGGCGAGCCGCGCCACCTGGATGCCGTAGGAACGGTCGGCCGCGCCCGGCACCACCTCGTGCAGGAAGACGACGTCGCCGTGCCATTCGGTGACGCGGACGGTGGCGTTCGACACGCGCTTCAGCCGGTCGGCGAGCGCGGTGAGTTCGTGGTAGTGGGTGGCGAACAGCGCCCGGCAGCGGTTCGCCTCGTGCAGGTGCTCGATCGCCGCCCAGGCGATGGACAGGCCGTCGAAGGTCGCGGTGCCACGCCCGATCTCGTCCAGGATGACGAGCGAGCGCTCGCCGGCCTGGTTGAGGATCGCCGCCGTCTCGATCATCTCGACCATGAAGGTGGAGCGCCCGCGCGCGAGGTCGTCCGCCGCGCCCACCCGCGAGAACAGCCGGTCGACGACGCCGATGCGGGCGGATGTCACCGGCACGAAGGCGCCCATCTGGGCGAGCACCACGATGAGCGCGTTCTGGCGCAGGAAGGTCGATTTGCCCGCCATGTTGGGGCCGGTGACGAGCGTGATCCGCCCCCACTTCGCTGCGCCCGGCGGGGAGAGGTCGCAGTCGTTGGCGACGAACGCCACGCCGCCCCGCTTGCACGCCGCCTCGACGACCGGGTGACGGCCGCCCTCGATGTCGAAGGCGAGCGTGCCGTCCACGTGCGGGCGTACCCAGCCGAGATCGGCGGCCAGATCGGCGAGCGCCGCCGACACGTCGATGGCCGCGAGCGCCTCCGCCGCCGCCTTGATGGCCCCGGCATGCGCGCCCATCAGCGCCACCAGCTCGTCGAACACGGCAAGCTCGATGCCGAGCGCCCGGTCGCCGGCGGAGGCGATGCGGCTTTGCAGCTCTGACAGCTCCACCGTGGAGAAACGCATCGTGCCGGCCATGGTCTGGCGGTGCATGAAGGTCTCGTTGAGCGGCGTGCGCACGAACGCCTCGCCGGCGGCCTGCGGCACCTCGACGAAATAGCCGATCAGGTTGTTGTGCTTGATCTTGAGCTGGCGGCAGCCGCTCTCGTTGGCATAGCGCGCCTGCAGCGCCGCGATCACCTTTCGCGAGTCGGCCTGCAGCAGCCGCGCCTCGTCCAGATCGGCGTTGCAGCCCGCGCGCACGAAGCCGCCGTCGCGCTTGAGCAGGGGCAGGTCGTCGGCGAGTGCTGCCGCAAGCGCCTCGCCCCAGGCGGGGTCGAGCTCCTTGAGGCTTTGGCGCGCGCCGTCGAGCTCCGCCGACAGCGCCGGAGCCCCCTCGAGATGGGTGCCGATGGCGCGCGCCGCCGACAGGCCGTCGCGCAATGCGGCGAGATCGCGCGGACCGCCGCGCCCGACGATGAGCCGCGAGAGGGCACGGGCGATGTCGGGCGCGGCGCGCAGCAGGCCGCGCAGACGCTCGCGCAGGGCAATGTCCTCATGCAGCATCGCCACGCTGTCCTGCCGGGCGCGGATCGCCTGCGGGTCGGTGAGCGGGCCGGCCAGGCGCTCGGCCAGGAGCCGGCCGCCGGCCGGTGTCAGCGTCCGGTCGATGGTGGCGAGCAGGCTCCCCGCCCGTTCGCCCGCGAGCGTGCGGGTGAGTTCGAGATTGGCGCGCGTGGCGGCGTCGACGGCAAGGCCCGCTCCCGCGAGCTCCCGCACCGGCGGCGACAGCGGCGGGCGCGAGCCGAGCTGCGTGCGCTCGACATAGGCGATGATCGCGGCCGATGCCGCCAGTTCCGCCGGCGCGAACTGGCCGAAGCCGGCGAGTTCCGACACACCGAAATAATCCTTCAGCCGCCGCTCGCTCGACGCCGGATCAAACCCCTCATGCGCCATGGGCGTGACGGCGGCGCGCTGCTCGGCCCAGAAGGCGCGCAGGGTATCGTCGTCGTGGATGGCGTCGGGCACGATGATCTCGCGCGGCTCAAGCCTTGCGATCTCGGCCATCAGCGCCGTCGCCGACACTTCGGAGACGATGAAGCGGCCGGTCGAGATGTCGGCGGCGGCGACCGCGTAGGTCCACCCGCCTTCTGGCAGCTTCCCCTGCGAGAGCCTGCGCCGCGCCACGGCCGCGAGCCAGTTGGGACGGGCGGGCTCCAGCAGCCGGTCCTCGGTGATGGTGCCCGGCGTCACCAGCCGCACCACCTCGCGGCGCACCACCGACTTGCTGCCGCGCTTGCGCGCCTCGGCGGGGTCCTCGGTCTGCTCGCAGACGGCGACCCGGTGGCCGGCGGCGATGAGGCGCTCCAGATAATCCTCCGCCTTGTCCACCGGCACGCCGCACATGGGGATGTCCTCGCCCTGGTGCCTGCCGCGTTTCGTCAGCACGATGCCGAGCGTGCGCGAGGCGATCTCGGCATCGCCGAAAAACAGCTCGTAGAAATCGCCCATGCGGTAGAACAGCAGGGTATCGGGGTGCGCGACCTTGATCTCGATATATTGCTGCATCATCGGCGACGGCTTGTCGCCGGCCAGGGACGTTCCGGCCAAAGGCGTTCCGGTCAAGGGTGTTCCGGCGTGGGGCGTGTCGGACGGTGTCATCGGCGTGAAACGGGTCATGGGCCAAAGCTATCAGACGGTCCCGGTGCTTTCATCGATTCGCGCAGGCGGGCCATGCACGAAACGGTGGAGAACCCCGCTTGAGGCGGGTGATCCAGTCCGATATTGTTCTCGATACAACCACTTGGGGAAACGCCCATTCGGGGAAACGCCAGAGGCCGATCGCACTCCTATGACAGAACATAAAAAACGCAGCCGCCTGACCTACACGGATCAGGAAGCGCTGACTTATCATTCCCGCAGCCGTCCCGGAAAGCTCGAGGTCGTCGCCACCAAGCCGATGACGACGCAGCGCGAGCTGTCGCTCGCCTATTCGCCCGGCGTCGCCGTGCCCGTGCGCGCCATTCACGAGAACCCCGCCACCGCCTACGACTACACCGCGCGCAGCAACCTCGTCGCAGTCATCTCCAACGGCACGGCCATTCTGGGGCTCGGCAACCTCGGCGCGCTCGCCTCCAAGCCCGTGATGGAGGGCAAGGCGGTGCTGTTCAAGCGATTCGCGGACATCGACGCCTTCGATCTCGAGGTCGACACCGAAGACGTGGATGCCTTCATCAATGCGGTGCGCTATCTCGGTCCCACCTTCGGCGGCATCAACCTCGAGGACATCAAGGCTCCCGAATGCTTCGTCATCGAGGAGCGCCTCAAGGAGCTGATGGACATCCCCGTCTTCCACGACGACCAGCACGGCACGGCCATCATCGCGGCGGCGGGCATCATCAACGCCCTGCACCTGACGGGCCGCGACATCGGCGAGGCGAAGCTCGTCGTCAACGGCGCGGGCGCGGCGGGCATCGCCTCCATCGAGCTCGTCAAGGCGCTCGGGTTCCGGCACGAGAACGTCACCCTGTGCGACACCAAGGGCGTGATCTACAAGGGCCGCACCGAGGGCATGAACCAGTGGAAGTCCGCCCACGCCATTGACACCCGCGCGCGCACCCTTGCCGACGCGGTCCGGGGCGCGGATATCTTCTTCGGCCTCTCCGCCAAGGGCGCGCTGACGCCGGAGATGGTGGCGGGCATGGCGGAAAACCCGATCATCTTCGCCATGGCCAATCCCGACCCGGAAATCACGCCCGAGGAAGTGGCCAAGGTGCGCGACGACGCCATCATGGCCACCGGCCGGTCGGACTATCCCAACCAGGTCAATAATGTACTGGGCTTCCCCTACATCTTCCGGGGAGCGCTCGACGCGCGCGCCACCACCATCAACACCGAGATGAAGATCGCCGCCGTCGAGGCGCTGGCGCAGCTCGCGCGCGCGGACGTGCCCGACGAGGTCGCCGCCGCCTACGAGGGCGCGCGGCCGCGTTTCGGGCGCGACTACATCATCCCCGCCCCCTTCGACCCGCGCCTCATCCAGGTGGTGCCGCCCGCCGTGGCGAGGGCCGCCGCCGAAACCGGCGTGGCCCGCCAGCCGATCGAGAACATCGAGGCCTACAAGACCGAGCTCTCGGCGCGGCGCGACCCGGTCGTCGGGGTGCTCAACACCGTGTTCGAGCGCGTGCGCCGCTTCCCGAAGCGCGTCGTCTTCGCCGAGGGCGAGGAGGAGGCCGTCATCCGCGCCGCGCTCTCCTACGTGCATCAGGGGCTCGGCACGGCGATCCTCGTCGGGCGCGAGGACCGCGTCCGCGAGACGGCGGCGCACGCGGGCGTCGATCTCGAAGGCAGGCCCGGCATCGAGATCCACAACGCCGCCCGCTCGCAGTACAACCCGCTCTACACGCAGTTCCTCTACGAGCGCCTGCAGCGGAAGGGCTTTCTGCTGCGCGACTGCCAGCGGCTCATCAACCAGGACCGCAACCATTTCGGCGCGGCCATGGTCATGCACGGCCATGCCGATGCCCTGGTGACCGGCGTCACCCGCAACTACCACACCGCGCTCAAGGACGTGCTGCGGGTGATCGACGCCCGGCCCGGCCACCGGGTCATCGGCGTCTCCATCGCCATCACGCGCGGGCGCACGGTGCTGATCGCCGATACCGCCATCACGCAGCTGCCCTCGCCCGAGGATCTCGCCGCCATCGCGATGGAGGCGGCGGGCGTGGCGCGGCGTCTCGGCTACGAGCCGCGCGTGGCGCTGCTCGCCTTCGCCAATTTTGGCCAGCCGCGCGGCGAGCGCGCCACTCACGTGCAGGAGGCGGTGCGCGTCCTCGACGAGCAGCGTGCCCGCTTCGAATACGACGGGGAACTCAGCGCCTCCGTCGCGCTCAACCCGGAGGCGCTGTCGCTCTATCCCTTCTGCCGTCTCAAGGGGCCGGCGAACGTGCTCGTCATGCCCGCCCTGCATTCGGCGTCGATCTCGACCCAGATGCTGCAGGAGCTGGGCGCGTCCACGGTGGTGGGGCCGCTGATCGTCGGGCTCAACAAGCCGGTGCAGATCCTGCCGCTGGGCGCGAAGGACACCGACATCGTCAACATGGCGGCGCTCGCCGCCTACAACATCGGCGGCTAGAGCAAAATCAGAGACTTACGGAAAACGGCCCGATTTGGCGAAATCGGGCCGTTTTCTAGAATGGAAGCAGCGCCCTCATCCATCCGTGGGACGGACGCCGCGCCTTGGCGGTCAGATGCGCCTGCGGCTCACTTGTCCTTGCCGGGCGACGTGCGCCCGAGCAGCCGGGCGAATTCCGCCTCGATATTCTCCAGCGACGACAGATCGAACGTCTCCTTGGGCGCCGGCTGGCTCCGGGCGGCCTCGGGCGACGCCTTGAGCGTCTCGGGCACTTTGAGCGTATCCGGCGTGTCCGTTGCCTCTGCCTCTCCCGGGCCGAGGATGCGCGTCCCGCCGGGCGTGTAGCTGGGCGACGCAGGCGGCGGAGAAGCCGGCGTGGGCGAGGCGGGCGTGAGCGAAGCGGGTCCGGGAGGAATCGGTGCGCCGAAGGGCGTCGCCCGCCGCGGGAGGATCTCCGGCGGGAGGATCTCCGCCACGCGTGAGGCCGGCTTGTCGTCCGGCTCGACCTCATCCGCCGACGAAGCCGGGGTGGCGGAAGAACCGGCCGTGTCGGCCCTGCCCGCGGGCGGCGGCGGCGCGGGTGACACGGGAGGCGGGACTGGTGCCTGCGGCTCGAAAACCGGTGCGGGTTCGGACGCGGGCTTCTCCGCAGGCTTCACGTCGGCAGCGGGCGGGGCCTCGGCGCTCGGCCCGGAATCCCTCCGGACGGCCGGAAACGGCGCATCGCCGCTCTTGCCCGCGAAACGTCCCTCCTCGCGCGGGGGAATGGGCAGCGTCGCCTGAACGGGAGGCGCGGGCGGCACCGGCGCGCGCACCTCTTCGGCCGCGGCCTTGGCCTTGTCGCCATCCTCACCGAGGACCGGCTCGACGGGCGGCTTCACAACAGGCGATTTGGCAACAGGCGATTTGGCAGGTGATTGGGCGGGCGATTGGGCGGCGGGGGGCGTGCTCTCGTCGAGATCGATGCCGGTCACCGGCGACGGGCGGACGGCGGCGAAGGGGCGCCTGAGCGCTTCCTCGAGCTGGCGCGCCACGGCGCTGAATGGCCCCTTCGCCGGCTCGCGCGCGGGCGGCGGTTCGGGCGCGTCTTTCTCGCCGGCCGCCGGCGGGGCCGGCAGATCGGCCGCATCGTCCTTCACGTCGTCCGCGGCAGCGGGTTTCGGCGCGACCGGCGTTGCCAGCGGGCGTGACGGCGGTGGGGGGGGAGGCGTCAGCGGCGAGCGGATCGGCGCGGGTTCGGACGGCGAAAGCGAATCGAGACCCGTGCCTGCAGCAACGCCCGCTGCGCCGGCCAGTCCTGCCGCCGCAGCGGCCCCCGCCTGCGGGGGGGCGGGCGGATCGAGCCGCGCCGGTCCGGGGACGAAGTCTTCCACCGGCGCAGGTTGCTGCGCCTGGATCGGCGCGCGGTAGGGCAGCCGGCCGATGCCGCTTTCGACCAGGAGGTCGTTCGGGCCGCCGATCAGCACCAGATGCTCGACATTGTCACGGCGCAGCAGCAGGAGCTGCCGGTGGGCATCGATATCCACAGCGTCGATGACGCCCAGCCGCTGCTGGCGGTGGCGCGCGCTGGAGCTCGCATACCCCAGTCTCGGCCTGTTGCCGGTGATTCGGCGCAGAACCGCAGCAAACACCGCAAGAACACCCAGTATGATGACAAAGGCCAGTAGATACTGAACAATTGCCGGTGTATTGCTACCGAATAATTGCACGGTCGCGCTCCCCCGCCTTTGAAGTAGCCGGCTCGCCGGCATGAGAGCATCCGCAGAAGGCTCGCTTCGACAAATGCTCTACGATTCTCCACCGGACGAATTCTGATCGATCAAGCGATTGCGGTCGATCAGGAAAGCGTCCGGGCCACGGCGATGCGATCCTAACGGATTCACCGCCAACGAATAAATCGCATTTAATGCTGCATATGCAAAGTCTTCATTAGTCTCTTGTGATTTATTATAGGTGTGGAGATCCGGCAACATAGCGGGAACGGGCCGGCGTTCCACCATGACAAGGGATTCGGACAAGGGATTCGGCGGCCCGTTTGCGCCCGCGACCACCGCGCTGACGAGACTGCCGCATGCCCCCCGGCACGGCTTCCCTGCTATAGTCGTCGACCGCGGCTCGGCAGGCGGCGCAAGGGGCAGCGCATCGGGGGCAGCAGTTGAATCCGGATGTCACACGGGATACCAGACGGCATGAGCGAAGCGCGCATGGATAATTCGGTCGACCGGGGCGATCCGCGTTCGGGCCATACCGGCCTCGTCGTGCTGCTGTCGCTCGCCCTCGTCGGCGCGGCGGGCTGGATCTATTTCAGCGAGCAGCGCGTGAGCGAACCGGTGGTGCTCGCCATTCTCGCCGGCTGTGCCGTGGTCGGCGTGGCGCTGAGCTTCGCGTTCGCGCTCGGCATTCTCCAGTTCGCGGGCCGCGGCCGGCACGATCTCGGGCGCACCCTCGTCGATTCCGCCGACGAGGGCCTGATCGTGGTGGAGAACGACGGCCACGTCGCCTATTACAACGATGCCTATCTCGCCCTCGCGGACCGCCTCAGGAGCGACGACCTGCCGGGGCCCCCCACCATCGAGCGCCTGTTCAACGGCGCGCCGGAGATCGCGGAAGCGGTCTACCGGCTGGCGCAGGCGGCGCGCGAGGGGCGCGCCACCGCCGAGGAAATCCGCGTCGTGCCGAAGAAGGCCCCCCGGGAAGCGGCCGACAGGCACGCTGCCGCCAGGAACGATGCGGCCCTGTGGTTCAAGGTCGGCGTGCGGCAGGTAGCGCACCCCGGCCGGCGCCGGGCCACGCTGTGGAGCGTCGCCGACATCACCCGCGACCGCGAGCGGCAGGAGAGCGTGTTCCGCGAGCTGCAGCACGCCATCGACTATCTCGACCGCGCGCCCTCCGGCTTCCTGTCGCTGACGGCGGGCGGCCAGATCGTCTACATGAACGCGACGCTCGCCCGCTGGCTCGACTACGATCTCGCGCAGGTGGGCTCGGGCGGCCTGACGCTGGAGGAGGTCGCGCCGCCCAGCGCCATGGCGCTCATCGGCTCCGTCACCGGCGCGCCGGGCGAGGAGCGCACCGAGACGCTCGACCTCGATTTCCGCAAGCGCGGCGGCCAGACCCTGCCGGTGCGGCTCTTCCACCGCGTCGCCTTCGACGCCGAGGGCAAGCCGCAGCCCTCGCGCACGCTGGTGCTCAACCGCTCGCCGGGCGAGGACGTCGCCGAGGGCCAGCGCGCGGCGGAAGTGCGCTTCTCGCGCTTCTTCAACAACACGCCCGTGGCCATCGCCACCGTCGACCGGCAGGGGCAGATCCTGCGCTCGAACGCTTCCTTCGCGCATCTGTTCGGCATGCGGGCGGGTGCCATCGACAGCAGTGCGCAGCGCTCCATGCTGAGCGTCGTCGCCCCGCGCGACCGCGAGGCCCTCGCCCATGCCATCGACCGGGCCGCGCAGGGGCTCGGCGACATCGCCCCCATCGACGCCGCCGTCGCCGGCAAGCCGGGCGGGGGTTCCGCGACGGCAGGGAACGCGGCGGCGGCAGGCGCGGCGAACGGCCAGCCCGAACGCTCGGCGCGCTTCTATTTCAGCAGCATCGACGACGGCGAGCTCGACGGCGAGGCGGCGATCGTCTACGCGCTCGACATCACCGACCAGCGGGCGCTGGAGGCGCAGTTCGCCCAGGCGCAGAAGATGCAGGCCGTGGGCCAGCTCGCCGGCGGCGTGGCGCACGATTTCAACAACGTCCTGCAGGCGATCATCGGCTACTCCGATCTTCTGCTGTCGAACCACCGGCCGACCGATCCGAGCTTCCAGGACATCATGCAGATCAAGCAGAACGCCAACCGCGCCGCCGCCCTGGTGCGGCAGTTGCTGGCGTTCTCGCGCCGCCAGACACTGCGCCCCAATGTCATCCAGCTCGGCGACGAGCTCTCCGAACTGTCACAGATGCTGCGCCGGCTCTTGGGCGAGCGCATCGAGCTGGAGCTGCGCCGGGGCGCCGACCTGTGGGAGGTGAAGGCCGACACCACCCAGTTCCAGCAGGTGATCCTGAACCTCGCGGTGAATGCCCGCGACGCCATGCGCGACGGCGGCAAGCTCGTCATCTCGACGAGCAACGTCACGGCCGAGGAAAGCGCCCATTTCGGCCACAGCGAGACCTCGCTGCCGCGGGCGGACTATCTCCTGATCGAGGTGTCCGACACCGGCAGCGGCATTCCGCCCGACGTGCTCGACAAGATCTTCGAGCCGTTCTTCACGACGAAGGAAATCGGCAAGGGCACCGGGCTCGGGCTCTCGACCGTCTACGGCATCGTGCAGCAGAGCGGCGGCTTCATCTTCTGCGACAGCGTCGTGGGCGAGGGCACGGTGTTCCGCATCTTCCTGCCGCGCTACGTGCGCCCGGCGGCGGACGAGCCCGCCGGCCGCAAGCAGCAGCGCGAGGCCGTCGACGTCACCGGGCGCGGCACGGTGCTGCTGGTGGAGGACGAGGAAGCCGTGCGCAAGTTCGCCGCCCGTGCCCTGACCGGACGCGGCTACACGGTGATCGAGGCGGCGTCGGGGGCGGACGCGCTCGCCATCGTCGACAAGCTGGAGACGCCGGTCGATCTCGTGGTGTCGGACGTGATGATGCCGGAGATGGACGGGCCGACGCTTTTAGTGCAGCTGCGCCGCCGCTTCCCGGAGCTGAAGGTGATCTTCGTCTCCGGCTATGCCGAGGACGCCTTCGAGAAGAACCTGCCGGAAGGCGAGAACTTCACCTTCCTGCCCAAGCCCTTCGACCTGAAGGAACTGGGCGAGGCGGTGAAGAAGGCGCTGGGGTGAGGGGGCGGACCAGCATTGCCCCGGTTATTCAGAAACACTCGATCGGCGCCGGATAGCGCGCGACGGTCCGGTCGGAAGTCAGCAAGGTTATGCCTTCAGCGATGGCCTGTGCCACGAGGATGCGATCGAACGGGTCCTTGTGGATGGGCGGCAACGTCAGCAACACCAGTGCATGATCGCCCGTCACCGGCAATTCGATGTAACCGTTGTCGAGCAATCCGCGATGCATCACCCGCGGATCGGCCTCGAACTCGTCCCGGCGCAAACCATTCTGGATCGTCATCTCCCGCAGGCTGGTGGCGCTGAAGTAGAGCGTGTTGGCCTTGTCGTCGAGGAGCTTGGCAGCGCGCGCCGACAGCACCCCGGGTGAATGCGCCGCCCAGAGCAGCAGACGAGTGTCTACGAGAAACTTCACTCATCGCCCTCGATATGGCGATGATCTTATCCTGACCCATCTCGTCGAAATCGTCCGGAACGCGGAACTGGCCGGCCAGAAAGCCGAGCCGTTTCTGTTCCTTCGGTTCCGGCGCATCGAGTGGCACCACCTTCACCAGCGGCTTGCCGGCCTTGGCGATGATGAACGGTTCACCCTTCGCGGCCTTGTCCACAAGCCGCGACAAGTGGGTCTTGGCCTCATGTATATTGACGGTTTCAATAGTTTCAGCGGACATCCTCTGTCACCCGCATCAAAGTGAGCCTAGTCCAGGGAACTTAGTCCGCATCGCCCGTATTTTTTAAGTGCACCGGCCCCACCCCTCACGCCACCACGGTCAGCCGCTCCGCCGCGCGGGTGATGCCGGTGTAGAGCCAGCGGGCGCGGTGCTCGCGGAAGGCGCGCGATTCGTCGAACAGCATCACCTCGTCCCATTGCGAGCCCTGCGCCTTGTGCACGGTGAGCGCGTAGCCGTAGGTGAACTCATCCGAATCGCGGCGCAGCGCAAAGGGAATGTCCTCCTCGGCGCCGGTGAAGAACTCGGTCAGCACCGACACGTCGACGCCGCGGCGTGTGTTCTCGTCCTCAGGGATAACCTCCATCTTGATGCAGCCCTTCGCCTCGCCGCGCAGCGCCTTCACCGACCAGGTGCTGCCGTTGAACAGGCCCTTGGTCTTGTTGTTGCGCAGGCACACGAGCTTCTCGCCCGCCGCCGGCAGCGGATCGCGAAATCCCTGCAGTTCGCGGATGCGGCCGTTGTAGAGACGGCGCGTGCGGTTCATGCCGACGAGCACCTGATCGGCGCGCATGACGAGCTCGGCGTCGATCTCGCGCCGGGAGACCACACGCGTGCCCTCCTCCCGGATCGGCGGCAGCTCGCCGCCCTCGCGCACCGCCATGGACAGGCGGATGATGGGATTGTCGCGTGCCTGCCGGTGCACCTCGGTCAGCATCACGTCGGGCTCGGCCTCGGTGAAGAAGCCGCCGCCGCGCACCGGCGGCAACTGCGCCGGATCGCCCAGCACCAGCACCGGCACCTGAAACGACAGCAGGTCGCGCCCCAGAGCCTCGTCCACCATCGAGCATTCGTCGATGACGATGAGCGCCGCCTTGCCCGCCTCCGCCTGCCGGTTGAGCACGAAGGAGGGCGCATCCTCGTCCTCGTTGGTGCGCGAGCGGTAGATAAGGCTGTGGATAGTCGCCGCTCCCTCGCAGCCGCGCGCCCGCAGCACGGAGGCCGCCTTGCCGGTATAGGCCCCGAACACCACCTCGCCGTCCACATCCTCGGCGATGTGGCGCGCCAGCGTCGTCTTGCCCGTGCCGGCATAGCCGAACAGCCGGAACACCTGCGGCGATCCCGTCTTCAACCAGCGCGCCACCGCCTTCAACGCCTCATCCTGCTGCCCGGACCAGTTCATGCGGTTCCCATCCATCATACCGTCGCGGCCCCGGTCTGCGACCGGCAGCGAACGGGCCCGCCCGGACGCCGCGCGGGCCTGATCAAAGGCCGACGAGGCGCACGCATCCGAGTCACGCTCATTTGAGCCGCCCTCATTTGAGTCGCGTTCATGGGCCCTTGGCATAAGATCTTGTTTTGTTCTATACGACAAAAGCGGAAAATCAACCCCGGCGGCGGATCGGCATTGCGCGGGGTGTGAGAACGGCGCTTCCGGCTCCTGAGACCGGAAAATCGCTCCGGCCGAAGCCGAACGCATTTCTTGTCGAATGCACGTCTTGCGATGCCAATGTTGGCATGATACGCCAAAAATTGCACATATCGGGTTGCTCAGGTGCCGTCGTTTAGTGTATCAAGTACCGATCAGAATCGTTCTACTTTCGCTCAATACCAAGTGGTGGATAAGCATTGTAGTTAGAAATGGCCCGAATTCTCGTCCATGCGCCTGGCAGCCACCCGGGCCCCATATCCAGCAAATACGACACATATCCTCACGCCGGACGCACAATACAATGACAAAAATGCGGATAACGAATAGAGCGAACGGTAGCTGTCAAATCCCGCGCCCTGGAAAGCCGCCGGACTTCACTGGCGAAAGGATGACGAGCGCAATCGAAGGCCAGATCGAGTTCGAACATTATCAACGCCATTGCATGGCGCGCGATCTCTGCATCGATCTCGATGTCGCGTCGGGCGAAGGATATCGGTCCGCCCTGCTGGCGCAAGTGGCCCGCAGCGTCACCGGCGTCGAGATACACGCAACCGCCGTCGAACACGCACAGGCCAATTACGCCGCCGACAACCTGATGTTCGTCAAGGCGATGCGTCGGCGCTTCCCCTTGAGGGCGGGACAGGTGCCGTCACTGGTCTCCTACGCCGACGACGCGCGCGTCGTGCTGACGGCGGTGCGCTACGGCGGCGGCGTCAAGGGCAAGCTGGTGAAGGCCCTGCGGATGGGCACCCCCGTCGTCTCCATTCTCCCCGGCACTGAGGGCATCGGCGTGACGAACGGCGTCGACGCGATCGCGGCGAGCGGCGCCGGGATCCGGGGCAGGACGTATTGCCGCTGCTCGAAGACGCCGGCCGCTGCGCCGCGCTTTCGCAAGCGGAGGCGGAGCTCATTCGTCGGCGTTTCTCCCGCTCGGCGGCCAGGGACGTTTTCGAGCGCATTGTCCCCCGTGGTGATCATGGCGCGCCCCGACCTCCCCTCCCGCCCGATGAGTACTCAAGCGACACACTTTTGATCGATCCGGTTGTGTTCGGGATCGACCCGTTTCAGGAGATGGCCCCGGATTCCGCGGGGCAGGAGGTATAGAGGTGGTTATCCAGACTTTTCGCCGCACACGCGCTCGCGCACCGCTTCGTCTGGGACTGGCCGGGGGCGGCACCGACCTCTCGCCCTATTGCGACGAGTACGGCGGCGCCGTGCTCAATGCCACCGTGGACCGCTTTGCCTTCGCCTCCTTCCTGCCCCACGGCGGGAGCCGGATCGTCTTCGAGGCGGACGATATGGGCGTCAGTGAATCCTTCTCGCCCGACGAGCCCCTGGAGGGAACGAAGCTGCCGCTCCACCGCGGCGTGTACGAGCGCATGATCCGCGAGTTCAACGGCGGCGTGCGCGTCCCGCTGACCATCAAGACGACGGTCGACGCCCCGGCCGGTTCGGGCCTCGGCTCGTCGTCGGCCTTGGTCGTGGCGCTGGTGGATGGCATGCGCGCCATTCTGGGCGCACCGCTCGGCGACTACGACGTGGCCCATATCGCCTTCGAGATCGAGCGCATCGATCTTGGTCTCTCGGGCGGGCGCCAGGACCAGTACGCCGCCGCGTTCGGGGGTGTGAACTTCATCGAATTCCTGGCCAACGACCGGGTCATCGTCAACCCGCTGCGCGTGCGCCACGATATCCACAACGAGCTCGAATCGTCCCTGATCGTCTGCTTCTCGGGCCGCTCGCGCCGCTCGGCCGAGATCATCAACCGGCAGACCGAGGGCATCCGCGCCGCGAGCGGACGCACCCTCGACGCGCTGCACCAGCTCAAGTCCGACGCCGCCGACATGAAGCAGGCGCTCCTGGTGGGCGACATCCGCAGGATGGCGGACATTCTCAACGCCTCCTGGCAGGCCAAGCAGCAGACGGCCGAGGGCATTTCCACCTCCGCCATCGATCGTCTGGTGCAGCTTGCGATGGACAATGGCGCGATGGCGGGCAAGGTATCCGGCGCCGGCGGCGGCGGTTTCATGTTCTTCCTGGTCGATCCGGAAAACCGCTTCCGCCTGATGGAGGTCCTCAATTCGGCCGGGGCGGCCTCCTCGCCCGTCAAGTTCACCGCGCAGGGGTGTGAAACGTGGCAGTTCTGACGGCAGGGACCAACGGCGGGAGGATATCGTGAGGGTACGTCAGGCGGCGATCCTGTGCGGAGGGCTTGGAACGCGTCTCGGCGCGCTGACCGAACGGTGCCCGAAACCGCTGCTGCCGGTGGCCGGGCGGCCGTTTCTCGACATCCTGATCGAGCAGGCCGCGCGGCAGGGCGTGGACCGCTTCCTGCTGCTGGCGTCCTTCGAATCCGGCCAGGTGCGCAGTTTCGCCGCCGATCTGCCGGCCCGTCTCAGCCTCGATATCGAGGTCGAGGTCAGCATCGAGCCCGACCGGGCCGGCACCGGCGGCGCGCTGTGGCATGCCCGGCACCTGCTTGATGAGGTGTTCTATCTCTTCAACGGCGATTCGTTGTTCGACGTGGCGCTGGGCGACCTCGCGCTGGCGCTGCGCGCCGACGCGCACGCCCATGGCGTTCTCAGCCTGCGCGCGCTGGAGGACACCGGCCGTTATGGGGTCGTCGAAGCGCGGGAGGGGCGCATTTCGGCGTTCCTGCCGCGCCCGGACGTCGCCGGCCCGGGTCTCGTGAACGGCGGCGTCTACCTGTTCCGGCGCGCTATCCTCGACGGCGTCGCCCCCTCCTGCTCGCTGGAGCAGGACGTGCTGCCGCATGCGGCCGGCACCGGCCTGCTCCTCGGCGTGCCTGCGGCCGGCTACTTCATCGATATCGGCATTCCGCAGGATTACGCCCGCGCCCAGACCGAAATCCCCGACTGGCAGCGCCGGCCGGCCGTCTTTCTCGACCGGGACGGCGTGATCAACGTCGACCACGGCCACGTCGGATCGCGGGAGCGTTTCGAGTGGGTCGAGGGGGCGCCGGCCGCGATCCGGCGGCTGAACCGCGCGGGCCACTACGTTTTCGTCGTCACCAACCAGGCGGGCATTGCCAAGGGCTTCTACGGCGAGGACGACTACCGCGCGTTGCGGGCCCATATCCGCGACGCGCTGGCCGAGATCGGGGCGCACATCGACGACGAACGCTTCTGCCCCTACCACCCGGATGCCGCCGTCGACGCCTACCGCCGCGCGAGCGACTGGCGCAAGCCCGCGCCGGGCATGCTGCTCAGCCTGCTCGACCGCTGGCCCGTGGAGCGGCCGGCGAGTTTCCTGATCGGCGACAAGGAAACCGACATCGAGGCGGCCGAGATGGCCGGCATTCGCGGCCATCTCTTCACCGGCGGCAATCTGGACGACTACGTCGCTGCCCTCCTCTCCCGCCATGGGCGTGGATAGATGCCCACCATCCACCATTCCATGCGATAACGCGGGGCGCCGTGCAGCGGCCGCCCCCAGAGTTGAGAAGACGATGCGCGAACAGGAACTCTTGCTGCAATGGCTCTTCGACAAGGCGCTCCCGCTATGGTCCGGCACGGGCGTCGACCGGCAGGCAGGGGGTTTCTTCGAAAAACTGACGCCAGCGGGGCAGCCGACGGACGAGCCGCGCCGCGCGCGCGTCGTGGGCCGCCAGGTGTTCTCCTTTGCCAACGCCGCGCATCTGGGCTGGAGCGGCGATGCCCGCGGCCTTGTCCGCCACGGCCTGAACGCTCTGTTTCAGCAGCATCTGTCGGGAACCGACGGAATCGTCGTTCCCCTGGTCGCTCCGGGCGGCGCGGTGCTGGGGACGGCGTTCGATCTCTACGACCATGCCTTCGTGCTGTTCGGCCTCGCCGCCGCCCACGCCATCGGGGAGGAGCCCGAGCGGCTGGAGGCGCAGGCGACCGCCCTGCTCCGGCGCATGCGGGACGGCTGGCGTCACCCCATGGCGGGCTTCGAGGAGGCGCAACCGCGGCAATTGCCCCTCAAGGCCAATCCGCACATGCACATTCTCGAAGCGAGTCTGGCGTGGCGCGAAACGGGCGGCGACCCGGTCTGGGATGCGCTCGCGGACGAGATTGCCGAACTGTGCCTGTCGCGCTTCATCGAGCCCGAAAGCGGCGCGCTGCGCGAGTATTATGACGGCGACTGGCGGCAATTGCAGGGGCATGAGGAGGCCGTCGTCGAGCCGGGCCATCAGTACGAATGGGCCTGGCTGCTGATCCGCTGGGGCCTGCTGCGCGGTCGCCCCGATGCGCTGGCCATCGCGCGCCGGCTGATCGACCTTGCCGAGAATCACGGTGTCGATCCGGCCCGCGGCATGGCGGTGAACGAACTCAATGCCGATCTGACCGTGCGCGACGGCCGCGCCCGGCTGTGGCCGCAGACCGAGCGCATCAAGGCTCACGTGGCATTGGCCGGCATCGAGACCGACCCCCGCCTGCGGGGGCAGGCGCTCGAACGCGCGGCGCAGACGTGCCGCGGCCTGCTGCGTTTCTTCGAGCACCCGATCCCGGGTTCGTGGTGGGAGCACATCGACGCCCAGGGCCACCCCGTATCCGAGCCTGCCCGCACGAGCAGCCTCTATCATATCACCTGCGCCATCCGGGTGCTCGTGGACGGTGATCGCCCCTCCGTTCCCGGCGCGGACACGGGAGATGCCGCGGCGGAGAGCGGCACGGGGAGGCGCGTTCCCGGCCCTTTTGACGCGGCCGGACGGGTGATCTCCATCGCCCGCCGGCGCCTCTCGTCGCCGTCCGACCTGCCCCGCCTGGCGCGGCGGGCGCTGGCGCTCTACCGCGAGGGCGGCTGGTCGCTGCTACGCGGCGTCGTTGCCCGCGAAACGGCCAAGCAAGAGGAAGAGCTCGCCGGGCGCGGCTACGACCAGTGGATCGAGCGCTACGACACGCTGACCCCCGACGACATCGCCGCGCTGCGTCGGCAGGTCGCCGCCCTGCCGGCGACGCCGCTGATCTCGGTGATCATGCCGGTCTACAACACGCCGCAGCCCTATCTCGAGGCCGCGATAGACAGCGTCCTGGCCCAGGTCTACCCCCATTGGGAGCTGTGCATCGCCGACGACGCATCGACCGCCGCCCATGTGCGCGAGACGCTGGAACGCTACCGCGCCGGCGACCCGCGCATCCAGGTCGTCTACCGGGACAAGAACGGGCACATAGCGCACGCGTCGAATTCGGCCCTGGAACTGGCGAACGGCGAGTGGATCGCGCCGCTCGACCACGACGACGTGTTGCGGCCCCATGCGCTCTACGAGGTTGCCGCCGAGATCGGCCGCTTCCCGCAGGCGACCGTCATCTACAGCGACGAAGACAAGATCGACGCCAACGGACGCCGGTTCGATCACTTCTTCAAGCCGGATTTCGGTCCGGAAACGCTGCTGGCGATGAATTATTTCAACCATCTGACCGTTCATCGGACAGCGCTCGTCCGCCAGGCGGGCGGCTGGCGGACGGGGTTCGAGGGCAGCCAGGACTACGACCTCAACCTGCGCGTGGTCGAACGCGTCGAACCGCACACCGTGCGCCACATTCCCAAAGTCCTGTATCACTGGCGGGCGGCGGCCCACTCGACGGCCACGTCCACGACGGAAAAGCCCTACGCCTGGGTTGCCGGACAGCGCGCCCTTGCGGAGCATCTCGCCCGCACGGGGATGGATGCGGTCGTCGAAGGCGTGGCGGGGACGCCGTTTTACCGCGTCAGGCCGGCGATTGCCCGCCCCGAACCGCTCGTGAGCCTCATCATCCCGACCCGCGACGGCGTCGACTACCTGCGCGGCTGCATCGAGTCGATCCGGGAAAAAACCACCTATCGCAACTACGACATCATCGTCGTGGACAACGGCTCGACGGACCCGCGGACGCTCGCCTATCTCGACGGCATCGCCGGGCAGGACGATGTCGCCGTGCTGCGCTACGACGCGCCGTTCAATTACTCGGCCATCAACAACTTGGCGGTGCGGCATGCCGGAGGCTCCCTCGTCGGGCTGATCAACAACGACATCGAGGTGATTTCGCCCGACTGGCTGTCGGAGATGGTCTCCTGGGCCGCGCAACCGCAGATCGGCTGCGTCGGCGCCAAGCTCGTCTACGGCAACGATACGCTGCAGCATGGCGGGGTCATCCTGGGGCTTGGCGGCGTCGCCGGCCACTCCCACAAGCACGCCGACCGCTACTCGCCCGGCTACGCCTATCGGCTGCGCGTGCTGCAGAACCTCTCCGCCGTCACCGCCGCCTGCCTCGTCGTGCGCAAGCCAGTGTACGAGGCCGTGGGCGGACTGGACGAGACCCATCTCAAGGTGGCCTTCAACGATGTCGACTTCTGCCTCAGGGTGCGCGAGGCGGGGTATCGCAACGTCTGGACGCCGTTTGCCGAACTCTACCACCTCGAAAGCGTGTCGCGCGGGGCCGAGGACGATCCCGCCAAGCAAGCGCGTTTTCGCAGCGAAATCAGGACGATGCAGCGGCGGTGGGGGGAGCGGCTGCTCAACGACCCCTTCTACTCACCCAACCTCACGGCCGACCGCGAGGACTTCACGCTCGCCTTCCCGCCGCGTCTGCGGGCGTTCGGAGGTTAGAACCCCGTCAGCGGAGTTTCTGCGTGGCGAGGCGTTGCAGGTAGATGCCGTACCGGCTCTTGCCCAGCGCGCGGCCGAGCGCCAGCAGCTGGGCGGCGTCGATCAGGCCGAGCCTGTAGGCGATCTCCTCGGGGCAGGAGATCTTGACGCCCTGGCGCGTCTCCAGCGTGCGCACGAAGCCCGCCGCCTCCAGCAGCGAGTCGGGCGTGCCGGTATCGAGCCAGGCGAAGCCGCGCCCCATGCAGGAGACGTTGAGCGTCCCCTCCTCCAGGTAGAGGCGGTTGAGATCGGTGATTTCGAGCTCGCCGCGGGCGGAGGGCTTCAGCGTGCGCGCCAGCGCGGGTGCGCGGCCGTCGTAGAAGTAGAGCCCCGTCACCGCCCAGTTGGACTGCGGCTGCGCCGGCTTCTCCTCGATCGAGACCGCCCGCCCCTCGTCGTCGAAGGAGACGACGCCATACCGCTCCGGATCGTTGACCTGATAGGCGAAGACCGCCGCGCCGCCGAGGCCGCCCGATGCGGCGCGCAGCAGCTCGGGCAGGCCGTGGCCGTAGAACAGGTTGTCGCCGAGAATGAGCGCCGACGGCTCCCCCGCGACGAACTCCTCGCCGATGATATAGGCCTGCGCCAGACCGTCCGGGCTCGGCTGCTCGGCGTAGGACAGCGACAGCCCCCACTGCTCGCCGTCGCCCAGCAGGGCCTGAAAGCGCGGCAGATCGTGCGGCGTCGAAATGACGAGAATGTCGCGGATGCCCGCCAGCATCAGCGTCGACAGCGGATAGTAGATCATCGGCTTGTCGTAGATCGGCAAAAGCTGTTTGGACGCCGTCAAGGTAATCGGATGCAGACGCGTGCCACTCCCTCCCGCCAGAATGATGCCCTTCATCTAATCCTCAGTCGCCGTTCCTTGCCGATGATTGCGCGTTCATATCCCGTCTCCTCTTCCCGTGCAAGGACACAATGCGGCAATCACTGGAACCGCACAGCGCTTTCCTGCAGCGATACGACTCTCTATTCATCGCCGGCCGGCAGCTTATTTCGATGAGAAGCAATTATATTTATTTTATGGCGGATTCAGGCAGACAGGAGACAAATATATTCTGAACGATCCAGCGTAGAATTAAGTTTATCATTCGTCTCCATGGTTGCAGATGGCGCCGGCGCGATCGTCTGCCGAAACGCGCCGCCGGGCCGGGCCCGCCTTCCTGCGGATTGTGATTGCAAAGCTTCCGGGAATGGCGCAAAAACAGCAGCGCCCCGCGATGCATGCAAGCCACTTGCATGGCCCCTGTTCGGGCGGCGCGCCGACTTCACGAGGGAACTTTATGCCCACCATCCGCCCGTTGGACATCCCGGATGTTCTTGAAATCAAACCAAGAATATTCAAAGATGAGCGCGGCTTTTTCTCGGAAGTATTTCATGCCGACAAATTTCGCGAGAAGGGCGTCGCTCTCGACTGGGTTCAGGACAACCAATCGTTGTCGCGCGAGAAACACACCTTGCGCGGCCTGCACTATCAGGATCCGCCCTTCGCGCAGGACAAGCTGGTGCGGGTGTTGCGCGGCCGCATCTTCGATGTCGCCGTCGATATCCGCAGGGGATCGCCGACCTTCGGGCGCTGGGTGGCGCTCGAGCTCTCGGCCGAGGCATTCAACCAGATTCTCGTGCCCGTCGGCTTCGCGCACGGCTTTCTGACGCTTGAACCCGATACGGAGGTGCTTTACAAGGTCTCGGCTCCTTATTCCGGTGCGCATGACCGCGCCATCCGTTTCGATGATCCGCAGATCGCCGTGGCCTGGCCGCTCGACGGCAACGCTCCGGTGCTGTCGGCCAAGGACGCCGCGGCGCCTGCTCTGGGCGAAATCGAAACCCCGTTTTCCTGTTGATTCGGCGGGCGCAGGCGTACCGCGGCCCGGAGAGGTCCATATGAAGATACTCGTCACCGGAGGGGCAGGCTTCATCGGCTCCGCGGTCTGCCGCCACCTGATCGAGAACACAGGCCATTCGGTCGTCAACCTGGACAAACTGACGTATGCGGCGTCGCTGTCGTCGCTCGACTCCATTCAGGGATCGCCGCGCTACCGCTTCGTCAAGGGCGATATCCTCGACCGCGACCTGCTGCGGGACCTGCTGCAGTCGGCCGAGATCGACGCCATCATGCATCTGGCGGCGGAGAGCCACGTCGACCGCTCCATCGACGGGCCGGGCGATTTCATCAGCACCAACATCGTCGGCACCTACACCCTGCTGGAAGCGGCGCGCGCCTATTGGAGCGGACTGCCGGCCATGCGACGCGAGGCCTTCCGCTTCCACCACATCTCCACCGACGAGGTCTACGGCGACCTGCCGCTCGGCGATTCGCTGTTCACCGAGGACACGCCCTACGCCCCCTCCTCGCCCTATTCGGCGTCAAAGGCCTCGTCCGACCATCTGGCGCGGGCGTGGTATCACACCTATGGCCTGCCGGTGGTGCTGTCGAACTGCTCCAACAACTACGGGCCGTTCCACTTTCCGGAAAAGCTCATTCCGCTCGTCATCCTCAACGGGCTGGAGGGCAGGCGGCTGCCGGTCTACGGCCGGGGCGAGAACGTGCGCGACTGGCTTTACGTCGAGGACCACGCCCGGGCGCTCGAATGCGTGGTGACCCGGGGAGAGCCCGGCCGCTCCTATAACATCGGCGGCCGCAACGAGCGCTCGAATCTGGCCGTGGTCGAGGCGATCTGCGACGAGCTTGACCGGCTGTCGCCGCTGGCGGACGGGCGTTCGCGCCGCACCCTGATCGATTTCGTCACTGATCGCCCCGGCCACGACCTGCGCTACGCCATCGACGCCTCGCGCATCGAGCGCGAGCTGGGCTGGCGGGCGCAGGAGACGTTCGAGACCGGGCTCGGCCGTACGGTCCGGTGGTATCTCGACAACGAAGCGTGGTGGCGGCCGATCCGCCAGCGCTATGCCGGCGAGCGCCTCGGCGTGCGCCGGCCCGGCGTCAAGGCCGGCTCCGAGGCGGCGAAAGGCGCGGCGTGATGAAGCTCCTCGTCACCGGCCGCGACGGACAGCTCGCCCGCTCGCTTCAGGCTCTCCCGGGAGATCCGTCTCTCTCGGGAGAGGAAGCCGGCCGGGGCGTGACGGTGGTGGCGCTCGGCCGGCCGGATCTCGACATCACCGACGCCGCGTCACTCGCGCGCGCGATTGCGGCCCATGCGCCCGACATCGTCGTCAACGCCGCCGCCTATACGGCCGTCGACCGGGCCGAGAGCGAGGCGGAGCAGGCGTTCCGGGTCAACCGCGACGGCGCCGGGAACGTGGCGCGCGCGGCGGCCTCGGCCGGCCTGCCCGTGGTGCACGTCTCAACGGACTATGTCTTCTCCGGCCGCGAGGCGGGCGCGCGGCGCGAGAGCGACCCGACCGATCCGCAGAACGTCTACGGCGCATCGAAGCTCGCCGGCGAGGAGGCCGTCGCGGCGGCCAATCCGGCCCATGCGATCCTGCGCACGGCCTGGGTCTACAGCCCCTATGGCAACAATTTCCTCAAGACCATGCTGCGGCTCGCGGGCGAGCGCGAGCGCGTCGGCGTCGTCGCCGACCAGTTCGGCGCGCCGACCTATGCGCCGGACATCGCCGAGGCGATCCTGGTGGCGGCGCGCGCCATCGTCGCCGCGCCCGGCGGCGGCGACTGGCGCGGCGTGTTCCATTTCACCGCCCGGGGCGAGGCGAGCTGGGCGGATTTCGCGCGCGAGATCTTCCGGCAATCGGCCGCGCGCGGCGGTCCCTCGGTCATCGTCGACGACATCACCACCGCCGACTATCCGACGCCCGCCCGGCGCCCGGCCAATTCGCGCCTCGACAGCGGCCGTTTCGCCGCGACCTTCCGCCACCGGCTGCCGGACTGGCGGGACGGCGTCGCCCGCTGCCTCGCCAAGCTCGGGGCCTGACGATGACCGCCGCCGCGTCCGCGCCTCCGCCGCTGATCTTCGTGCATGTGCACTATCCCGATATCTGGGAGGAGATGGCGCGCGAGATCGCGCAGGCGTTCGGCCGGCCCTTCGGCCTGGTGGTGACCCACAACGGCCAAGCGCCGCAGGCGCGCCTGCAGACGCCCCACCTCGCCCATTATCAGGAAATCGTGGTCGAGAACCGCGGTCGCGACGTGCTGCCGTTCCTGACTGCGCTGCGCGCCGATCTGCCACCCTATGAGATCGGCCTGAAGCTGCACACCAAGCGCTCGCCCCACCGAGACGATGGCGCGGAGTGGCGGCGGTTCGTCACCGGTTCGCTGCTGGCGTGCGATCCCGGCCCCGCCGCCGACGGAAAGGGGCCGGACACCGACGGCCCGAGCATTAATGGCTCCAGCATCGATGGCCCAGGCTTCGATGGCTCGAGCGTCGATGGTCCAAGCGCCTGGACCCTGCTGTGCGATGAACCCGCTCTCGGCCTGATCGCGCCGGAGGGGCATCTGCTGCCGCTGCTGGGGCGGCTGGCGCTCAACGAACGGCCGATGAAGACCATGCTGACGACGCTCGGCCTCGATACGCCGATCGCGGCGCTGGAGGAGGGTCGCTTCGCCGCCAGCACCATGTTCTGGTTCCGCGCCGAGGCACTGGCGCCCTTCCGCTCGCCGGCGCTCGACGGGTTGTTCGAGGCCGAGAGCTCCCAGCTCGACGGCACGGCGGCCCACGCCGCCGAGCGGCTGTTCGCTCATGTCTGCGAGCGGCAGGGCTTCGTGGCAAGCGCCATGGAGGCTGTTCCCCTCATCCGCGCCGCCGCTGCCGGGCGAGACGGCGCGCCGCTCGACGCCGACGCGTTGCGTGCCCTGTCGAAAGCGGCTTTCGGCCAGGCGAGCAATCCCTTCTCGATACCGATGGCGGCCTTCTGGTCGCAGCACAGGCAATTGCTGCATCTGGCGCATCTGACCTACCGCCACATCCCGCCGCCGCTGTGGCGGGCGGCGCGGCGGCTGATCCGGCGCTATTCGTCGCGCGAATGAGCCGCCCTGCTCCCGCGCCCGCAGGCGCCCCCGGCAGGCGGCTTGCGTATTCCCTTGCGCGCCGCCGTGGCGGGGGCTATCTCCTTGCGGGAGAGGGATTGCAGCCAGCAAAACAGGGCCTGCGCAAAAATCCCGGCGAGAAAAAAGTCCTGGTGAGGAAAGTCCTGGTGAGGAAAGTCCTGGCAAGGAAAAGCCTCTTGGGGAGGAGCACCGCGCGATGAGCGTCGAAAGACCATCCGAAACCACACCGGCCGGCACGGCACGGTCGAAACCCCTGACACCCCCCGACATCGCCGCCCGCAAGGGGGCGGAGCCGATCGTCTGCCTGACGGCCTATACCACGCCGGTGGCGCGCATGGTCGACGCCCATTGCGACGTCGTGCTGGTCGGCGACAGCGTCGGCATGGTGCTGCACGGCCTGCCCTCGACGCTCGGCGTCACCCTCGACATGATGATCATGCACGCCAGGGCGGTGCGGCGCGGGGTGGCCCGGGCGCTCGTCGTGGTCGACATGCCGTTCGGCTCCTATGAGGAAAGCTCCGAGCAGGCCTTTCGCAATGCCGCCCGCCTCATGGCGGAGACGGATTGCGCCGCCGTGAAGCTTGAGGGCGGCATCGCCATGGCCGACACGATCCGCTTCCTGACCCGGCGCGGCGTTCCGGTGATGGCCCATGTCGGGCTCACGCCGCAGGCGGTCAACGCCTTCGGCGGCTATGTGGTGCAGGGCCGGGGCGAGGATGCCGGGCGCGTTCTCGCCGATGCGCAGGCGGCGGCGGAAGCCGGCGCGTTCGCCGTGGTGCTTGAGAAGATCACCGCGCCGCTGGCCGAAAAGATCACGCGGGCGATACCGATTCCCACCATCGGCATCGGCGCTTCGCCGGCCTGCGACGGGCAGATCCTCGTCGTCGACGACGTGCTCGGCCTGTTCACCGACTTCAAGCCGCGCTTCGTCAGACGCTACGCCGAACTCGGGCGCGACGCCGATGCGGCCATCGCCGCCTATGCCGCCGATGTGCGCGCGCGCCGCTTCCCGGCAACGGAGCACCTCTTCGGCGCCACGCCGCAGACCCTCGGCGCCCCCTCCCGGCGGGCCGGAGGGGCGGCATGAGCATCGCCATCGTCCGCGCGCCGTCGACGCTGCGCTCGGTGGTTTCCCGCTGGAAGCGCGCGGGCGAGCGGATCGCCGTGGTGCCGACCATGGGGGCGCTGCACGAGGGGCATCTCGCGCTGGTGCGCGCGGCGCGCGGGCTCGCCGGGCGGCTGGTGGTGACGCTGTTCGTCAACCCGAAGCAGTTCAACAACGCCGGCGATCTCGCCGATTATCCGCGCACCGAGAAGGACGACGCGGCGAAGCTCGCACCGCTCGGCGTCGACGTGCTCTATGCGCCGGACGTCGGGGCGATGTATCCGCCGGGCTTCGCCACCACGGTGTCGGTCGCGGGCGTCAGCGAGGGGCTGTGCGGGGCGCATCGGCCGGGCCATTTCGACGGCGTCGCCACCGTCGTCACCAAGCTGCTGCTGCAGACGGGAGCGGACGTGGCGCTGTTCGGCGAGAAGGATTTCCAGCAGTTGCAGGTCATCCGGCGGCTCGTCCGCGATCTCGACATGCCGGTTGAGGTGCACGCCCATCCCACCGTGCGCGAGGCCGACGGGCTGGCGATGTCGTCGCGCAACCGCCGCCTCACCCCCGCCCAGCGGGAGACGGCGGCGGGCCTCGCCCGCGCGCTCGCCGCTGCCGCCGGCCGGCTCTCGGCGGGAGAGGACGCGCAAACCGTGACGGCGGAGGCGCGCGAGGCGCTCGTCGCGGCCGGTTTCGCATCGGTGGAATACCTGGAGCTGCGGCGCGAGGACGACCTCAGCCCCCTGCCGCGCGCCGATGCGCCCGCGCGCCTGCTGGCCGCCGCCTGGCTCGGCGACGTGCGCCTCATCGACAACGTGCCCGTCGAACCGCGCCCCGACTGACGGCGTTGCCTATCCTCGCCGATGGTTTGATGCTCTAGCCGCGCGCGGCATAGGAGCGAAGGCGGCGCTTCCAGAAGTCCTCGCGGCGATGTCGGCCGGTGGGGCGGGCGTCGACCTCGGCCGCGGGGCCGCGCTCGCCGGCGGCAGGCGCGACCGGCCCCTCCCCCGCCGCGGACCGGCGGCGCAGGTGCTCCTCGACAACTGCCCGTATCTGCCCGGCATCGAAGGTGCCGGGGGCGGCGGAACGCGCATCCTCCCGCGGCGCGGGTGCATCATCGGCGGCGGGCGGGCGCAGCAGCTCCGTCGGCGGCGCGCCCGTCTGGCGCGGGCCCGGCTTGGGCAGCCGCGAACGGGGGGATGAGCGCGAATCGGCGGCGCCGGAATCGACACTCAACTTGCGTTCGGACAGCGGGATCGCAAGCGGCAGCAGCGACGGCAGGACGCGAGACCGGGATGTCCCGGCCTCCTGTGACACTTCCCGCGGACCGGCTGCGCCGGCCTCGGACGGGGCCGGACCCTTCGCCCCCGACGCGTCATCCACACCGGGCCAGAACCCGATGGGCGGCTGATCCGCCTTGGCGGTGACTTCCTCCGAGACACGGCTGATCAGGTCTCCCCACGACAGCGGCGCGGACACCGCCACGGAGGGCCTCTCAGCGTATTTTTCCTTGGTATCTGCTTTGGAAGCCTCGCCTGCGCGCGAACGTGAACGCTTGACCTCGACAGTAAACGACCGAGACGGACGTCTCATAAACTGGCTTCTCCTGACCCTCCGGGCGACTTGGCGAGGCGCGCCGGTCATTGCCATACAAATAACCATAACAATAGACCAAAATGAATCGTGGGTGAATCGCGCTTTCGTAGGATGGCGCAGGGCGGGAGTAAAATTCACAAAAATCAGCCGGCCGCCCGCCCCTACTGCCGCCCCCCGTCAATCCTTGAGCCGGGAAGCGCGCGACCGCTCCGCCCGCCGCCGTTTGCGCGCCTTGCCGATCTCGGCGGCATAGGCCGCCCCGTCGCCGAGGTGGGCGAGGCCCTGCCTGCGGGCGAGTTCCACCTGCCGCTGACGCTCCGCCGCCCCTTCCCTGCGGTCCTCGCCGGCGCACCAGGCGCATGAAACGCCTTCGCGATAGGCCGGGTGGGCGCGATCGGCGGCGGTGAGCGGCCGGCGGCAGGCGCGGCAAAGCGTCGCTTCGCCCCTGGCGAGCCCGTGGCCGACCGACACCCGCTCGTCGAACACGAAGCATTCGCCCTCGAAACGGCTGTCGGCCGCCGGCACCTGTTCGAGATAGGCCAGGATACCGCCCTTGAGGTGGTAGACCTCCTCGAAGCCCTGCGCCAGCAGATAGGCCGACGCTTTCTCGCAGCGGATGCCGCCGGTGCAGAACATCGCCACCTTGCGGTCGCGCCGGGGATCGAGCCTTGCCGCCACGAAATCCTTGAATTCGGTGAAGGTGCCCGTCTGCGGATCGATGGCGCGGTGGAACGTGCCGAGCCCGACCTCGTAGTCGTTGCGGGTGTCGACGAGCACCACATCGTCGCGGGCGATGAGCCGGTTCCAGTCCGGCGGCTCGACATAGGCGCCGACGGCCCTCGCCGGGTTGGCCTCGGGCGCACGCAGCGTCACGATCTCGGATTTCAGCCGCACCTTCATGCGCAGGAACGGCATCTCCCGCGCCCACGCGTACTTGATCTCGGCGCCGTCGAGCCGCGCCCCGAACGGTCCCTCGGCCAGCAGGAAGCGCGCCAGCGCATCGATGGCCGCGGGCGTGCCGGCGACGGTGCCGTTGACGCCCTCCGCAGCGAGAATGAGCGTTCCGCGGATGCCGCGGGCGCAACAGAAACGCGCCAGCGGCGTCCTGAGCGCCGCCGCGTCCGGCAGATCGGCGAATTTGTAAACGGCCATCACCTTGAAGGGAGCGACGGCCTCGGCGCATGCAGTCATGACCAGTTCGGTTCCGATGCCACAGATCCGGCGGCGGACCGCCGCCCGGACCGCGCTCTTCTGGGCCAAGGACCGGGCCGGGTCAAGGGCCGGGAACGGGCGAGAGCCGCCGGGCGCGGTCCGTATCCGTTTTGCGCAACCGTGGCAGGCGGAGATGGCATTGCCCCGCCTCCGGCGCCGATCGTATCAATGGGGCCGTATTTCTTTCACGGGGGTGGCGGCGATGCTGCTTGAGTCTTTGGGGGGCGACTGGTCGCAATACCTGTTCTGGATCGCGGCCATCACCTTCGCCGGGCTGCTGGGCGGCCTGATGGCAGGCCTGCTCGGCGTCGGCGGCGGCATCGTCATCGTGCCGGTGCTCTATCATATCCTCTCGGCCGTCGACGTGGCGGAGACGCTGCGCATGAAGATCGCGGTCGCGACCTCGCTCGCCACCATCGTCGCCACCTCCGCCGTGTCGGTCAGGAGCCACTACGTCAGGGGCGCGATTGACGTCGGGCTGCTGAAAAGCTGGAGCATCCCCATCGCCATCGGCGTGGTGGCCGGGGCGGCGATCGGCGGCCGTGTGGACGGGCGCGTGCTCAGCTTCGTCTTCGCCACGGTGGCGCTGTTCATGGCGCTGCGGATGACCTTCAGCGGGCAGGGCACGCGCGTCTGGGACGACTTTCCCAGCCGCGCCTTCAAATGGGGCTCGGGCATGCTCATCGGCCTCGTCTCGGCGCTGATGGGCATCGGCGGCGGCAGCCTCAGCGTGCCGATCATGACGACTGTCGGCTACGACATCCGCCGCGCCGTGGGCACGGCCGCGGCCATCGGCTTCATCATCGCCATTCCCGGCGCGCTGACCTATGTCGTCTCGGGATTGGGCGTGCCCGGCCTGCCGCCGTTCTCGCTCGGCTACCTCAACTGGCTCAGCGTGCTGGTGCTGGTGCCACTCACCATGGCGATGGCGCCGGTGGGCGCGCGCCTTGCCCACACCGTCCCCCGCCGGACGCTGCAGACATCGTTCGCCGTCTTCCTCGCCGTCTCGTCGGTGCGCATGTTCTACGACCTGCTGGGCTAACGCCCGCCCGGTCCGCTCCGGCGGTCATGGACAAAGCCGGCAATCTCGTATACGCGCCTGAAGGCGGAGCAACGGGCCGGGGCGAAACATTCAGCGCTCCGGATGCCAATGCGCGTCAATGCAAGATATTGAATATTATGATCATATTACAGTGGGTTGCAATCTTTCTCGCGGCGCCGGCCGCATGGTTTTCCATGTCGCGATGGCTGAGTGTCGGCTTGCTGGCCGTCGGCTACGGCGCGGCAGCGGTGAACGGCCAGCTCGGATCTGCGGCGGCGGTGCCGCTGCTGCTGCTTCTCGCCGCCGCCTGGGCCGTCGGGCAGGATCGCAGCGCCCGTCTGCGGCATGCGGGGCACGCGCTGTTCGTCGCGCTCGCCGTTCTTCTCAGCCTGCACTGGCTGCCCGGCTTTCACAATCCCCGCGTGATCGGGCCGGAGCGCTTCACCCCGGATGCCGTGCCGTTCACGATGTATCTCAACCTCGACAAGCCTCTGGTCGGCTTCTGGCTGCTGCTCGTCCTGCCGTGGATACGCCCCCGGCACACGCCGCGGGCGTCGCTGGCGACGGGCCTCGGCGGCATGCTGATCGCCGTCGCGGCCTGCCTCGCCGCAGCCGTCCTGCTGGGGATCGTCGCATGGGCGCCCAAGTGGCCGTCCGCCGCCTGGCTCTGGCTGCTGAACAACCTGCTCCTCGTGACGGTCACGGAGGAAGCCTTCATGCGCGGCTATCTGCAGGGCGGGCTGAGCCGCGCGCTGAGGCAGCGCCCGCATGGCGATACGGTGGCCCTGCTGGTTGCCGCGGCGGCGTTCGGCCTGATGCACGCCGCAGGCGGATGGCCATGGATCGTCCTCGGGAGTCTCGCGGGCCTCGGATACGGCGTGGCGTACCGCTACGGCGGCCTTCAGGCTTCCGTGCTGGCCCATTTCGGCCTGAATGCGGCGCACTTCTGCCTGTTCACCTATCCCATGCTTCAGCCGGCGGCACCCTGACGGACGGAGCCGTTGCAGCCCCTCTCGCCGTCGGACGACGTCCTCCTGCTTTATCGATAGCCAGCGTTTCTGATACCCGGTAGCTTGACCATAAGAACGCTGTCCGCCGGGAGGAAGAGCCAAAATGACTGAAGCCATCGGCAGGGGGGAAAGCCTGCGCCGCTACGCGGCGAATGTCGTCGTCGTGTTGCTGGCGCTGGCGCTGGCATGGAGTTTCTGGTCGAACGCGCACTGGATGCAGCTTTGCGCCGGCCTCGCCTTCTTCCTCTTCGGCATGCAGTGCCTCGAGGAGGGCCTGCGCGACCTTGCCGGCGACCGGCTGGAGGCGACGCTGGCGCGCTCCACCTCCACGCCCTGGCGCAGCCTCGGCATCGGCATCGTCGGCACCACCGTGCTGCAGTCGAGCACGCTGGTGTCGCTGATGACGATCGCGTTCATCTCCACCGGCCTCATCGGCCTCGCGGCGGGCATCGCCATCATCTTCGGCGCCAATCTCGGCGCCACCACCGGCATCTGGCTCCTGGCGCTCGCCGGGCAGAACTTCAGCCTGAGCCCGCTCGCGCTGCCGCTCGTCATCTTCGGCGTGCTGGCGAGCTTTCGCGGGCCGCAGGCCAAGGCGGCGGGGCGCATCCTGCTCGGCATCGCCTTCATCTTCCTCGGCATCGACGAGATCCGGGGCGGCTTCTCCACCGTCACCGAAAACCTCGACCTCACGCAATATCAGGTGCCGGGCGTGCTCGGGCACCTGCTGTTCGCCGGCGTCGGGCTGGTGCTGACGCTGGTGCTGCAGTCGACCCACGCCACGCTGATGCTGACGCTCACCGCGCTCTCCCTCGGGCAGGTGGACCTGACGCAGGCGGCGGACATCGCCATCGGCGCCAATGTCGGCAGTTCCGTCACCACGGGCCTTGCCGGGGCGCTCGGCGGCAACCGCAGCGGCCAGCGGCTGGCGCTCGCCCATGTACTGTTCAACGTCGTCACCGCGGCGCTGGCGCTGCTGCTCATCGCGCCCCTCGTCTGGCTGACGCACACGATCGCGGGCGTCATCGGCTTCGGCGGCAACGACCTCATGATGCTGGCGATTTTCCACACGCTGTTCAACACGCTGGGCGTGCTGGTGTTCTGGCCCCTGCGCGGCCAGCTCGCCGACTGGCTGACGCGCCTGCTGCCCGACATCCCCGAGCCGCACGTGCTCATCACCGAACTCGAAGCCGCCGCGCCCCCCGTGGCGATCGAGCGCACGCACGCCCGCTATCTCAACCGGCAGGCGCTGCGTTCCTTCGACACGGCGGCGAGCGCCGTCGTACGCGAGCTGCAGCATCTGGGGCGGCTGTCGATCGAGGTGGTCTGCCACGCACTCTACCTGCCGGTGGAGGAGCTCGACAAGGTCACCCACGACACCGCCCTGCTCAATGCCCGGCCCGACGACGGCTACCTCGACGCCGACACGCTCTACCAGCGCCATATCAAGGGCGTCTACAGCGACCTGCTGGCCTTCATGGGCCGCGCCGAGCAGCCCGACAACGACAGCGAGCGCGCGTTCTGGGTCGCCTGCCAGGTGGTGGCGCTGCAGCTTGTCGAGACGGTGAAGGACGTCAAGCACCTGCAGAAGAACCTTGGCCAGTACCTGCGCGGCCCCGACACCCCGGCGCGCGACGCCTATGTCGAACTGCGCCGCCATCTCATCTGCCTGCTGCACGACGTACGCGAACTCGGCCGCCGCGGGCCGCAGGATCCGGGCTGGGAGGCCGGGCTCGCGGAAATCGACCGCCAGCAGCAGGCGTTCGAAACCCGCTTCCGCAGCCACGTCTTCGCCGCCGTCCGCGACGACCGGCTGGACGGCCTGCAGCTCAGCTCGCTCATCAACGATCTCGGCTATGTCGGACGCATCGCGCACGGCCTCAGGGCGCTGCTGCAGACCCGCGCCGACGAGGACGGCAGCCCGCTGTTCCGCAACCTCGATCTGACGACCGGGCAGACGCCGCTGATCGCCGCAACCTGAGCGCGAAACCGGCGCCCGCGCGGGTCAGGGCCGATGCTCGCCCGCGCACAGCGCGTGATTGGCCAGCACCTCGATGACCCGGCAGTCGCAGACGCGGCCGTGGCCGCATTCCTCGACCATGCGCGTCAGCTCCCCCCTGAGCGCCGTGAGCCTGGCGATGCGCCGCTCCACGTCCTCCAGGTGCTTGCGCGCGATGCTGTCGGCCGCATGGCATGACGCCTGCGGGCTTTGCGTCATGGCGACGAGTTCGCGGATGTCGTCGATCTCGAACCCGAGTTCGCGCGCGTGCCTGATGAAGTTGAGCCGCTGCACGGCCGCGGTGTCATAGCGGCGCTGCCCGCCCTCGCTTCGCGGCGGCGCGGCGAGGAGCCCGATCTCCTCATAATAGCGGATCGTCGGCACCTTGACGCCGGTGCGCCGCGACAATTCGCCGATCGCGATATCCATCTGCTCTCTCCGAAAGTGCTTGATCCTCCAGTCGCTGGAGGTTGCATCCTCGCCGATATGGTACTGGAACGGAGAAACGACAATGGCCGTGGGGCTGGGTGAACGGGTGCGCTATCGCGTCGGCGGCATGGACTGCGCCGCCTGCGCCGCCAAGGTGGAGCGGGCGGTGGCGCGCGTGCCCGGCGTCGTCGAGGTCGACGTGTCGGCGGTGACCGGCGCTCTCACCGTGCGCGGCGGCGACCGGGACGTCATCGGCCGGCAGGTCGAGGCGCTGGGCTACACTTTCGACGCCGGCGACACCGGAACCCATGGCTATGACCATGCCCATGACGGGCACGCGCACGGCGATCACGATCATGCGGAACCGCTCGATCACGCCTACGCCCACACGCATGCCCTGCCGGAGGACGTTCCCTGGTGGCGGACGGCGAAGGCGCGGCTCGTCTTCCTGTGCGCGCTCGCGCTCGTCGCGGCGTTCGGGGCGGAACTGCTCGCGCCAGGGCTCGGACAATGGCCGTGGCTCGTGCCGCTCGCGGTCGGCCTCGTGCCCATTGCCCGCCACGCATGGGCGGGCGCGCGGGCCGGTTCGCCCTTCTCCATCGAGACGCTGATGAGCATCTCGGCCGCCGGCGCGGTCATCATCGGCGCCACCGAGGAGGCGGCCATGGTGGTGCTGCTGTTCATGATCGGCGAGCTGCTGGAGGGCTTCGCCGCCGGTCGCGCGCGGGCCGGCATCACGGGGCTCACCCGCCTCGTGCCCGACACCGCCCTGAAGGAGAGCGCCGGTGCCTTGCGCGAGACGCCGGCCGGCGCGCTTCTCCCCGGCGACGTCATCGCCGCCCGTCCCGGCGACCGCATCGCCGCCGACGGCGTCATCCTCGCGGGCGAAAGCGCCATCGACGAGGCCCCCGTGACCGGCGAGAGCGTGCCTGTCGCCAAGGGGCCGGGCGAGCGCGTGTTCGCCGGCACCATCAATACCGATGCGCTGCTGCGCATCGAGGTCACGGCGCGCGCCGGCGACAACACCATCGCCCGCATCGTGCGGCTCGTCGAGGAGGCGCAAGAGGCCAAAGCGCCGACCGAGCGCTTCATCGACCGCTTCGCCGCGCGCTACACGCCGGCCGTACTGGTGCTGGGCGCGCTCGTTGCCACCCTGCCGCCGCTTCTGGCGGGCGCGGACTGGGTGACGTGGATCTATCGCGGCCTCGCCGTGCTGCTGATCGGCTGCCCCTGCGCGCTGGTGATCTCGACGCCCGCGGCCATCGCCGCCGGCCTGTCGGCGGGCGCGCGCCGGGGCCTGCTCATCAAGGGCGGTGGCGTGCTGGAGGGCCTGCGCCGCGTGACCGCCGTCGCCTTCGACAAGACCGGCACGCTGACGCGCGGCCGCCCCGTGGTCACCGACGTCATCGCGGCGGGGACGGACGCCGACACGGTACTCGCCTATGCGGCGGCGCTGGAGCGCGGGTCGAGCCATCCGCTGGCGCAGGCCGTTCTGGCGCGTGCCGAGGGTCTGCCGGAATGGCGGGCCGCATCGGTGAAGGCGCTGGCGGGCAGGGGCATTGCCGGCCTCGTCGCCGGCCGCGAGACGGCGCTGCTCGCGCCGCGCGGACTGGGCCAGGGGGCGTTCGACAACGTGCACCTCGGCGACGAACAGGCCGCTACCGTCGATGCGCTGAACGGCGAGGGCAAGACGGTGTCGGTTCTGGTGCTGGACGGACGCGTGGCGGGTCTGATCGCGCTGCGCGACGAACTGCGTCCCGACGCGCGCCGGGCGCTCGACGCGCTCAAGGCGCAGGGGGTCAAGGCGGTCATGCTGACCGGCGACAACACCGCCACGGCGCATGCGATCGCGGCGGAACTCGGCATCGCCGCCCGCGCCGAACTGCTGCCCGAGGACAAGAGCCGAGTGGTGCGCGAATTGCAGGCCGGGGGCGAGGTGGTGGCGAAGGTGGGCGACGGCATCAACGACGCGCCGGCGCTGGCGCTCGCCGATATCGGCATAGCCATGGGCGGCGGTGCCGACGTGGCGCTGGAGACGGCGGACGCGGCGGCGCTGCATGCGCGCATGCGCGACATCCCGGCCATGCTGGCGCTCTCGAACGCGACGATGGCCAACATCTGGCAGAACATCGCGCTGGCGCTCGGGCTCAAGGCGGTATTCCTGGTGACGACGATCGCCGGCATCACCGGCCTGTGGCCGGCGATCCTCGCCGACACCGGCGCCACGGTGCTCGTCACGGCGAACGCGCTGCGCCTGCTCGGCTGGCGGGCGCCGTGACCGCAGGGGCGCCCTCACCTATACGATGACCCCGGCGGAACTTGCCGCCGGGGTCCGTCATTCTTCGTGTTATGCTCGAAGATCCGAATTGAGCCGGCCGCGCCGGCCTTGCCGTTGCTTGTCTGATCGCACCGGCTACCGGAACCGTGACGTCACTGCTGCGCCGCCGCCTGCGTGGCCTCGGCGATCCAGCCGTCGAACGTCTCCTTGTTGTTGGCGATCCATTCATCCGCGTGGCGGGCGATGTCGGCGTCGGTGTTCTCGCCCTCGTGCATGCGGGCGTTCTGGGCGTGGATGTCGTCGATCGGGATCGAGGCGACCTCGAGCAGCTTCCGCACGGCCGGATTCTCCTCCAGGAACGCGTTATTGGCCACCGGCCGGATGTCGCCGACCTCCCAGCCGAGGCGACACGGATCGGCGACGCAGCCGGCCACGCCGGCGACGGCGGGCGTCTTCTCCGGCGCGCTCGGCAATTCCGGCGTCTCGATCCAGACCACGTCCTCGCCGGGCTTCAGCGTGCCGACGGTCCAGTTCGGCGTCCAGGTGTAGAAGATGATCGGCTGGCCGTTGCTGAAACGCCCGACCACGTCCGCCATGGACGCCGCATAGGCGGCCTTGACGGGCGTGACCGTGTCGCGCAGCCCGAAGGCATCGAGGCGCTCCTCGATGTCCTGCTCGCACTGCCAGCCGGGCGGACAGGCGACGAGATCGGCCTTGCCGTCGCCATCGGTGTCGAACAGCTTGGCGATCTCCGGATTTTTCAGGTCGGCAATGTTCTTGATGTTGTGCTCTTCCGCCGTCTTCTTGTCGACGAGGAACCCCTGCAGGGCGCCGTTGGCGGCGACGGTGCCGACGATGCTCAGATCGGCCTGGAGCTGGTCGATGTAGTGCTGATACATCGGAAACCAGCCGCTGGTCCACATATCGACGTCGCGTTGGCTCACCGCCTGGAAGAAGGTCGGCACGTCGAGCGTCGTCGGGCCGCTGATGGTATAGCCGAGCGCCGTCAGCGCCCGGGCGTAGACCTGGGTGGGGAACCAGTCGGTGTCCCAGCTGGGCTGGGCGAGCTTCACGGTCTTGCCCTGGCCGGGCAGGTCCTGGGCGTTTGCGGGCGCGAGCGCGGCCGCGGCGAGTGCGATGCCCGCAGCCAACCCGAACAGGGAGGAGCGAAGGGAATATGTCATCCGGTGTTCCTTATCGTTTGCATGCGCCGGCAAAGTTCTGCGCGCAAGCCGGCATGCGGTTGTGACGACCGGTCGGCCGCCGGATGGAGGCAGGAGGCGGAGGCGCGGGAGCCAGCGCGGCGGACGGAATCTGCGTTGGCGCCGCCGCGCTATCTCTTTGTCGACGCATCAAATTCATCCAAAGAACGGTGCCTGTTTCCTGGTTTGATGCGTTATGCCCGCGACGACGCGGCCTGCCCGGAGTGCGGCGCTAAGAGGCGCTGCAAATAGCCTCGCAATGTCCAGCCCCCCTTGCGGCGCGTCTTGGGAACGGCGAGCGCCTGGGTGAACCTGTCGAGGATGATGGCGATGAGCACGATGCCGATGCCGCCGACCGTCGCCGCGCCGACGTCGAGCCGCCCGAGGCCGGTATAGACGGTGAGCCCCAGGCCGCCGGCGCCGATCATCGCCGCGATGACCACCATGGAGAGCGCCATCATCAGCGTCTGGTTCACCCCCGCCATGATGGTGGGGATCGCCTGCGGCAACTGCACCTCGGTCAAGACCTGCAGGCGCGTCGAGCCGAAGGCGTAGCCGGCCTCCACCATCTCCTTGTCGACCTGCCGGATGCCGAGATTGGTCAGCCGCGTCACCGGCGGCAGGGCGAAGACGATGGTGGCGATGACGCCGGGAACCAGCCCGACGCCGAACAGCATGACGATCGGCACCAGATAGACGAAGGACGGGATGGTCTGCATCACGTCGAGCACGGGGCGCAGGATGGCCGAGAACCGGTCGCTGCCCGCCGCCAGTATCCCGAGCGGGATGCCGATCACGGCGCTGAACAGCACGGCGGTCAGCACCATGGCGAGCGTCGTCATGGTCGGTGCCCAGATGTTGAGCCACACGATCAGCAGCAGCGACAGCGCGGTGAAGATCGCCATGCCGCGCCCCACCACCCGCCACACGGCAATGGCGCAGACGAGCACGAAGACCGGATAGGGAATGGCCTGCAAGCCGGCCTCGAACCCCTCCAGCACCCGCGCCACCGGCCATTGCATGGCGCGGAACGTCGGCCGGAAATAGGGCACGAGCCACTCGCGCACGAAGAGGTTGACCCACTGCGCCAGCGGCAGCGTGCCGTCCGGGCCGAGCCCGAGCGCCTGGGGCAGGGAAAGGAGCGTTTCGCGCAGGCCGTCGAACGCCGACCCCGCGGCGGTCTGGGCGCTGGTCTGGTCTGGTGTAGCCATGGCATGGCCTCCTGTACTGTCCGGCCCCGCGAATATCCGGCTTCCCGCAGGGACAACCGGCCGCGAAGGCGGCGGCGCTGCGGCGGGGACATGTTATGTGTGCGGACGAGCGTCCGGGCGGACGGCCGCGCTCAGGCGCTCAGCCGCGCGATGCGGTCGCCGGCATCCCCGCCGGGGCGTTCCGGGACGGAGCGATCCGGCTCGGGCTCCGCCAACGCATCGGGGCCGGCATCGTCCTCCTCCGGGGCGGGCGGGCCGGACTGGGCCGATTCGCCGGATACGCCGTTCTTGCCGAGCACGGCGAACACCTGCAGCGGATCCACCACGCCCCTGTAACGTCCGCTGGCGCTGACCACGGGGATCGTGTCGCCGGCGGCGCAGGGCTCGAAAACCTCGACGATGGGCGCATCCGCCTGCACCGCGTGCGCATCCAGCTTCATCGCGGCCGCCACGTCGGAACGCGGCTGGGCGTCGGAAAGGCTCTGCGCGTCGACGATGCCGATCAGATGGTTGGCGCCGTCGACCACCGGCAGGCTGTTGTGCGGCACTTCCTCCAGCCGCTCGCGCGCCGCCGCCACCCGGTCGTGGCCGGCGATCAGCGGTTCGAGCGCCGTCACCACGGTGGCGGCGGGCAGCACGCGGCTGCGGTCGACATCGCGCGTGAAGGCGGCGACGTACTCGTCCGCGGGGTTGGTGACGATGTCATGGGCCGTGCCGACCTGCACGAAACGCCCGTCCTTCATGATGGCGATGCGGTCGCCGAGCGACAAGGCCTCGTTGAGGTCGTGGCTGATGAAGACGATGGCGCAGTTGTAGCGCTCGCGCAGCCGCAGCAGCTCCTGCTGCATCTCGGCGCGGATCAGCGGGTCGAGCGCGCCGAAGGGCTCGTCCATCAGCAGCACCTCCGGGTTGACGGCGAGCGCGCGGGCGATGCCCACCCGCTGGCGCATGCCGCCCGAAAGGGCTTCGGGCATGCTGTCCGCCCAGTCGGTGAGGCCGACGGCGTCGAGCGCACTGAGCGCGCGCTCGCGCCGCTCCGCCGGGCTGCACCCTTGCATCTTCAGGCCGTATTCGGCGTTCTCGAGGACGGTCTTGTGCGGGAAAAGGGCGAAGTGCTGGAACACCATCGAGATCTTGCGCAGCCGTATCTGGCGCAACGCCTCGCGGTCGATGTCGACGATCTCGACGCCGTCGACCCTGATCGAGCCGCGCGTGGGATCGATCAGGCGGTTGAGACACCGCACCAGCGTGGACTTGCCGCTGCCGGACAGCCCCATCACCACGAAGATCTCGCCGGCCGCGAGGTCGAACGAAACGTCGTTCACCGCCACGACCGAGCGGGTTTCCTTGAAAACCGCATCCTTACCGACTCCCCGGCCGGCCAGCTTGATCGCCTTGCCGGGTCGCGAACCGAAAACTTTGTACAGGTTCCGGACTGAAAATTTGGGAGGCACGAGCCGCCGTTCTCCTTCTGCTGGTTGGACCCGATAACGGGACGCGGGAGCGCCCACAGGCAGGACCGGGCATAGCGCGCAACGATCCAGTAACGATGCGGGCGGCGGAAAGATCCACCACTCCCGATCGAGTATCGGAAATCCAAGTTTCAATCTTCTGAGACAATCATGCACACACATCCAATCATGTCAACCTTGCATATGACAAGAATTAATGAATAACATCTTTTTATTTTATCTTTTATGGCAGATATATTTTTGTATTTTAACTTTATTCTGTCGCCCGAGAAAAGAATTGCCTGCCTCTACGTCATGTAATGAATTTTTTGCGATCGGGCGCATTTTTTCCATCAAAAAGGCTAAAATTCGCCTCATGAGTCGGAGCTGTCGCAGACGACGGGCCCGCTGGGGCCGCTGACGCGCGGGCATTCCCGCGTGTCGTCCGGTCGTCTTCAAGGCGTTGATGGAACGTGCTTTTCGGGACGGAAAGCGCGCCCTTTGCGTTTGTCGGAAAGGCCATGGCGCGGCCGCGGATTTCCCCCTGTCCCGGCGGCGCGGGAAGGCACGCCCTCGCCACCCTCACGCGGCGGGCGGGGCGGCGGCGAACCCGTCGCCGGGCGCCGCCGCTGCACAGGTATTGAGCAAGTATAGTGCCGCGACGGCCCGGAATCCCGGCAGAATCGCCGGGGCAGGCGGGCTCATCGGCTGCGGTTGCGCGTCTTGCCCAGCCCCTGCTCGCGGGCGTATTTCGAGCGCGAGGTGCTGAAGGCGTGGGTGACCAGCGGATAGTGGTCCGACAGGCCCCACTTGCGCCGGTAGGCGTCGGGCGTGAGGCCGAATTCCGTGTCGAGATGGCGCTTGAGCACCTTGAGCGCCTTGCCGTTCTCCAGGCATATGATGCTATCGGCCTTGACGGTCTTTTCCACCGGCACGATGGGCTTCTGGTCGACGTAGATATCCGGGTCGATCCAGGCGGGGTCGAAGACGTAGCCTTCCTCGTCGGGCACCAGTTCCTCGAAATCGAGCGGCTGCAGCGCGCCCGTCCTGGGATCGAGGGCGTTGGGCGGATTGCGCAGCTGCGCCTTGCGGAACAGTTCCTCGTCGACCTGGCGCGTCGGCAGCGGCTTTTCCGGCACTTCCTCGGCCGCCTCGGCCGGCGGGGCGGACGGGCTCGAAGCCGGCGCGGCATCCGCGGCGGCTGCGGGCGCAGGCGCGGTTTCGGCTTCCTCGCCGCGCTGGAGCCGCGAGAACGTCGCGTGGACCCCCTCGATGAATTGCAACACCTCGGCGGGAGGCAGGCTGTTGTTCGCCACATACGCGGCGACGATGTCGGCCGTCACCGAGATGAGCCCCGCCTTGCTCAAGACCTGCCCGACATCACTGCTCATGCGTTGACCTCCAGCTTCGACCAATATGTCATATTCTTTACATGCCGCGTCTCAAGATGAGGTTCAAGCACAATTCCGAACCGCTGCCGAATACTGAACATCTATTTTTCCCTTCCGGTCGCCGGCCTCTCCGTCCGCGGGCTGCCGGCGACCGTGGACGGGGCCTGCGGCTTCGGACCTGGATGGGCGCCTTTTCGGATGAATCGGATGGATTGACAAAGAGATAGGGCGGCGGACACGCAACGGACCGCGCCGTGTGGGCTTGCCCGATATTCGGGGAAACTGCCCAGGGAGGCCGGATACGACCCCTGGCGGCTGCCTACTTATAGTGCAGGCAGGGTTGCAAGAGCTGCAAGTGCAGCCCCGCTGCCGAGCGTGTATTGTGCGCCGGCGGGCGGTCCCGTCTCCCTCCCCATCCCCTTAACACCCTGTCCAGCCACGATCGAGCAGAGTTGCTATTTTGACCACGCCTGCCGAGGATCCTTCCTCCCCCGACCGTTCATCCGCGCCCGGCGCGGCTGCCGGAGAACCGACGCAGCCGGCGCGGGATCGTGCCGCGAACGCGCCCAATCCCGACCGGCGGGGGGTCGGCATCCTGCTCGTCATCGCCGGCTCGATGGCGATGACGGGCGTCGATTCGTCCGCGAAATGGCTGCTGCTAAACGGCTTCGGCGCGGGGCAGTCCATCTTCGTCCGCTTCCTGCTTCCGTGCATCGTGCTGACGCTCATCTTCCTGCCCCGCCACGGCCTCGCGGTGGTGCGCACGCAATCGCTGAAGCTCGAGGTCGCGCGCGCGGTCAGCATGATCACCATCACCGGGCTCAACTTCATGGCGCTGCGGCATCTGCCCATGACGATCACCGGCTCGATCGCGTTCTCCTCGCCGCTGATCATCTGCCTGCTGTCGGGATTTGCCCTCGGGGAGCGGATCGACTGGCAGCGATGGATAGCTGTGATCGCCGGCTTCGTCGGCGTGCTCATCATCATCAATCCGGATTCCGTCCCGTTCCATCCGGCGATGCTCTATTCGCTGGGAGTGGCGGTGATGCTGGCGGTCTACGCCATCCTGACCCGCAAGCTCGCCGGCGTCGATTCCAACGTGACGCAGCAGTTCTACGCGTCCTTCGTCGGCCTTCTCTTCTCCCTGCCGTTCGCCTTCCAGCAGTGGACGTGGCCGCAGTCCGCGCCGGAATGGTTCGTCTGCGCGCTGATCGGCACGGCGGGCCTGCTCGGCCATATCCTCTACTCGGCGGGCCACCTGTTCGCGCCCGCCACGACGCTGGCGCCGTTCACCTACACGCAGCTGATCTTCATGGCGCTGGTGAGCTGGCTCGTGTTCGCGCAAGGACCAGACGTCAGTTTCTTCATCGGCCTGCCGATCCTGGTCGGCTCGGGACTGTTCATCTGGTTTCGCGAATTCAGCATCGCGACCCGCGGGCGCAGCGCCTGATCGCGTTTCTCCCGAGCCGGGAGAAGCGGAACCGGCGCATCCGCATCGCTTCTCCCCCTGCGCCTTTCGGTCAGCCGAGCGTCGGATAGTCCGTGTATCCGTGCTCGCCGCCGCCATAGAGCGTATCCGGCACGATTTCGTTGAGCGGCGCGTTCTCCCGGAAGCGGCGCACAAGATCGGGGTTGGCGATGAAGGGCTTGCCGAACGTGACGAGATCCGCCCTGCCCTCCGTGATCGCCGCCTGCGCCAGATCCCGCGTATAGCCGTTGTTGACGATCCACGCCCCTGCGCCGCCGGCCTCCCGGTAGGCGGCCTTGAGCGCAGCGTAGTCGAAGGGCGCATCCCCCTGCCGGTAGTCGCGGGCGCCTCCGGTCGCACCCTCGACGACATGGATGTAGGCGAGGCCGAGCTTGGCGAGTTCGCGCACATAGGCCTCGAACAGCGGCTGCGGGTCGGGGTCGCTGGCGTCGTTGGCGGGCGTCACGGGCGAGATGCGGATGCCGGTGCGCTTGCCGCCGATCTCCTCGGCGATGGCGCGCGTCACGTCGAGCGGAAAGCGAATGCGGTTCTCGATGCTGCCGCCGTATTCGTCGGTGCGATGGTTGGAGCCCGAGCGCAGAAACTGGTCGAGCAGATAGCCGTTGGCGGAATGGATCTCGACGCCGTCGAAGCCCGCGACGTCGATCGCGCCGCGCACGGCCTTGCGGTAATCTTCGACGATGCCGGGCAGTTCGGAGACTTCGAGCGCCCGCGGCTCGGAAACATCGGCGAACTTGTCCTTGCTGCCGGAGTCGATCAGGTAGGTCTTCGCCTTCGCGCGGATGGCGGAGGGCGCGACGGGCGCCTGGCCCCCGGGCTGCAGCGAGTTATGCGAGATGCGGCCGACATGCCAGAGCTGCACGAAGATATGGCCGCCGGCTGCGTGGACCGCGTCCGTCACCTTGCGCCAGCCCTGAAGCTGCTCGGGCGCGTAGAGGCCCGGCACGTCGGCATAGCCCTGTCCCTGCTGGGTGATGGCGGTCGCCTCCGTGATCAGCAGGCCGGCGGTCGCGCGCTGGGTGTAATAGAGCACCGACAGGTCCGTCGGCACCGCGCCGGGCGAGCGGTTGCGGGTGAGCGGCGCGAGCGCGATGCGGTTCGGCAGGGTCAAATCGCCAACGGTTACGGGATCGAACAGGGTCGCCATGATGATCGTCCTCATGAGTGCGCGAGGCGGCGGAGAGGGCTGCCTTGCATGCGCCGATTGCTGCATGTGCGAAACATAGTATGGCGAAGCACAAGCCTCGCAAGCGCGCTCGCCGCCGGACAGCGCGTCTCCGGCGCGGGCCGTGCGTCTCCGCACGTCAATGGTTACAACGGCATCCAACGGAAAGCGTGAGGGGTGCGTGCCGTAACAATCTTCCGCGCGCCGGCCTCCGGGCTCATGGTTTATTGTTATTTTGGCTGCGCCCGTCCACGCCGTCTGGACTTGGACAATGGCCGGGATACTATGACGGGCAAGGCATCCCGTTCATGAGCGATGCCGGTGAACAACGCTTTGGAACAAACAAGGCTTGGAAACAGAAGGGGAGCGACCATGACGGTGAGGTCGGTGCCGGCGGCGTCCGGCGGCGGGCGGCTAAGCCTGCATGTGCCGGAACCCGAGGTGCGCCCCGGCGGCGCGCCGGATTTCTCCAACGTGCGCATCCCCAGGGCGGGCGCGGTGCCGCGTCCCGACATCGACGTCAACCCCGAGGACATCCGCGATCTCGCCTTCTCCATCATCCGCGTGCTGAACCGTTCAGGCGAGGCGACGGGGCCGTGGGCGGGGCTGCTCACCGACGAGGAACTGCTCGTCGGCATGCGCGACATGATGACGCTGCGCACCTTCGACGCGCGCATGCAGATCGCCCAGCGCCAGGGCAAGACCTCCTTCTACATGCAGCATCTGGGCGAGGAGGCGATTTCCTGCGCCTTCCGCAAGGTGCTCTCGCCCGGCGACATGAACTTCCCCACCTATCGGCAGGCGGGACTACTGATCGCGGGCGGCTATCCGCTCGTCGAGATGATGAACCAGATCTACTCGAACGCCCGTGATCCGCTGAAGGGCCGGCAACTGCCGATCATGTACGCATCGAAGGAGCACGGCTTCTTCACCATCTCCGGCAATCTGGCGACGCAGTTTCCGCAGGCGGTGGGCTGGGCCATGGCGTCGGCCATCATGAACGACGACAGGATCGCCGCCGCCTGGATCGGCGACGGCTCGACGGCGGAATCGGACTTTCACGCCGGCCTCGTGTTCGCCTCCACCTACCGGGCGCCGGTGGTGCTCAACGTGGTCAACAACCAGTGGGCGATCTCGACCTTCCAGGGCATCGCGCGCGGCGGCTCGGGCACGTTCGCGGCGCGCGGGCTCGGCTTCGGCCTGCCGTCGCTGCGCGTCGACGGCAACGACTACCTCGCGGTTCACGCCGTGGCGAAATGGGCGGTGGAGCGGGCGCGGCGCAATCTCGGGCCGACCCTCATCGAATACGTCACCTACCGGGCGGGCGCGCACTCGACGTCGGACGACCCGTCCGCCTATCGCCCCAAGGACGAATCCGACGCCTGGCCGCTCGGCGACCCCATCATCCGGCTCAAGAACCACCTCATCCTGCGCGGGGTGTGGTCCGAGGATCGCCACAAGCAGACGGAGGCGGAAATCCTCGATACCGTCATCGCCGCCCAGAAGGAGGCCGAGAGCTCCGGCACGCTGCATTCCGGCGGCAAGCCTTCGGTGCGCGACATGTTCGAGGGCGTCTATGCCGAAATGCCGCCGCATCTCGTGCGCCAGCGCCAGCAGACGGGGGTTTGAGTCATGACCCGGACAGCTTTGGCCCGCATGTCGATGATCGAGGCCGTGCGCAGCGCCATGGACGTCTCCATGGAACGCGACGGGACCGTCGTCGTCTATGGCGAGGACGTGGGCTATTTCGGCGGCGTGTTCCGCTGCACCCAGGGGCTGCAGCAGAAATACGGCAAGACGCGCTGCTTCGATGCGCCGATCAGCGAATCCGGCATCGTCGGCACCGCTATCGGCATGGCGGCCTATGGGCTGAAGCCCTGCGTCGAGATCCAGTTCGCGGACTACATGTATCCGGCCTACGACCAGATCACCCAGGAGGCGGCGCGCATCCGCTACCGCTCCAATGGCCAGTTCACTTGCCCGATCACCATCCGCATGCCGACGGGCGGCGGCATCTTCGGCGGCCAGACCCACAGCCAGAGCCCGGAGGCACTGTTCACCCACGTCTCCGGCCTGAAAACCGTCGTGCCCTCCAACCCCTATGACGCCAAGGGCCTCCTGATCGCCGCCATCGAGGACCCGGACCCGGTCATCTTCCTGGAGCCCAAGCGCCTCTACAACGGCCCCTTCGACGGCCACCACGAGCGGCCGGTGACGCCGTGGTCGAAGCACCCGGCCGGCGAGGTGCCGGAGGGGCACTACACCGTGCCGCTCGGCAAGGCGGCCGTCGCACGTCCCGGCTCCGCCGTCACGGTGCTGGCCTACGGCACCATGGTCTACGTGGCGCAGGCGGCGGCCGAGGAAACCGGCATCGACGCCGAGGTCATCGACCTGCGCACGCTGCTGCCGCTCGACCTCGAAACCATCGTTGCCTCTGTACGCAAGACCGGACGCTGCGTCGTGGTGCACGAGGCGACGCTGACCTCGGGCTTCGGCGGCGAGCTCGCAGCGCTGGTGCAGGAGCACTGCTTCTACCATCTCGAAGCCCCCATCGCCCGTGTCGCCGGATGGGACACGCCCTACCCGCACGCGCAGGAGTGGGACTACTTCCCCGGCCCCGCCCGCGTCGGCCGCGCGCTTGTACAGACGATCGAAGGCTGATTGGGAGGGCTGATATGGGCGAATACGTGATCCGCATGCCTGATGTCGGCGAAGGCATCGCCGAGGCCGAACTCGTCGAGTGGCAGGTCAAGCCCGGCGACCTCGTGCGCGAGGACCAGGTGCTCGCCGCCGTCATGACGGACAAGGCCACCGTCGAGATCCCCTCCTCCGTCCACGGCGAGGTGCTGTGGCTCGGCGCGGAGATCGGCGCGAAGGTCGCCATCGGCGCGCCGCTCATCCGCCTCAAGGTCGAGGGAGAGGGCAACGTGGGGGCGGATGAGGCCGTGCCCGAGGCGCGGGCTTCCGCCGAGTCACTCTCCGTCGCATTGCCCGCCCCCGAATTGCCTGCCGCCGAAACCGCCGCCGCACCGGCACCCGCCGCCCGGCCGCAGCCGCCGAAACCGCCTGCTCCCGCCGCCAAGGTCGCCTCCAAGGCGGCTCCCAAGACGGCCGTCGCAGCCGCGGTAACGGCCGCTCCCCGGCCCGAGGGCGAGAAGCCGCTGGCCGCGCCCTCCGTGCGCCAGCGCGCCCGCGAGGCCGGCGTCGACCTGCGGCAGGTGGCGGGTTCCGGCCCCGCCGGCCGCATCACCCATGAAGACCTCGACGGCTTCATTGCCCGCGGCGGCCAGACCGCGCCCGCGCGCGGGCCGGGGCTTTCGCCGCGCACCGGGGTGGAGGAGATCCGCGTCATCGGCCTGCGCCGGCGCATCGCCGAGAAGATGGCGCTGTCGAAGTCGCGCATTCCGCACATCATGTATGCGGAAGAGGTGGACGTGACCGCGCTCGAGGATCTGCGCACCGCGCTCAACAAGGACAAGAAGCCCGAGCAGCCACGCCTCACTATCCTGCCCTTCCTGATGCGGGCGCTGGTGCGCGCCATTGCCGACCATCCGCAGATGAACGCCCGCTTCGACGACGAGGCCAGCGTGATCCATCGCCATGCCGGCATTCATATCGGCATCGCGGCGCAGACGCCTGCGGGCCTCGTCGTGCCGGTGGTGAAGCACGCGGAGGCGCGCGACCTGTGGGACTGCGCCATCGAGCTCGACCGCCTGTCACAGGCGGCGAAGGCGGGCACCGCGAGCCGCGACGATCTTTCGGGCTCGACCATCACCATCTCATCGCTCGGCCCGATGGGCGGCATCGTCTCGACGCCGGTGATCAACCATCCCGAGGTCGCCATCGTCGGCGTCAACAAGATCGCCGTCAGGCCGGTCTGGGACGGCGGCACGTTCGTGCCGAGGAAGATCATGAACCTGTCGTCGAGCTTCGACCACCGCGTCATCGACGGCTGGGACGCGGCGAGCTTCATCCAGCGCCTGCGCGCCCTTCTGGAAACGCCCGCGCTCATCTTCGTGGAGGGCTGACGATGCCGAACCCCGCAACCGCCAGGGAAATCACCTGCAAGCTGCTGGTCATCGGCGCCGGGCCCGGCGGCTACGTCACCGCCATCCGCGCCGGGCAACTGGGCATCGACACCGTGATCGTGGAGGCGCGCAAGGTCGGCGGCACCTGCCTCATGGTCGGCTGCATCCCCTCCAAGGCGCTCATCCACGCGGCCGAGGAATTCGACCGCATCAACCATCTGGCCATGGGCGACAACCCGCTCGGCATCGCCGCCACCGCGCCCGCCATCGACCTCGCCAGAACAGTCCAGTGGAAGGACGAGATCGTCTCGCGCCTCAACAGCGGCGTGGCGGCGCTGCTGAAGAAGGCGCGGGTGAAGATCGTCACCGGCCAGGCACGCTTCGTCGACGGCCGCACGGTCGCGGTCGAGACCGATGTCGGCACGCGCATCGTGCGCGCCGAGACGGTCGTCATCGCCACCGGTTCCGCGCCGGTCGAGCTGCCGTTCCTGCCCTTCGGCGGCGACGTCATCTCGTCGACCGAAGCGCTGGCGCTCACCGAGGTGCCCGGGCGGCTCGCCATCATCGGCGGCGGCTACATCGGGCTGGAGCTCGGCACCGCCTTCGCCAAGCTCGGCAGCCGCGTGACCGTGGTGGAGGCGGCGTCGCGCATCCTGCCGCAATACGACACCGACCTGACGCGCCCCGTCCTGAAGCGCCTTAACGCGCTCGACATCGCGGTGCTGACGGACACCAAGGCGCGCGGCCTCGACGGCGCCGGCAAGCTGCTGGTGGAGGGCGCGGACGGCGCGGAAAGAAGGATCGCCGCCGACAAGGTCCTCGTCACGGTGGGCCGCAGGCCGGTGACCGAGGGCTGGGGCCGCGAGGAGCTGCTCATCGACATGGACGGCCGTTTCCTGCGCATCGACGCGCAATGCCGTACGTCGATGCGCGGCATCTACGCCATCGGCGACGTCACCGGCGAGCCGATGCTGGCGCACCGCGCCATGGCGCAGGGCGAGATGGTGGCGGAGATCGTCGCCGGCCACCGGCGGCAATGGGACAGGCAGGCGATCCCGGCCGTGTGCTTCACCGATCCCGAGATCGTCAGCGTCGGCCTGTCGCCGGACGAGGCACGGGCTGCCGCGCGCGAGATCAAGGTGGGCACCTTCCCCTTCAGCGCCAACGGCCGCGCCATGACGAAGCTCGCCGAGGACGGTTTCGTGCGCGTGACGGCGCGCGCCGACAACCACGTCGTGCTCGGCATCCAGGCTGTGGGCGCCGGCATCTCGGAACTCGCGGCGGCCTTCGGGCTGGCGCTGGAGATGGGCGCCCGCCTCGAAGACATCGCCGCCACCATCCACGCGCACCCGACGCAAGGCGAGGCGCTGCAGGAGGCGGCGCTGAGGGCGCTCGGGCGGGCGATTCATATGTAATGATGAGCCTAAACTCAACACAATAATTTATACAGAAATATTAACATTAGAATTTAAGCACATAAATATTCTTATAAAATAATAATATTTAATATTATTAAACATCTGTAATAGAATATGAGATTTATTTCTTGATTTAATTTTCTGTTGCAATATTGTTTCCATATCATTATGCTTGTTGATGGATATTTATTGTTGCGCAATGTTTGAGGGTAATATGTCTGAGTCAATTGGTAGACCACATTTTACGACACCTTCCGCAACTGCCCTTCAGGACTCCACACCCACGGGGGCGACGGCGACGGGCCAGAGCAGGCGAGAGGACGGGTCGCCCCAAATCGTAACGCAGGGGGAGGCGCAGCTGCCCAAGACGCCCTCCAGCCGTGCGGCCAATACCGTTGTTACGGCGGAAAGCAGACCACGCTACATGCAGGGGACCGAAAGTTCCGCCCGGAGAGAGGACTACACACAAGCCCTCTACCAGTATGACATAGCCGATGGCCGAAAGGCTGCACAGCAACGCCGGGATGACAGGGATTATTTCAAGGGGAACGGGGAAGGCGACCAGACGGTCACCTCCCGTGCCCGGTTTGAAGCAACTTCGGTCGTGCGCCAGTTTAATGCTTATAAACTGGAACAAAGACAGGCGGAAAAGACCCTAAAGTAAAGACGAATAAAACTCTGCTCGGCGGTCTCCGGGCAAGCTCGACGCGTTTCTCGACAGCGCGCCTCCGTCGCAAGGTGAAAGCGGAGCGCTCTTGTGCCCGAGCAGGATGCAGAAGCCCGGCTGGGCCAGCCTGTGCAACGGGGCGAGATCCGGCTGTCCACCTGCTAGATGCAAAGGATATACCATGTCCATCAGCAATAATTCTGTTTCTTACCGCCCGCCCCGTCAGCAATCCGACACGGGATTCTCGCCATCCCCCGCGAGCGAGACGGCGACGTCACACCGCCCCTCTCCGGCCCTGATCGCCGGGGGACAGCTGGTCATCAAGGCGGAGGCCGACAGGAAACACCGGCGCGTGACCGCCCCAAAAGCGATCCCGAAACAGGCGCATGCCGAAGCGCCGAAGCCGACTTACACGTTCCGGCAGTCGGACATTCTCGCCCGGATGGGATGGGAAATCGCGCACAACGGAGGTGACGACGACAGGACCATGGTGGTGAAATACTGGCCCAAGGACAGCGTCCTGCCCAGGGCCCTGCTCGTGGTGCGCTATCCCGCAGGGACAGTCCATCCGTGGGCAACGATCAGGGCCGGCACGATACGGGTGCCGCGTGCCCGCGCCACGCCGCCCCGGCAGCAGCCCGTGATCCAGACGCGGGAGACGACCGCTCCCCCGGTGCCCGGCCCTCGTGCGCGAAGGGGTAGCGACGCCGGCCTGGAACACCTGTCCGACGCCGCGCGGCTCCAGCCATTGCCCGCCGGCGACAAGGGCTGATGCCCCGTTCTCGATGATCGATCCCGCGCAACGCGGCGTCGGCCCCCGCCGTTGCCGCGCCGTGTCGTGTATTGCGCTTGTCATTGGGGCTGAGTAAGCTTGATCAGCACCTCAGTCTGGACATCCAGCTACAGCGCATGAGGAACGACAATGAGCGAGATCGCGGTCAGAACGCCCCTGCAATATCTCGACAAGGCTGTCAGCAGCCTGCGGGAACTCGGCCTCGTGCAGAACGGCGCGGCGGAGGAGTCGCCCATCACCGGCTTGCTTCAGAAAATCGCCGATATCGAGCCGGACAAGATTGCCATCATCACCCGCACCCTGCAGCAGATGAGCGTGTTCAACGAGGTGGTGCGCAACCAGGTGTCGCAGATCTCGGTCGGCGAGCGCTACGAGACCATCGCCCGCTCCTTTGACTCCATCCGCGACGACGCCAAGCGCCTTGTCGACCAGCTCGACGACGGCAAGATCGACCTGTTCGAACGCGCCACCAACGTCTGGATCAAGGTGTCGCGCGGCGACATCGGCGCGCGCTTCGACACCATCAAGGACACCTACCTCTCCGTCTCGAAGGACACCCGCGACGCCATCGAGCGCGAGCATATCATCCTTGAGGCCTATCGCGATTTCCGCGGCGCGCTCAAGCAGGCCGAGGTCGCGGCGCTCGAAATCCTCAAAACCGCCGAGGGCAAGCTCGACGCGGCGCGGGCCGGACTCAAGACCGCCTCCGACAACGTGGCCAATTTCCCGGCCGAGGACGACGTCAGCGAGCGGGCGAAGCTCGAACTGCTGCGCGACGAACACCTGCGCCACGTGCAGAGCGAGGAAGCCCGCTACCAGATCGCCAAGGACCTCGCCGACAACCTCACCATCAGCTACAACACCTCCGAGGTCGTCATCGCGCGCCTCCAGCAGACGACGAACGCCAAGGAGCGGGTGTACCAGCAGGCGGTGAGCTTCTTCACCACCAATGAATCCGTGCTGACCGCGCTGCGCGCCTCCTTCACCGGCCTGTTCGGCCTGCACGAGGCCACCGAGACGCTGAACGAACTCAAGGAAGGCGTCTCCAAGTCGCTCGAGGTGCTGGCCGACATCGGCGGCAAGGTGCAGGAGGAAGCGCTCAAGGCCGGCTACGGCCCCACCGTGCGCGCCGACGCGGTGAAGAAGCTCGTCGACAGCGTGGTGAACTATCAGGTCCGCTCCATCGAGATCGTCAAGGAACTGCGCGAGCAGTCCACGAAGAACAGCGAGGAAATCCGCGCCGCCGTGGAAGACGGCAAGCGCCGCATCGCCCGCCTCGCCGAGGAGGGCAATGCCCTTGTCATCGACGGCTGATGCGCCGGGTCAGGCAAGTACCGGCAACAGCGCCGGCAAGCTCGACGAGGTCATGCTGGCCATGGACGTGGTGGACACGCTGCGTCACAACGAAAACCTCGCCCTGAGGGAGCTCGGGCAGGACGGCCGCGACGGGGACCTCAAGGAGCGCCTGCGCCGCATCTATGAAAGCCAGGGCCTTGAGGTCTCCGACCGCATCCTGGACGAAGGCATCAAGGCGCTGAAGGAAAGCCGCTTCACCTATGAGCCGGCGCAGACGGGCTCGCGCCGGCTCGCGCATATCTGGGTGCGGCGCGGGTTCTACGGCAGGATCGCCGGCATCGTCGTCCTGCTGCTCGCCGCCTGGATCGGCGTGTCGTCGTGGCAGCGCGCCAGCCACGAACGGGCCGTCGAGGCGGCGCGCGTGGAGTTGGCCGAGACCCTGCCACAAAGGCTCGAGGAGATAGCCAACCGGGCGCTCGCCGAGGCGCGCACGGACGATGCGCAGGCACGGGCGCATGCCCTGCTGGAAGACGGGGTGGCCGCCCTGTCGAACGGCGACGCCGACGCGGCGCGGGGCGTGATCGCCTCGCTGGAGCGGCTGCGCGCGGAACTCGCGCAGACCTACCGGCTGCGCATCGTGTCGCGGCCCGGCGAGGACACCGGCGTCTTCCGCATTCCGGATGTCAACACCAACGCGCGCAACTACTATCTGATCGTCGAGGCGGTGACGCCCGACGGCACGGTGCTGTCGCTGCCGATCCGCAGCGAGGAGGATGGCAAGGTCCGGACGGTCACCCGCTGGGGCGTGCGTGTGCCGGAGCGCACATTCGAGGCCGTGCGGCGCGACAAGCAGGACGACGGCATCCTCCAGAACGACACGCTGGGCGAAAAGCCGCGCGGGGCGCTGGAACCCGTCTATCATATGAACGTGTCGCAGGGCACGATTACGGAATGGTGAGGCCATGCTGAGCGCGGGCGATACGTTCAGGGTCATCGAGCAGGCTGTGGGGCGCGTGCAGGCGGACGAGGGTCGGGTGGCCTCGGTCATCGAGCAGACGACGGCGGAGGCCGCACGGCTGCGCGGCGAGCAGGCCGCGCTCTACCGCGATCTGGCGCGCCTGCGCCTCGACGCGCTGGGCCAGCAGCAGGTGGCCGGCAAGCTCGACGCCGCCGAGCGGCAGGCACTAGCGACGTTGGAAGCGCACAACCGCCAGGTGGCGGCCATCCGCCAGCAGCACGAGGGGCTGGCCGAGGATCTGGCGGCGCTGCGCCGCGAGCGCGCCGCCCGCGCCCAGGCGGTGCAGGAGGCGGCCGCCAGCATCGACGCGCAGCAGGAGGCGACCGAAAACCGCCTTGCCGAGGACGTCGCATGGCAGGCGCAGTCGGCGAAGCTGGAGGGCGCGCTGGCGAGGGCGCAAGCGGCGGAGGAAAAGGCGGAGCAGGCCGAGGCCGATCGCGACGCCAAGTCGAAGCCCTATCTCGCCGACCGCCTCTTCGCCTATCTGTGGGAGCGCGGCTACGGCACGCCCGCCTATCGCGGCGGTTTCCTGACGCGCTGGGGCGACGACTACGTCGCCCGCCTCATCCGCTATGAGCCGGCACGGCAGAATTTCTTTCTGCTCAACGAGATCCCCAAGCGTCTGCGCGAGCATGCCGAACGGTTGAAGGCGACGGCCGAGGAAGAGGGCGCCCGCCTTCAGGCGCTGGAGCGCGCCGGGCTGGAGACCGACGGCATCGCCGCGCTGGAGGCCGCGCAGGCCGAGGCGGTGGCGGCGCTCGACGCGCACGACGCGAAGCAGGCCGAGCTGGAAAAAGCGCTTGCCGCGACCGAGGCGCGGCGCGCGGCGCTGACCGAGGGCGAGAACTCCGGCCTGACACGCGCGCAGGAGGAGCTTGCGGATTCGCTGAAGCGCGAGGACCTGCGCAGCCTGCTGCGCGAGGCGCTCAAAACGCCGACCCCCGAGGACGAGCGCATCGTGCGCCGCCTGCAGGACATCGAAACCGCGCTGGAGCGCCTCGCCAAGGAGGCGGAGGAGGCGCGCAAGGTCGCGGTGGACCTCGCCCGCAAGCGCGTGGAGCTGGAGCGCTCGCGCGAGGACTTTCGCCAGTCCGGCTACGAGCGCCAGGGTGGCGGCTTCGTCAACGACAAGCTGATCGGCGACATTCTCGGCGGCATCATCGGCGGCGTGCTGTCGTCGCGCGATCTTGGCGACGCGCTGCGCAGCGGCTACCGGCGCGGCCACCAGCCCCGCGACCAGCGCTGGAACCGCCCGCCGCCCACCCGCGGCGGCTGGGGCGGCGGATTCGGGACGGGAGGCGGCTTCGGCGGCGGGCGCTCATCGCGCGGTTCGTCGGGCGGCGGCGGTGGCGGGTTTCGCACCGGCGGACGGTTTTAAGGCACCCGCGCCCGGTCCTTCAGACGGCAATCCGGCCGATCGGCAATCGCTCAAGACACGAAAGGCGCTCCCGCTTTCTCCAGTGCCGCCCTGAGCGTGCCCTGAACGGCGTCGCGATGCAGCCCATACGCGCGCACGACATCGGGATCCGTTACCTGCACATGCGGCGAATCGGCGCCGTTGACGAGACGCTGCACGAGGGCTGCGACGACGGCAAGCCGCCGGTCGCCGCCGCCCATGTCGGCGGCAGCGTGGTTGAGGGCGCTGCATGCGCCGCGCAGAAAGAGGTTGTTGATGTAGAGCGTGGTGATGGCCTTGTTCAAAGTGGCCGGACTTCCGCGCTCAGCGGCGATCCTCCGCGCGTATTGGCCGCTCACCTTGAGATAATCATCGCCGGCGCGTCTGAAGACGCTCACGGCGTCGCCGGAGTCGAGCAGCCGGTCCACCAGCCGGTGCGCCGTCTCGACGAGGGCCTTCTGTTGTTCGGATGTCAGGGTCGCGACGAGGACCGGCCCCTGCTTATCGGACCCCAGAATCTCATCGAGCTCCGTCCGGAGCGACGACGCCATTTCCTGCCCGTAGGCAGCCCCGGCGAACGCACCGTCCCGAACGCTCGTCAGGTAGGCGCCCGGATCGTCATCCCGGCTCCTGTTGTCGCTGCGCAGGAAATTGCCGAGGCCGCGCCTGACCTCCTCGGCATCGCGGGAGGAGAGGAAGGCAATATCCTGCGTCCAGTTGGCGAGAACGGCGGACGGGATCACCGGAGCGCCGCTTCTTGAACGCGTCACGACGACAGGGGTGACCGCCTCAGCCTCCACGGCGGGCGTCGGCAGACGGACAACCTGCCTGTCGCCGCCGGATCGCTCCCGGGTCGGCGGGGCGAGAAAGTCATCCGCGAGCACCAACACCTCCGGAGCCCCCGGAAGCACAGCGACGACGCGTTGCCTGTCCTCGCCCGGCAGCGCGGCGGTCGTTTGCACTATGGGCGTGGCCGCGGCGAGCGCGCCGGAAGCCGTCAAGCGCCGCGCCTCCGGAGGATCGGGCGTCTGACGAGGGTCCACGGGAAGGGGTGGCACATCTGTGACGGACATCAATTCCCCCGCAAGACCGTACGCAGCGTCAGACGGAACGCCGTATTGTCGGTGGCGGGTTTCTATACCCGCCGTCGCTGTCGTCGTCGGATTCGTCCGACAGGGAGGACAGGTCAGACAGGAGGCTGACGTCCGTGTCGGATACCTCGCCGTCGACATCTTCGTCAGCGGTTCTCTCGACTTGGGGACCGGCCGACACCGCGCGTGCGGTGATCAGCTTGTCCGATGATACGCCTGCACCAGTGGGCAGGGACTGGCTTTTCGTCACGGACGGCTGCCATTCGACGATCTCGCCATCGGGACCGCGCCCCTTGCCCAACGTACCCTGCTGCGCGGAATCGGCAGTGGAAGCAACGCCCTGCCCCACGGACGGCGCACGGGATGACACGGAAAAATCCGACATTTCACGCTCCACAAGATGACTGATAGCGATAATTAAGGCATAATAACGACATTAATGTCTCATATGCGGCAGAATACGTCAATATGTGTGTCGTGAATGTGAGCCGCTCCCCTCCGCCCGCATAAATCCGGCAGGCCCGGTGTCGATTTTTCAGGAATACTGCTTTTCGGGCACGAGCCGCCATGAGCCATCGATCGGACGGCAGGTCGGACGACTAGCTGGTCTCGGTGGGGACGGCATCGCTGCTGTTTGTCATCGATTCTGCGGATGACGAAGCAAAGCTCCGATTCTGCACCACCGACGCCGTATGGCCGGAACGACCGGTGGCCCCGGTTTCATGCAGATCACCGTTCCCGACGTTTGAGGCCGGATGGCCAGTTCGCATACCGTCAGAATAAATGCCCGACATTTCAACGCTCCACTGAAATCCGCAAAAACAAATATGTCAGAATAGCGTCATTATCGTCGCATATGTGACGATCCATGTCAGTGTCGTGGCGTCATTGCGGTAGATACGCGCAATCCGACTCTGCCGGTCTGGCAGCAGCGCAGGGCCGAGAGCCGCGGCGGCGATTGCGCGGGCGTGGTCCGCCGCGCGGTGTCAGGCCGGGGTGGCGGCCTTCGCGGTGGTGGGCCGTGCCGAGTGGCGCGCCTCCCCGGCCTCCGTTACGAGCAGCGATCGCGCTACTTCGCGGACGATGCCCGCCACCGCGGCGAGCACGTCGTCGAGCGCCGAGCTCTTGCGCCAGAACAGGGCGACCTGCCGGCCGGGCGGCGTGCCGGAAAAGCGCAGCAGGCGGATGCCCTCCGCATGCGGCACGGGGGCGGTGGCGGCGAGCTGTGGCAGCAGGGTGATGCCCGACCCGGCGAGCACCATCTGGCGCAGGGTCTCGAGGCTCGTGGCGCGGAAACGCGCCGCCTCGGCCCCGCCCGCCAGATGGCAGACGTCGAGCGCCTGCTCACGCAGGCAATGGCCGTCCTCGAGCAGCATCAGATCGTGCCGGGCGAGTTCCGCCACGTCAATGGTCGCGCGCCGCGCCAGCGGGTGGCGGCGCGGGACGGCGAGCAGAAACGGCTCGTCAAACAGTGCCTCGCAGTGCAGTTGGGCGTGCTGGACGGGGGTGGCGAGGATCGCGGCGTCGAGCCCGCCCGCGTCGAGCCGTTCGAGCAGCACATCGCTCTTGTCCTCGACCAGCAGCAGTTCGAGCCGGGGGAAGCGCTCACCGATCCGCGGCACGACATGGGGCAGCAGATAGGGGCCGAGCGTCGGGAACACGCCGAGCCGCACCGAGCCGGCACCGGGCTGGCGGCACCGGCGCGCCGTCACGCGGATCTGCTCGATCTCGTGCAGGGCGCGGCGGGCGCGCTCGACGATCTCGACGCCGGCGGCCGTCAGCATGACGTTGCGCGGCGCGCGCTCCACCAGCGCCACGCCAAGCTCCTCCTCCAGCTTGCGGATCTGGGTGGAGAGCGTCGGCTGGCTCACGAGACAGACTTCCGCCGCCCGGCCGAAATTGCGGTGCTGGGCCAGGGCGACGAGATATTGCAGCTCCCTGAGGTTCATTCCGTCAGGCAGCCTCGGGTCTCGCCGCCTCGGGAAGCGTGCGGATCAGGTGGTCGAAGGCGGCGAGCGAGGCTTTCGCGCCCTCGCCGATGGCGATGACAATCTGCTTGTAGGGCACAGTCGTGGCGTCGCCCGCCGCGAACACGCCCGGCAGCGAGGTCTGGCCGTGGGCGTCGACCACGATCTCGCCGCGCGGCGTCAGATCCACCACGTCCTTCAGCCACTCGGTGTTGGGCAGCAGGCCGATCTGCACAAAAATGCCCTCCAGCGGCAACGTGCGCAGCTCACCGGACCTGCGGTCCTCGTAGACGAGACCGTTGACCTTCTGCCCGTCGCCGGTCACCTCCGTGGTGCGGGCGGAGGTGATAATGTCGACGTTCGCCAGCGTGTTGAGCTTGCGCTGCAGCACCTCGTCGGCGCGAAGCCGTCCCTCGTACTCGATCAGCGTCACGTGGCTGACGATGCCGGCAAGGTCGATCGCCGCCTCGACGCCGGAATTGCCGCCGCCGATCACCGCCACGCGCCTGCCCTTGAACAGCGGGCCGTCGCAGTGGGGGCAATAGGCCACGCCCTTGTTGCGGTAGGTGTCCTCGCCGGGCACGTTCATCTGCCGCCAGCGCGCACCGGTGGCGAGGATGACGGTCTTCGAGTGCAGCTTCGCGCCGCTCGCGAGCCCGACCTCGACGAGCCAGCCGGTGACTGAGAGCCGCTCGGCGCGTTGCAGGTTGATGATGTCGACCTCGTATTCGCGCACGTGCTGTTCGAGCGCCGTGGCGAGCTTCGGCCCTTCGGTATGCGGGATGGAGATGAAATTCTCGATCGCCAGCGTGTCGAGCACCTGCCCGCCGAAGCGCTCCGCCACGACGCCGGTGCGGATGCCCTTGCGCGCCGCGTAGATCGCGGCCGCGGCGCCGGCGGGGCCGCCGCCGACAACGAGCACGTCGAAGGCGTCGCGGGCGTTGATCTTCTCGACATCGCGCGCGGCCGACGCCGTGTCGATCCTGGCGATGATCTCCTCCAGGCTGGTGCGGCCCTGCCCGAACACCTCGCCGTTGAGGTAGACGGTGGGCACCGCCATCACCTGCCGCGCCGCGACCTCGTCGGGAAAGGCCGCGCCGTCGATGGCGACGTGCCGGATGCGCGGGTTGAGCACCGCGAGCAGGTTCAGCGCCTGCACCACGTCCGGGCAGTTCTGGCAGCTCTGCGAGTAATAGGTCTCGAAGGTGAAATCGCCGTCGACGGCCTTCGCCTGATCGATGATCGCCTGCTCCACCTTGGGCGGATAGCCCCCCACCTGCAGGAGCGCCAGCACGAGCGAGGTGAACTCGTGTCCCATCGGCAGGCCGGCGAAGCGCAGGCTGATGTCCTGGCCGGGCGAGGTCAGGGCGAAGGAGGGCGCGCGCTCGCCGTCGCCGGAAAGCTCGGTCACGGTGATCTTGTCGGACAGGGCGCGGATATCGGCGAGCAGGCCCTGCAACTCGCGCGACCTCGCGCCGTCGTCGAGCGAGGCGACGATGTGCACCGGACGCACCACCCGCTCCAGATAGGTCTTGAGCTGGGCTTTCAGGCCATCGTTCAGCATGATCATCCTCCGGGGTCGTGTGAGAGGGAAAAGGCGGCAAACCGCAGGCCATCGCCATCCGGTGGCCTCGGGTCTGCGGCCCGCACACCCTCCGCGGCGGCACGGGCCGCCGCGGAAGGCACATGCGGCAATCAGATCTTGCCCGATCAGATCTTGCCGACCAGGTCGAGCGAGGGCGCGAGCGTCGCTTCGCCTTCCTCCCACTTGGCCGGGCAGACCTCACCCGGATGCGCGCGCACGTACTGGGCGGCCTTGACCTTGCGCAGCAGCTCCTCGGCGTTGCGGCCGATGCCCTCGGCCGTGACCTCGACGATCTGGATCACGCCGTCGGGATCGACGAGGAAGGTGCCGCGATCGGCGAGGCCCTGATCCTCGCGCAGCACCTCGAAGTTGCGCGACAGCGTCGCGGTGGGGTCGCCGAGGAGCGCGTACTGAACCTTGCCGATGGTCTCGGAGGTGTCGTGCCACGCCTTGTGGGTGAAGTGCGTGTCGGTGGAGACGCCATAGATCTCGACGCCGAGCTTCTGGAACTCGCCGTAATGGTCGGCCAGATCGCCGAGCTCGGTCGGGCAGACGAAGGTGAAGTCAGCCGGGTAGAAGAAAAACACCGACCACGTGCCCTTCACGTCGGCATCGGTGACCTCGATGAACTTGCCCTGCTTGTAGGCCTGCGCCGTGAACGGTTTGATCGGCGTATTGACGAGAGACATGGCGGCTCCTTGCGTTGATCACGGTGTAACTGGCAGGCGGGAGCGGATACGCAATGGGCAGCCCCCGCCTTCGCAATGCAACATTAGGAGACACGTTCACGAAAATAAAATAGATAAAATCATGGGTTATCGATAGATCCAGGCTATCGCAGCGCATCACGGCCGGCCAGGAAACGGCCGCTTCCAACGGCTTGGCACGAATAATGCGTTATCCGGCAATGGATTGCGATATCGAGTGGCAGGAATGCGTCTGGCGCATAGCATGTCGGCCCGCAGGCCGGTAGCGAGTGCGACCGTTTGCCTCATCGGGCGGTTGCGCGGACGCAAGCCCGCCCAGGGGGCGGGCATGGGGCGGGCATGGGGGCGGGCAGTAAGTGCAGGCATGGCGTCGGCCGTCGGCGGTGGGGCGAGCCGTCGCCGGCAGCGTTCCCCGCCACGGGCGGGCCGGCGCAGGGATCACGTCTTCGTGATGATCAAGACGCTCGGCCGGGGCAGCGAGACCGGCGACCGCCTCGCACGGACGGTGCTCCAAACCCGTTATGCCGACGTCGTCGCCCCAACTATCCCCGTCCGGATATCGGGCCGCGTGGCCCACAACCCCCGACGAAACCTCCGCCTGTCACCCCCGGCGGAGGTTTCGCCGACGAGCGCGCCGGAACATGTTGCGCCGCAACATGTTTGCACGGCTTCGATTCGCCGAAAGTTTCGTTCGTCCGGTCAACCTCTACTTCACATACATGAAATCTTTGTAAGATATTATTAATTCCTATCTGGAAGTATCTCATATATATTTACGTGGTATGTTTCCCGGAAAGAATTCTATGCCGGGAGCCGCAAGGCGCCGGAGTGGCCGCGCCCCTTCCCGCGGCCGCGATGACAAGCGCGTGATGACCGGCACCCGGGCCCGTGCAGGGCGCAAAAAGAAATTGTGCAACTGCGAAATAGGGCTCACAATTCGGATGATGGTAAGGGAATCGCATGATTCCCTGCCATGGATATGTTGCTTTTCCGGCGCAGTGCTTATGTGAAGTCATGTGGAAACGCGCAATATGGCTTTGCAGTCCGGATAGGTCGGGGAGCAGAATAGCTCGAAGGAGCGGGTTTTCAGGGGTATCCATTTTTTCAAGGTTGAGGGTCAGCAATGGCAGCGAACGGCGATCTCTTCACCAGCTACGCACAGGCTTTCGAAGCGCGGCGGCAGGTTGAAATGTCCCTTGAGGAATACCTCAAGGGCTGTCGCAGCGATCCCATGTTTTACGCCAGCGCGCCGGAGCGTCTGCTGGCGGCCATCGGCGAGCCCGAGATCATCGACACCTCCCGCGACCCGCGTCTCGGCCGGATCTTCATGAACCGGACGATCCGCAAATACAAGAGCTTTGCCGAATTCCATGGCATGGAGGAGACGATCGAGCGCATCGTCTCGTTCTTCCGCCACGCGGCGCAGGGGCTGGAGGAGCGCAAGCAGATTCTCTATCTGCTGGGGCCCGTCGGCGGCGGCAAATCGTCACTGGCCGAACGAATCAAGGCGCTGATGGAGGTCCATCCCATCTACGTGCTCAAGGCCGGCGATCAGGTGAGCCCGGTGTTCGAGAGCCCGCTCGGCCTCTTCGACACCTCGCTCGCGCCGCGTCTGGAGGACGATTACGGCATCCCGGCGCGCCGCCTCACCGGGCTCATCAGCCCGTGGTGCCGCAAGCGGCTGGAGGAATTCGGCGGCGACATCTCCAAGTTCAAGGTGGTGCGCATCCTGCCCTCGCGGCTGAGGCAGGAAGCCATCGCCAAGACGGAACCGGGCGACGAGAACAACCAGGACATCTCGGCGCTGGTCGGCAAGGTCGACATCCGCCAGCTCGAGCACCTGTCGCAGAACGATCCGGACGCCTACAGCTACTCCGGCGGCCTCAACCGCGCCAACCAGGGCATGCTCGAGTTCGTCGAGATGTTCAAGGCGCCGATCAAGATGCTGCACCCGCTGCTCACCGCGACGCAGGAAGGCAACTACGTCGGCACGGAGAACATCGGCGCGATTCCGTTCACCGGCGTCATCCTGGCGCACTCGAACGAGTCCGAGTGGCAGAACTTCAAGAACAACAAGAACAACGAAGCCTTCATCGACCGCATCTACGTCATCAAGGTGCCCTACTGCCTCAGGGTGCACGAGGAGCAGAAGATCTACGAGAAGCTCGTGCGCGGCTCCGAACTGTCGGAGGCGGCCTGCGCGCCCGGCACGCTGGAGCTCCTGGCGCGCTTCTCGGTGCTGTCGCGCCTGCGCGAGCACGAGAATTCCAACCTGTTCTCGAAGATGCGCGTCTATGACGGCGAGAACCTGCGCGAGATCGACCCGCGCGCCCGCAGCCTGCAGGAATACAAGGACGCGGCCGGCGTCGATGAAGGCATGGACGGCATCTCCACCCGCTTCGCCTTCAAGGCGCTGGCGGCGGCCTTCAACTACGACACCACCGAGGTCGCGGCCGATCCCGTGCATCTGATGTACGTGCTCGAGCAGATGATCCGCCAGGAGCAGCTCCCGGCCGAAACCGAGAAGCGCTATCTGGAGTTCATCAAGGGCGAGCTCGCGCCCCGCTACGCCGAGTTCATCGGCCACGAGATCCAGAAGGCCTATCTCGAATCCTACCACGACTACGGCCAGAACCTGTTCGACCGTTACGTGGCCTACGCCGATGCGTGGATCGAGGATCAGGACTTCAAGGATCCCGACACCGGGCAGCTGCTCGACCGCGAGCTGATCAACCAGGAGCTGACCAAGATCGAGAAGCCGGCCGGCATCGCGAACCCCAAGGATTTCCGTAACGAGGTGGTGAAGTTCGCCCTGCGCACGCGCGCCCACCACGGCGGGGCCAACCCGTCGTGGACGAGTTACGAAAAAATCCGCGAGGTGATCGAGCGGCGCATGTTCAGCCAGGTAGAGGATCTCTTGCCGGTCATCAGCTTCGGCTCGAAGAAGGACGGCGAGACGGAGAAGAAGCACGACGAATTCGTGCATCGCATGAGTGAAAGAGGATATACTGAGCGGCAGGTGCGCCGCCTGGTCGAATGGTACATGCGCGTGAAGCAGGCGGGCTGACCGTTCGCGGGCCGTTCCGGGGAGAGTGCCCGGCACTTTTCCGTCCGGAATGGCGGCGGAGCGGCAAAGAGAGGGAGGTTCGACGATTTGACAGAAGCGGCGGACCTCATCGGTTTCAGGGAAGAGGCGGCGCACGCCGTGCCGCTTCGGACTCCATCGGGGTGATGCTTCTGTGCATATAATCGATCGACGCCTCAATCCGGGAGGCAGGAGTTTCACCAACCGGCAACGGTTCCTGCGCCGGGCGAAAAACCTGGTTCAGCGGGCCGTCCGTGAGGATTTCAAGAACCGCAGCATCAGGGATCTGGACCAGGGCGGCGAGGTCACCATCGTCCGCGAGGGCGTGCACGAGCCCGTCCTGCGCCGTGGCGCCGGCGGCGGCAGGCGCGACTATGTGCTGCCGGGCAACAAGGAATACGTCGAGGGCGACAACCTGCGCCGCCCGCCGCCCGGAGGCGGTGGTGGCAGCGGGCCGGAGGCGGGCGAGGGCAGCGGCGAGGACGCCTTCCGCTTCCTGCTGACGCGCGAGGAATACCTCGACCTGTTCCTCGACGATCTCGAACTGCCCAACCTCGCCAAGCGCAAGCTGACCGGCGCCGACACCAAGGAGCCGCGCCGGGCGGGCTATTCCACCACCGGCTCGCCGTCGGCCCTGTCGGTGACGCGCACCATGCGCAACGCCCTGTCGCGGCGCATCGCCCTGCACCGGCCGGGACGCGAGACGCTCCGCGAGCTCGAGGAGGAAATCGGCGCGCTCACCGCGAGCGGCGACGATCCGCTGCGGCTGGAAGCCCTGCGGGCCGAACACCAGCGCCTGCTGACGCGCAGCCGGCGCATCGCCTACATCGACCCCATCGACCTGCGCTACCGCCGCTACGAGCTGACGCCGCGCCCGGTGGCGCAGGCGGTGATGTTCTGCCTCATGGACGTGTCGGGCTCGATGAGCGAGCACATGAAGGACCTCGCGAAGCGCTTCTACGCGCTGCTGCACATCTTCCTGCGCCGCAGCTATCGCAACGTCGACGTGGTGTTCGTCCGCCACACCGACCACGCCGAGGAGGTGGACGAGGATACGTTCTTCCACAGCCCGGAGACGGGGGGCACCATCGTCTCGACGGCGCTCGACGAGATGCTGCGCGTGGTGCGCGAGCGCTACGACCCGGACGACTGGAACATCTACGTGGCGCAGGCGTCGGACGGCGACAACATCGGCACCGACAGCTCCCGCGTGGCCAAGCTCGTCAACGAGCAGATCCTGCCGATCTGCCAGTATTTCGCCTATCTCGAAGTGGGGCGCGGCGACAGCAACCTGCCGGCAGGCGTGGTGACGCGCACCACCGACCTGTGGCGCACCTACGAGACGCAGGTGCCCGGGGGCGGCCACTTCGTCATGCGCAAGGTCTGGCACCGGCGCGAGATCTACCCCGTGTTCCGCGAGCTGTTCCGCCGCAACGGCGCCGACGAGGGAGGGGCGTGATGGTCGCCATCTCCGACAAATATCCGCTGCTCTACGAGGGGAGCGACTGGGATTTCAGCACCATCCAGCGCATCCACGACACCGTCGAGGAAGTGGCGCGCAGGAAGCTCGGCCTCAACACCTATCCCAACCAGATCGAGGTGATCACGGCCGAGCAGATGCTCGACGCCTACGCCTCCACCGGCATGCCGCAGCTCTATCGGCACTGGTCGTTCGGCAAGCAGTTCGCCCACCACGAGATGATCTACCGCAAGGGCATGGGCGGGCTCGCCTACGAGATCGTCATCAACTCGAACCCCTGCATCAGCTACATCATGGAGGAGAACACCGCCATGATGCAGACGCTGGTGATCGCCCACGCGGCCTTCGGCCACAACCATTTCTTCAAGAACAACTACCTGTTCCGGCAATGGACCGACGCCGAGGGCATTCTCGACTATCTCGCCTTCGCCAAGCGCTACATCACCCAGTGCGAGGAGCGCTACGGCCTTTCGGCCGTGGAGCGGCTGCTCGACGTGGCGCATTCGCTGCAGAATCAGGGCGTGCACCGCTACCCGCGCCGCGCCCGGCTCGACCTCAAGGCCGAGAAGCAGCGCGAGGTGGAGCGCCAAGCCTATCAGGAACAGGTGTACAACGACCTGTGGCGCACCGTGCCGGGCCAGTCGCAGCGGGCGGTGGGCCGCTCGTCCGCCGAGCGCCGGCGCGCGCTGCTCAAGCTGCCCGAGGAGAACATCCTCTACTTCCTCGAGAAGACCGCGCCCCTGCTGCAGCCGTGGCAGCGTGAGGTGCTGCGCATCGTCCGCCACGTGGCGCAGTATTTCTATCCCCAGTCGCAGACCAAGGTGATGAACGAGGGCTGCGCCACCTGGTGCCACTACCGGATCATGACGCAGCTGCACGAGCAGGGCTCCATCAACGACGGCGCGTTCCTGGAATTCCTGCAGTCGCACGCCAACGTCATCATGCAGCCCACCTACGACCAGCCCTATTACAGCGGGCTGAACCCCTACGCCATCGGCTTCGCCATGATGCAGGACATCGTGCGCATCTGCGAGACGCCCGAGGACGAGGACCGCGAATGGTTCCCCGACATCGCCGGCCGTGGCGACGCGGTGGAGGTGCTCAAGCACGTGTGGGCGAATTTTCGCGATGAAAGCTTCCTGGCCCAGTATCTCAGCCCGCGCCTCATCCGCGAGTGGCGGCTGTTCCATCTGGAGGACGACGCCAGCCGGCCGACCATGGTGGTGGGCGCGATCCACGACGAGCGCGGCTACCGGCGCATCCGCAACGCGCTCGCCCGCCAGTACGACATCGGCTGGCAGCAGGCGGACATCCAGATCGTCGATGTCGACCTCGATGGCGACCGCCAGCTCACCCTGCAGCACGCGACGGTCAACGGCGTGCTGCTCTACGAGAAGGACATCGAGCAGGTGCTGCAGAACCTCGCCGCCGTCTGGGGCTACCGGGTGGTGCTGCGCGAGATCGACCCGGCGACGGGCAAGCTCTTGAAGGAGCACGCGGTCAAGGCGCCGCAGCGTGACGGCCTGATCGTCTGAGCGAAAGGGGCACGGGCCGCCGCCGGCGGCCGACGTCACCGTTGCAGGACGTAGGTCCCCGGCGCGTCGCCCATCGGGGGAAATCCCCTCTCGGCTGCGCCCGGCGCGCGGGCGGGCACGCGTTCCGGCAGGACGCGGTCAGCGAGCCACTGCGCCCACGCCGGCCACCACGATCCCTCCCGCACTTCCGCCGCCTGCGCCCATTCCTCCGGGCTCAGGCAGATGTCGTCGGCCCGCTTCTGGGCGATGCGGAAGCGTCTGCGCGGCCGCCCCGGCTCGCTCACGATGCCCGCATTGTGCCCGCCGCTGGTGAGCACGAAGGTGACCTCCGTGTCGCTGAGGTAGTGGATCTTGTAGACGGAGCGCCACGGCGCGACGTGGTCGCGCTCCGTGCCGACCACGAACAGCGGCGTGCGGATGTTCTGCACCGCGGCCGGGCGGCCGTCGACCAGGAAACGCCCGACCGCCAGCTCGTTGTCGAGATAGAGCCGCTGCAGATATTCGGAATGCATCCGGTAGGGCATGCGGGTGGAATCGGCGTTCCATGCCATCAGGTCGATCATCGGCGTGCGCTCGCCGATCAGGTAATCGTGCACGAGGCGCGACCAGATGAGATCGTTGGAGCGCAGAAGCTGGAACGCGCCGGCCATCTGCTCGGAATCGAGATAGCCCCGGTTCCACATCATGCTCTCGATGAAATGCACCTGGCTGTGGTCGATGAACAGGGCGAGTTCGCCCGGCTCCGAAAAATCCGTCTGCGCGGCGAGAAGCGTCACCGTGGCGAGGCGGTCGTCGCCCCCCCGCGCCATGGCGGCGGCGGCGATCGTCAGCAGGGTGCCGCCGAGGCAGTAGCCGGCGGCGTGGATCTTCTGGCCGGGGACGATGGCGTTGATCGCGTTGAGTGCAGCCATCACGCCTTGCCGGCGATACTCCCCCAGGGTGAGATAGCGGTCCTCGACGCCGGGGTTGCGCCACGAGATGCAGAAGACGGTATGGCCCTGGGCGACCAGATACCGGATCAGCGAATTGTGCGGCGACAGATCGAGAATGTAGTACTTCATGATCCACGCCGGCACGATCAGCAGCGGCTCGGCGAAAACCGTCTCGGTGGTCGGCGAATACTGGATCAGCTCGATCAGATGGTTGCGGTAGACGACCTTGCCAGGCGTGACGGCGACATCGTGGCCGACGACGAAGTTCTCCGATCCCACGGGCGGCTGCCGCGTCGCCTGCAGCGCCGCGTCCTCCAGCCAGTTGTGGAAGCCCTGAACGAGGCTCGCGCCCCCCGTCTCCATGGTCTTGCGGATCACTTCCGGGTTGGTGAAGGGATTGTTGGAGGGCGAGAACACGTCAAGGATCTGCCGGGCGCAGAAGGCGATGACATCCTCGTGATGCGGTGTCACGCCCGGCACGTCGCGGGTCATGCTGTCCCACCATTCCTGATGGAGCAGGAACGCCTGCGACCAGAAACGGAACGGCGCCTCCTGCCACGCGGGATCGCTGAACCGGCGGTCGCCCGGCTGGGGGGCGATGCATGGCGGGGTTTCGTGATCGATCACCGACGCGGCGATGCAGTTCAGCAGGCGGAGCGCCTTGTTCGCCGCCCTGTAGGCGAGCTCGGCGCGCTTGCCGGGGGCGTGCGCGAGGTGGATCGCCCAGTCGAGATAGGCGATCGACAGGGCCGCCGGCGACAGGCCGCCGGTGAACTGGGCGCTCAGCGCCTCGCGGATGCGGTCGATGGCCTTGAACCCTTCCTGCTCCGCAATGGGCTCGGGCAGAGGAATGAGGTGCGACAGCCGCCGGGTGGTCGAGGGAGCGGACGGAAGAACGGCGGGAAGAGCGGGTGACGCGGCGGTGTCCGATACTGACGGCATTGTGGTGCTCTCCCGATGCATGGCCATCCGCCGGCCAGAGCTTTCCGGGGCGGCGCCGGCAGTCTTATCGGGGCGAGTATCGGCTGTCGTTGACGCTTGTCAATGCGCCCGGGCGCCGCCAAACTCATTGATAGCGACGCGATGGCGGCGATCTTCCGTATTCGCCCGAAGAGGGGACCGAAAACCGACACAAAACATTTGTATCGGGTCGCTAGGAGCTCACCCAAGCGACGGTGCCGCGGCATCCGCTTTTTGGTTTGATGCTTGAGAGGGATCGACACTATGGAAAAGACGGATGTCGTTGCCGCCCTCGGGCAATCGAAGCTGCTGCTGCCGGCGCGGATCAAGGCCGCGCTCGCGGCCAACGACCGGCTCAAGTTCGCGCTGACCGCGCTGCAGGCCGCCGCAGCCCATGCCGCGGACAGCACGGCGCCGCTGCTCGACCTGCGCCACGACTACGCCGCCGCGCGCGTCGATGCGCCGTGGATGCTGGCCATGCAGGACAAGGCGTGGATGGAGAACGGCACGCTGCATCTGGCCGACCTGCCGAAGCTGGGCGAACGCCTCGACGAGGATATCGGCCTGATGGCCCGGCCGCTGGAGGAGAGCACGGACGCGCCCCACAGGGCGCAGCTCGAACGGGTCGCGCACTGGCGCGGCTGGCTGAAGGGGCTCGACGCCGGCGTGCTCGACGCCGCCCGGCTCGCGGCGCTGACGAGCGGGCGGCGGGACGGCGACGACACGTTCCACATTCTGGTGATGGACCTGCACAAGAGCCTGAACCAGCTCGCGGCGGACCTGTCGGACGAGACCGTCGACGGCGCCCATGTCTGGCAGATCGGCGCCGACGACCGGGAGCGCGTCGCCGCCTTCATGCGCGGGCTCAACCGCACGCGGGGCCTGAAGTTCGACCATCCCGGCCTTGACACCGCGGCGACGCGCGACGGCCCCGTCCTGCTGATCCAGAACGACATCGGCACCAACGACGTGCATGTGCTCGTGGTCAAGGTCGAAGGGCTCGCCATCACCCTCACCTATTCCGACCTGCACGAGCGCCGCTTCACGTTCTTCCGCAACCTGCTGGCGGAGATCGGCGCGCAATGGTCGGACATCGGCACGCGCCGCAACGCCGGCCTCAACCTCGGCGCGGACTACATCGTCGGCAACGCGCGCTTCGACTGCGCCGACACGGCGGCGCTCGATACCGCGCTGGAGGGGCTTGCGGGGCGCATCGTGTTCCTGATCGACTGGAACCGGGCGCGCAAGCGGCTGAACCGGCTCGTCGCCAAATCGCTGTCCATCGAGGTGCTCACGCAGGCCGCGCGGCACGAGACCGGCCACATGGGCTGGCTGCTCGCGGGAGCCGAACGGCTCGTGTTCGATGCCATGGAAGCCCTCTCGCCCGACCATTTCCACATCGGCGACCAGCTCGACACGGTGCTGGGCGCGGAGGAGGCGCGCGACTTTCTGGTGGAGACGCTGGCGCTGTGCGCCCAGGCGATGCTTGCCGGGCAGACGACAAGCCTCATCGCCGATCAGGTGCGGCTGCTGCTGTCGCGCCATGTCAGCCGCCACCGCGACGAATTCGCGCTGCTCGGCGAGCATGCCGCCTACTGCCATGCGCTGGCGGAAGGCATCCGCGACGCCCTCGCCTACGGCCACGAGACCGACCTCGCGGCGACGCAGAAGCTCGCCGAGCGCGCCAAGGCCTGGGAGCGCAAGGCCGATCATCTCGTCATCCGCCTGCGCGAGCAGGCGGAGGTCAACCCGCGCCGGCTGCCGTTCCGGCGGCTGATCGAATGCGCCGACGACGCGGCCGACGCGCTGGAGGAAGCCGCCTTCCTGCTGTCGCTGATCGCCGAGGACCATTCCCGGGGCTGGAACGACGAATTGCGCGCCGTGCTGCGCCGGCTCGCCGACAAGGTGCTGGAGGCGGCGCAGGACCACGTCAAGGCGCTGGCGGTGGCGCGCACGCTGACCGAGGCGAGCCTCGCCGGGGACCAGGACGAGTTCCTCGCCGCGTGCTGGCGGGTGGTCAACGCCGAGCGCTCGTGCGATGCGCTGACGCGCGACGTGCGGCGACTGTTCGCGCGTCACGTGTCGGATGCGGCCTCCCTCAGCCTCGGCAACGATTTCGCCGGCGCGCTGGAGGCATCGACCGACGCGCTGCTGCGGACCGGCTATGCCATGCGCGGCCTCGTCTTCACGCGGGTCGGCGCCGATCGTGAAGGGAGGCAGGCGTGACAGAGCAGGAGCCGGTCAACCAGGAGCCGGTCTACCGGCGGATCTACAGGATTGCCGGGGGCGAGACCCTCGACGCCGGCGCCTCGGCCGAGGCGCTCGGCTTCAAGGCCTATAACCTCGCCCGGATGGCAGCGCTGGGCCTCAACGTGCCCCCCGCCTTCGTACTCGGAACGGGCTTCTGCGCCGCGCCCGGCACGGTCACGCCCGCGCTGTGGCGGGAGGCGCTGGACTGGCTCGAATCCGCGACGGACCTGCGCTTCGGCGATCCCCGGCGCCCGCTGCTGCTGTCCGTGCGCTCGGGCGCGCCGGTGTCGATGCCGGGGATGATGGACACGCTGCTCAACATCGGCCTGACCGAGACGACGCTGCCGGGGCTGATCCGCCTGACCGGCCATCCCCGGCTGACGTGGGATGCCTACCGGCGGCTGATCGCCGGCTACGGCGAGGTGGTGGCGGGCATCGAGGCGAACGCCTTCGAGGAGGACCTCGACGCCGTGCGCAAGGGGCAGGCGCCGGGCGAGGACGAGCGGTCGCTCGACTTCGCCGCGCTGCGCGACCTGGCGCAGCGCCATCTCGACACCTACCGGCGGCTGGCGGGCGAGGCTTTCCCACAAGATGCGACGGCGCAGCTGCAGGCCGCCATCCGCGCGGTGTTCCACTCGTGGTCGAGCGCCAAGGCCGTCGCCTATCGCAAGATGCGCGGGCTCGACGACGCCATGGGCACGGCGGTGACGGTGCAGCGCATGGTGTTCGGCAATGCCGGCGGCGTCTCGGGCGCGGGCGTGGGCTTCACCCGCAACCCGAGCGACGGCGAGCCCGCGCCGTGGGTCGACTTCCTGTTCAACGCCCAGGGCGAGGACGTGGTCAGCGGCCGGCGTAGCGCCCAGGGGCACGAGCGGCTCGCGTCGGTCGCGCCCCAGGTGTGGGACGAGCTCGTCGCGGCGACGAAGGTACTGGAGCGGCATTTCGGCGACATGCAGGATTTCGAGTTCACCGTGGAGAACGGCGAGCTCTTCCTGCTGCAGACGCGCGACGGCAAGCGCACGCCCCAGGCGACCGCCCGCATCGCCCTCGACATGGCCGACGAGGGGCTGATCGACGCCGACACCGCACGCGCCCGTACGCGCGACCTCGACGCCGCCGCGCTGACGACGCGGGTCATCGTGGCCGAGGACGGCGCGCCGCCGACCGCGCTTGGCCACGGCGCGACGGCCGCGAGCGGCGTGGCGAGCGGCGCCGCCGCGCTGGACGCGGCGCAGGTGGATGCCCTGCGGGCGGAGGGCAAGCGCGTGATCCTGGTGCGGCGCAACGCTGAGACCCATGACGTCGCCCTTCTCGACGTGGCGGACGGCCTCCTCACCCGCCACGGCGCGCGCACGTCGCACGCCGCCGTGGTGGCGCGCCAGCTCGGCAAGGTCTGCCTCGTCGGCTGCGAGGCGCTGCGCATCGACGAGAAGACCGGCAGCATCGGCTTCGGCGAGCGCTGGCTCGACCCGGGCAGCAGCATCACCCTCGACGGCAACAGCGGCGCGATCTACGCCGGCACCCTGAAGACCGCCGAGCAGGCCCCCGAGGAACTGCTGCGGCGGCTCGGCAAGCTGCACGGGCGATAGAGCGCCTATCGTTCAAACGGAATCGTTTGAACGATAGGAATTCACTCAAAATCAATAAGTTAGAGCATCACGCGTCGGGATCGTCGTTGTCGATCAGATAGCGCCGGTTGGCGGCGGCGGCGATGAACTGCTCGATCCGGCCGCTCTCGCGCCGGAATATCAGGGCCTGATCCCAGCGCGGCCGTTCGATGTGCTTGCAGCCGTCGGTGAGCGCGAAGAACGCCCGATAATCCCGTTCGGTCACGACGAGCGGCGGCAGGCCGTGCGACACCAGCGCATAGCTGGCGATGAGGGTCGCCGTGCGGCGGTTGCCCTCGATGAAGAGCTGCGGCGAACTCGTCACGTGCAGAAAGATGCCCGCCGCCAGCGCCTCCGGCCCGCTCGCGCGATGGCGCAGCAGCCATTCGATCCGCTCGCCGATGCCGCCGACGGAATCGTCGTAGAAGCGGCGCTCCGTCTGCTCGATATGGACGCGGAACTGCTGGCGCCGCTCGGGCGTCCTGCCGCACAGAACCAGATGGTTGAGCTCCAGCCAGTGTTGCGAGCTGCCGTAATTGAACAGGTCGACGCCCTCGCGCAACAAGTCGTTGACATAGGCGTAGCCGTTCATCATGCGGCGGATCACATCGACGGAGAGCGGTTCCTTGTCGTCGAAGCCCGCCGCGTCGGGCCGCTTCGACACCTTCATCAGACCCGCCAGCGCCCCCCCTATTTCCTGAAGGTTCATCACCAGCCCCATCCGGTTTCTCCCGCGCCAGCCACGGTGGGCCGTGTTGTTCGGCCCATGCGGGAGAGTCATGAAACGCGGAACGCCATTCAACACATTCAAAACATTGCCGATCATAATATAAACCCTCATCAAATAAAATATACTAATGTTGTTTATAAAAGATATTGTATTCTGATGTAGAAATATTCTATAAAAAATTACATGTTCATATCGAAACAGGGCCGCCTTCCGCCGCAAGAGCCCGGAACACAGTCTGTCTGAATACTTGCAGAAAGCGGCCCGAACGTCAAATGTCGTTTGCGATACCGCGGCGGCCCGGTGGGTCCGTTAAAGCAGCGGACGTTCGAATTGAATCGGATCGCCGCTCTATCTTTTGTTTACTCATCAAGCCGAAAAGTGTGTGCACTTTTCGGCTTGATGCTATAGAGGGCATCTTTAAGCGAATTCTGATCGATCGAACGTTTCCATTTGACCGGAAAGCGCTCCGGGCAACGGCGCCTCACGCATCGGGCGGGCGCGCCGCGCCGGCCGGGGCAGCGCCGTCGGCAAGGTAGCGCCGGTCCGCCGTCGCGCGGATGAACTCCTCGATCCGGCCGCTCTCGCGGCGGAACGTCAGGGCCTGATCCCAGCGCGGCCGCTCGATGAGCTTGCAGTCGTCGGTGAGCGCGAAGAAGGCCTGATAGTTCCGCTCGGTGACGACGATCGGCGGCAGCCCGGCCGATACCAGCGCATGGCTCGCGATCAGGGTCGCCGTGCGGCAGTTGCCCTCGATGAAGAGTTGCGGCGAGCTCGTTATATGCAGGAAAATGCCCGCCGCCAGCGCCACTGGCCCGTCGGCGCGCCGGCGCGACAGCCACTCCATCCGCTCGCCGATGCCGCCGACGGAATCGTCGTAGAAGCGGCGCTCCGTCTCCTCGATGTGATGGCGAAACTGCTCCCGCCGTTCGGGGGTCGTGCCGCACAGAACGAGATGATTGAGCTCCAGCCAGTGATGCGAACTGCCGTGGCTGAACAGGTCCACCCCGTCGCACAGCAATTGGTCGACATAGGCGTAGCCGTTCATCATGCGGCGAATGATGTCGGAGGACAACGGCTCCTTAGTGGCGAAACCGTCCGCCTTGGGCCGCACCGCCACAGCCATCAGGCGCGTCAATGCGTCCTCGATCTCCCGGAGGTTCATCGCCGGCCGGACACCGCCCCCGCCCTGCCGGGGCAAGCCTTCCGCATCACGGGCGGAAGACGCGAGGCTCGGACCGCCCATCAGCTTGAACACGTTGTCGAACATGAAATAAAAACCGTTCAGGCTAAAGCTGTCGATGACATTCTGAACGATTTTCGTATTCAGCTTGATATACTCATCGAGAAAATTCGAACCGGATTTCTCTCCCGCAGGCGTATCCGGCTTGGCGCCCGGCTTGGCGCCCGGCTTGGCGTCCGGTTTGGCGCGCGTGCCGTCGTCCGCCTGACGATCGTCGTGCGGCGAGCCGGGCGTCGCATCTTGTCGAGGAGGGTTGGCCACAATGGATCGCTTAACGTTGGAGCGCTTCCGATCAGCGCCCGCTCGAATGATGACCGCAAGAGCGCTGCCGAAGCCCGGTCGATCGGATCTTGCCCCGGACCGGCGGATCGCGCAGCGACCGCGCGAAGGGCCAATCCCCTTCGTCGTGCGCTGCGCCCGGCCGGGACGGCATCCTGGAAGATGCCCGCCATCCCGGCCGCGCCGATTGACTGCGCGGGCGCTATGATCGCGCGTCAGCGCAGCTCCGCCAGGATCGCCTGCGCGCGGCTCACGACGGGTGCGGGCAGCGGGATATAGCCGAGCTTGTCGGCGAGAGCCTGGCCCTCGACCAGCCCCCAGCCGACGAAGCGCCTCAGGCCGTCCGTGATCGCCGGGTCCTTGTTCTCCCGGCGCAGCAGCATCCAGCTGTAGGAGACGATGGGATAGACCGTCTCGCCGGCCGGATCGGGGATGAGCTGGCGTCCGTCCGCGGGCAGGGTGTCGACCACCGAGGCGAGGGCCGCGGCGCCCGAGGCGCCGTCCGCGCGCACGAACTGGCCGGCCTTGTTCTCGACCAGCGCGGTGCGCAGGCCGAGTTGCGCGGCGAAGGAATATTCGACGTAGCCGATCGAATATTCCGCAATGGCGATGCGCCCGGCGACGCCCTCGTTGCCGGACACGATCTGGGCGTTGCCCGGCCACGCGACGGTGGTGCCGACCTCTTTCCAGGTATCGCTCACCGTCGCGAGGTGGTTGGTGAGGGAGAAGGTCGTGCCGCTCGAGTCGCGGCGGCCGACGAGGGCAATGTTCTTCTCCGGCAGCGTGACGCCCGGGTTGGCCTCCTGCAGGAGCGGGTCGTTCCAGGTCTTCACCTGGCCGCTCAGAACGGCGACCAGCGCCTGCCGGCTGAGGCGCAGATCCTCGGTCAGGCCGGGAATGTTGTAGGCGAGCACGACCATGCCGGCGGTGGTGGGCACGTGCAGCGCGCCCTCGGGCACCTTTGCGGCCTGCTCGTCGGTCAGGGGGCGCTCGGTGCCACCGAAGGCGATCTCGCCGGCGAGGAAGCGCCGGATGCCCTCGCCGCTGCCGACGGCGTCATAGCTGACGACGATGTCGGGATTGGCACTGTTGAACGTGCTGATCCACTCCTTGTAAAGGTTGGTGGGGAACGTCGCCCCCGCCCCCTTGAGCTCGACTGCCTGCGCTCCGCCTGCAAGGCAAACGACCGCGGCAAGCGCCGCTGTCCGCAGCGCCCTGTTGAGACCCGTGCATTCCATGGCCCCCTCCTTAGCTGAACTGGCCGGACACGTATTCGCGCGTGAGCTGTTCGCGGGGATTGGCGAAGAGCTCGCCCGTCGGGCCCTTCTCCACGAGATAGCCGGTGCGCCCGCCCTTGGAGACATCGACGGAGAAGAACGCCGTGATGTCGGCCACGCGCTGCGCCTGCTGCATGTTGTGGGTCACGATGGCGACGCTGTAGTCGGCCTTCAGCTCCAGCATCAGCTCCTCGACGATGCGGGTCGCGATCGGGTCGAGCGCCGAGCACGGCTCGTCCATCAGCAGCACGGTGGGCTCGATGGCAATGGCGCGGGCGATGCACAGGCGCTGCTGCTGGCCGCCGGAAAGGGCAAGGCCGTTCTGCTTCAGCTTGTCCTTGACCTCGTTCCACAGGCCGGCGCGGCGCAGGGAGCGCTCCACCTGCTCGTCGAGGTTGCCCTTGAAGCGGTTGAGGCGCAGGCCGAAGGCCACGTTCTCGTAGATGCTCATCGAGAAGGGGTTCGGCTGCTGGAACACCATGCCGATGTGGCGGCGCACCGACACGGGGTCGATGTCCTTGGCGTAGATGTCCTGCCCCATGAAGTCGACCCGGCCCTCGAGGCGGAAGATCGGGATGAGGTCGTTCATGCGGTTGAGGCTGCGCAGCACCGTGGACTTGCCGCAGCCCGAGGGGCCGATGAAGCCGGTGATCTTGCCCTTCTCGATGCCGATGACGGCATCGCGCACGGCGAGGAAGTCGCCGTAGTAGATCTTGTCGATGTTCGCCGAGATCGCATATTGGGATGCGTCGACAGCCGTAGCCCGGTCTGCGGCGGCGGATGGGGTGGACAGGTTGAGGGTCATTGGCCTACTCCGACGGCAGCGTTAGACTTTCCGGTTCCCGAAGAGCCGGCTGAGGATGTTGAAGACGAGCACGATCAGCACCAGCACGAGCGATGCGGACCAGGCGAGCTGGATCTGGTTCGGGAAAGGCATGCCCGAGAAGTTGTAGATGAGGATCGACAGCGACGCCGTCGGCTCGACCAGACTCTCCAGCCAGAAGTTGCTGAACAGCGCCGTGAACAGCAGCGGCGCCGATTCACCGGCCGCCGAGGCGATGCCGAGCATGATGCCGGTCATGATGCCGGGGAGCGCGGTGGGCAGCACCACCTTCCACACCGTCTGCGTCGTGGTGCAGCCGATGCCGGTGGCGGCGTCCTTCATGCGCTGGGGCACCATGCGGATCGCCTGCTCCGAGGTCAGCATCACGGTGGGCAGCATGCCGACGGCGAGCGCGACACCGCCGGCGAGCGCCGAGAACGTCCCCATGGCCTGCACCATCGCGCCGAACACGAACACACCGACGAGGATCGAGGGGAAGCCGGTCAGCACCTTGGCGACGAAGCGCACGCCCTCCGACAGCTTGCTGTCGGGCGCGATCGCGCCGAGATAGGCGCCGCCCAGGATCCCGATCGGGATGGCGAGCAGCGAACCGATGCCCACCATCACCAGCGTGCCGATGATCGCGTTGCCGAAGCCGCCGCCCTGCATGAAGCCGGCCGGGGGAAGCTGCGTGAACAGGTCGAGGCTGAGCCGCGCGCCGCCCTGCGAAATCAGCATGTAGAGCACGGAGAACAGCGGCACCGAGGCAACGAGCGCCAGGAACCAGACGAACACCGTCAGGAGTAAACTGCGCAGGTTGCGCGCTTCGGTGAAGGAGCGGCGCATGCTGGGCATGGGCCGCGCACCAATCGCAGCGCGGGAAAGATCGGCTGTCGTGACGGTCATTGATTGCCCCCTCAGGTCGTCTGTTGCTTGCCCGCGAACGACATGATGATCGTTCCCGCGACGTTAACGATGAAGGTGATGAACAACAAGGCCAAGGCCGCGAACATCAGCGCCTCGCGCTCGATTTGGCCCGCCTCCGGGAAGGTCGAGGCCAGAAGCGACGCCAGGGTGTTGGCGGGCGAGAACAGCGAGAGGCTGATCTGGTTGGCGTTACCGATGATCATGGCGAGCGCCATGGTCTCACCCAGCGCGCGGCCGAAGCCCAGCACGAGCGAGGCGAAGATGCCGCCCGAGGCGGTCGGCAACATGACCTTGAGGATCGCCTCCCAGCGGGTGGTACCCATGCCGTAGGCCGCTTCCTTGACCTTGTAGGGGATGAGGCGGAAGGCGTCCTGCGAGATCGCGGCCACCGTCGGCAGCACCATGATGGCGAGCACGATGACGGCGGGCGCCATGCCCGGGCCGCCGAAGGACGTGCTGAAAAAGGGAATGAAGCTCAGATACTCGTGCAGCCAGTTCGCCAGCGGCCGGATTGCCGGAATGACGACGAAAATGCCCCACAGGCCGTAGACCACGGAGGGGATGGCGGCCAGCATCTCGACGATGGTGCGGAACACCTGCGCCAGCGCCGGCGGCAGGAAGTCCTGCGTCAGGAAGATGGCGATGGAGACGCCGAAGAAACCGGCGATGACGAGCGCGAGGATCGAGCTGTAGAGCGTACCCCAGATCTCGGCCAGGATACCGAACTCGCCCCGCCCCGGCGCCCAGACGGCGCTCGTCAGGAAGCTGAAGCCGTGCTTGGAGATTGCGGGAGTCGCTTCGCCGCCAATGATGATGAGAACCGCGACGAGCAGCAGGATCGTGCCGATACCGCAGGCAAGGGCCAGCCCCTTGAAACCGCGGTCGGCCGCGTATTCGGCGCCGGAAGGGTTTTGCGAAATGGATTTCTCGGACAGTGAGGTAAGCTTGAGCTGAGCCATCTTGCGTCACCTTGTTGATGAACCATCGGCCACGAACAACCCGCAATGAACGACCCGCCGTGCGCTTGCAGCCCTGTTGCGGATCGGCCGACAACGGATGACCTCGTCGGCGCAGTGTGCTCCCGGGCCCCAAAAGCCCGGGAGCTGTGTCCGTTCATGCCGCCAACGGCTTACTGGATGTTGGCGGACTCGGCGATAACCCGGTCGACGACAACCTGCGGCAGCGGGATGTAGCCGAGCTCGTCGGCCATCGCCTGGCCGTCCGTCGCCGCCCACTTGACGAAGTCGCGCAGGGCAGCGGCGATCTCATCGTTGCCGTGCTTCTTGAAGAACAGCAGCCAGGTGAAGGTCGCGATCGGGTAGGCCTTCGGATCCTCGGGGTCCGTCACCCAGATGCGCAGGTCGTCGCCGGAGAAGTCGGCGCTGGCGAGCGCGGCCTGGCCGGCCTCGCCACCGGCCTTCACGAACTCGCCCGACTTGTTCTCGAGCAGCGCGAAGGGGGTGTTCGACAGCTTGGCGAAACCGAATTCGATGTAGCCGATGGCGCCCGGGGTCTGGGCGACGGTCGCGGTGATGCCGTCGTTGCGCGGCGCGCCGACGAAGTTCGGCAGGCTCGGCCACTGCACTGTGGTGCCCGCGCCAAGCTTCTCCTTGAAGGATTCGTTGATGGCGCTCAGGTGCTGGGTGAACACGAAAGTGGTGCCCGAGCTGTCCGAACGGCGCACGACCGTGATCGTCTGGTCGGGGAGCGTCACGCCGGGGTTGGCTTCGACGATGCGCGGGTCGTTCCAGCGGTTGACCTCGCCCGTGAAGATCAGCGGGTAGACCTCGCGAGGCAGCCTGAGTTCGTCGACGCCGGGCAGGTTGTAGGCGAGGACGATTTCACCGGCCGTCAGCGGCAGAGCCACGACACCGCCTTCGACCTGAGCGATCTGCTCGTCGGTGATAGCCGCGTCGCTGCCGGCGAAGTCGATAAGGCGCTGAGTGAACTGCTGGACACCGGCGCCGCTGCCCGTCGACTGATAGTCGATCCGGACGCCGGGCGTGATCTGGCTGTACTTCTGGAACCAGGCGGAATAGAGCGGGAACGGGAAGCTGGCGCCCGCGCCGCTGACGCGGACGTTCTGTGCGAGAGCCGGTGCGCTCGCGACGACCATACCGACGAATGCGGCAACAACATAACGGAGGAAGGCGGATTTCATGTTCAACTCTCCAGGCTGATTGCGGTGGATTATTGGACACGAGTTCGCGACAGATTGATTACAAGAGCCGGCCAAAATCGGTCAAAAAATATTTATCCATTTAAATACAATCACTTACGTGGAAAAAATTTTGACGCCTAATATATGCCTGCGCCTTCGGCGAGAAGAAGGCGATGTGTTGATTATCCGTCATGCGGAGTCGGATAATTGCCGCCCATATTTACATCAAATAAGCATATAATGTTCACCCGTGTGACATTTTAGTATGGATATGCGCATCCTCCAGCAATTCCACCCGGAAATACCTGTAGAGCTGCGCGGCCGATATGTTCCCCCGCCGCTTGCGGCTTCTCCGGCATCACAAAGGGGGGCGTACCGCCGTTCCGTGCTTCACGTATATGGAAAACGGGACGGTTCATCGCGCCCGTCGCTCCCCCTGGCCTCCCGTCCGGCCTTCCGTCCGGCCTGAAGACGCAGGGGGCGAAAATCCGTCAATAAACTGCATCAGAACACGGCTATGAGTGGCCAGGAGTTTCACACCGGAACGAGTTTCACACCGGAACGCCCGTCCTTCAGATGGAAGCCTCTGATCGGTCGGCATTCGCTCAAGGATTGGGATCGTGGAGCATCGTCCGGCCGCCCCTGATCGGACCATGCCCCACGGCCATCGCGCATACGGAACACGCTCATGCTGATCGAAGACTTGCGGCTCGAGGACTTGCGGCGCGCGTCCCTGGGTGAGGCCGAACCTCTCGACCGTCTCAATGCCCTGCTCAAGAGCGGTTCCGAGGCGGAGCTCACCGCCGTGAGCGCGCTGCTGCCCTCCGAGGTGGCGCGGCTCATTCTGCTGCTGAAGCCCAAGCGCGCCCGCGCGCTGCTGCGGCTGGTGCCGGATGCGCCAAGCCTCGCCGCCCTTGAGGAGCTCGATCCCTCGATCCGGGAGAGCCTGCTCGACGCGGACGGCGAAAAGCGCATCGCCCGCATCACCGCCAAGATGCCGGTGGCGGATGCGGCCGATTTCCTCGCCGACGCGCCGGACCACATCGTCGAGGCCGCGCTCGCCGCCCACCCCCTGGCGGAGGAGGTGCGCGCCGCCCTCGCCTACATCGACGAAACGGCGGGCGCGGTCATGCGCCGGCGTCTCGTCGCCGTGCCGCAGGACTGGACCGTCGGCCAGGTGATCGACGAGATCCGCCGCAACGCCGATACCATCGACCGCCTGTATGCGGTCTACGTCACCAACGGCGGCCGCCAGCTCGTCGGCTATCTCAAGGTGCGCGATCTGGTGCTCTATCCGACCGACACGGTCGTCGGCACCGTCATGCGTTCCGACATCGTCACCGTCTCCGCCGATACGGACCGGGAGGAGGTGGCGCGCATCGCCGAGCGCGAGCACCTGCCGGTGCTGCCGGTGGTCGACGCGAGTGGCGCGCTGCTCGGCATCATCACCGCCGAGGAGCTGCGGGAAATCGACCGCGAGGAGGCCGAGGAGGACATGAAGCTGATGGCGGGTCTTGCCGCCGATGCCAGCGCCATGGACGGCCCGCTCCGGATCGTGCCCCGCCGCCTGCCGTGGCTCACGGCGGGTCTCATCGGCTCCAGCATCGCCGCCCTCGTCGTCGGCTCCTACGAGGAAGCGCTGACGGAGGCCGCGATTCTGGCGAGCCTCATTCCCATCGTCATGTCGCTCGCCGGCAACGCCGGCATTCAGGCGTCGACCATCACGGTGCAGGCGCTGGCGTCGAACGCGCTGTGGGTGGGCGACATCGCCGGCCGCGTCGTGCGCGAGTTGGGCGGCGCGCTGATCAACGGCGCGATCGTCGGCCTCATCATCGGCGCCGGCATCCTGCTGCTGTCCAACTTCCTCGACATCGACCGGCCAGCGCTGCTGGCGATCACGGCCCTGCTGTCGCTGGTGGTGGTCACCGTTCAGGCGTCGGTGGTGGGCTCGATGGTGCCGCTGGCGCTCAAACGCCTGGGGCTCGATCCCGCCGTGGCCACGGGCGTCTTCATCACCACATCCAACGACGTCGTGGGCGTGCTGATCTTCTTCATCATCGCGACCTCCATCTATATCTGAGGTCGGCCGCCGGGCATCACTCACCCCCAGCCCGGCACGCCCTTGATCTCCAGAAAATCGTGGATGCCCCAGTCGGCGTATTCGCGCCCGTTGCCGGACTGCTTGTAGCCGCCGAAGGGCGCGTGCACGTCCCATTCGGGATAGTTCAGGAAGACGGAGCCCGCCCGCAGCCGCCGCGCCACGCGGCGCGCCCGCTCGATGTCCTGCGACTGGACATAGGCAGCAAGGCCGTACACCGTGTCGTTGGCGATGCCGACGGCGTCCTCCTCGTCCGCGTAGGACAGGATGGAGAGCACCGGCCCGAAGATTTCCTCGCGGGCGATGGTCATGTCGTTGGTGACATGGCCGAACACGGTCGGGCGCACGTAGTAGCCGCGCGAAAATCCTTCCGCCCGGCCGGGGCCGCCGGTGACGAGCGTCGCGCCCTCGGCAATGCCGGCCTCGATCAGGCGCTGGATTTTGTCGTATTGCACCGCGCTCACTACCGGCCCGTGGGTGGTGTTCCCGTCGCGCGGATCGCCCACCTTGACGCTTTCCGCCACTCTCCGCGCGATCGCCAGCGCCTCCTCGTGACGGTCGGCTGGCACCAGCAGGCGGGTCGGCGCGTCGCACGACTGGCCGGAATTATCGAAGCAGCCGAGCACGCCCTTTCTGACCGCGCGCTCGAAATCGGCGTCGGGCAGCACGATGTTGGCCGACTTGCCACCGAGTTCCTGCGCCACGCGCTTGACCGTGTCGGCCGCCGTCCTGGCGACGATGATGCCCGCCCGCGTCGAGCCGGTGAAGGAGACGAGATCGACATCGGGGTGACCGGCCAGCACCTGCCCCACATCGGGGCCGGTGCCGTTGACGAGGTTGAAGACGCCCCTCGGCACGCCGGCCGCCTCCACCACCTCGGCGAAGATGACGGCGTTGAGCGGCGCGACTTCGGACGGCTTCAGCACCACCGTACAGCCCGCCGCAAGCGCGGGGGCGACCTTGCAGACGATCTGGTTCAGCGGCCAGTTCCACGGCGTGATGAGGCCGGCGACGCCGATCGGCTCGCGCAGGATGCGCGTCGTGCCGCGGCTCTCCTCGAAGGTGAAGTTTTCCAGCGCCTCGATGGCGGCTTCGAGATGCGCCCGCCCGGCCGCGGCCTGCGCCTTGCGCGCGAAGGTGATCGGCGCGCCCATCTCCCGGCTCACGGCCCGGGCGATGTCCTCGTAGCGCTCGTTGTAGGCCGTCAGGATGCGCCGCAGCAGCGCGAGCCGCTCGTCGCGGGAGGTTGTCGAAAACGCCTCGAACGCCGCCTTCGCGGCCGCCACTGCCCTGTCGACGTCGGCAGCCGCGCCAATGGAAATCTGCGCGAACGCCTCTTCCGTGGATGGGTCGATGACGTCGAGCACCCTCGGCTCGGCCGGATCGACCCATACGCCGTCGATGAAGAATTTCAGCGCGTTGCCGTCCAGATCGTTGCTCATGCCGCTTTCCTCCTGATTGGCGACGTCAGCCGGGCGATGGCCGCGCCTCGTTCAACTCGCGGCCGAGGATCTCGACCAGCTCGGCCGCGGGCAGCGCGCGCACCAGCGGCGCGCCCTGTCCCGCCCAATAGGCGCCGTAGCCCCCTTCGTCCGCGAGCTTCGCCGCCGCGTGCAGCGCCTTGCCGGCGTCGTAGGCGACGGGATAGGCCGGTACGTGGGCCGCCGCCACGGCCTCGCCCCAGGTCGTGAACCGGTTGGAGAGGCAGCGCGCCGGACGGCCGGAGATCACCCGGGTCATGACGGTATGATACGCCGACGACGACTCCAGCGCCGCCCGGTAGCGCTTGTCCGCCTGCGATTCGTGGCAGGCGACGAAAGCCGTGCCGAGCTGCGCCGCGACCGCGCCGAGATCGAGCGCCGCGGCGATACCCGCGCCGTCCATGATGCCGCCGGCCGCGATCACCGGCACCGACAGCTCGCGCACCAGCAGGCGGGTGAGTGCGACGGTGCCGAGCCGGTCGTCGGGGGCATCGGGATCGAACGCCCCGCGATGGCCGCCGGCCTCATAGCCCTGGGCCACCACCGCGTCGATACCCGCCGCCTCGACCGCGCGCGCTTCGAGGAGGTTCGTGGCGCTGGCGAAAAGCACGATGCCGGCCTGCCTGAGGGCCGCGATCCTCTCCGCCGATGGCAAGCCGAAGTGGAAGCTCACCACCTCCGGCTTCTCGCGCAGGAAGAGCGCCAGCATGTCGTCGTCCACGACGAAGCTGCGATAGATCTCGTCGATGGCCTGCGGTGGCTCGGCGCCGTAGCGGCGGAATTCGGGCGCGAGCCGCGCGAGCCACGCCTGCTCCACCGCGGCGTCGCGCACGGCGGGCTGGTGGCAGAAGACGTTGAGATTGACGGGCCCCTTCGTGAGCGCCCGGGTATCGGCCAGCGCCTGCCAGGCGGCCTCGGCCGTGCCGGCCCCGACGCCCAGCGAGCCGAGGCCGCCGGCGTTGCTGACGGCCGCCGCCAGCGCAGGGGTGGAGACGCCCGCCATCGGCGCCTGCACGATCGGCAGTTTCAGTTCAAGACGCCCGCCGGCAATCGTGACTGCATGGGACATGGCTCATCTCCCTTGGCGGCAAACCGTGCCGCGTCGTCCATTTTTACAGGAGATAACGGGCCGCCGCCAGCGGGGGTCAGGCGGCTTGTCCGTGGGTGCGCCCGCTGCCGCCGAGATACGCGTCGAAGCAGGCGGCGACCGTGCGGATCAGGAAACGGTGGTCGTCGCGGACGCGGATGACGTCGCCATCGACGGTCGCGATGCCGTCTCGGCACAGCGCGTCGAGCCCATCGTTGCCCTCCACGAGGAAGCCTGCGTCCACGCCTTGGGCGCAGCCGACGGCGGCGAGATCGACGGTAAAGTCGCACATCAGCCGCTCGATCACGGCGGCGCGCAGCCGGTCCTCGCGGGTCAGGCGATAGCCCTTGGCAGTGGCGAGGCCGCCGTTGCGGACACGCCGCGCGTAGGCGCCGGTCGCGACCTCGTTCTGCGCGAAGCCCTGCGGCATCTGGCCGATGGACGACGCGCCGAGCCCGATCAGGGCCTCGCTGGCGTCGGTCGTGTAGCCCTGAAAGTTGCGCCGCAGCCGGCCCGCCTCCTGCGCCCGCGCCAGTGCGTCGTCCGGCAGGGCGTAGTGATCGAGGCCGATGCGCCGGTAGCCGGCGCCGACGAGTGTCGCGGCGATGGCCTCGGCCTGGGCGTTGCGCGCGCGGGCGTCGGGCAGCGCGCGCTCGTCGATCAGCCGCTGGTGCTTCTTGAACGCGGGCACGTGCGCGTAGCCGAACACGGCGAACCGCTCCGGCCGCATGGCGACGGCGGCCAGCGCCGTGTCGATGCAGGAGCGCTCCGTCTGGTGCGGCAGGCCGTAGATCAGGTCGACGTTGATACCGGTGATACCGGCGGCGCGCAGGTCGGCCATCGCCTGCGCCGTGCGCGCGGCGCTCTGGATGCGGTTGATGGCCTGCTGCACCTTGGGGTCGAAGCTCTGGACGCCGAGGCTGGCGCGGCGCACGCCGCCCTCCCCGAGCGCGAAGGCCATGTCGCGGGTGAGCGTGCGCGGGTCGATCTCGACGGCGATCGCCGTGCCGTCATGAAGGCGGAAATGCCGGCGCAGGATGCCCATCAGGTCGAGGAAAGCCTGGGGGCGCATGATGGTGGGCGTGCCGCCGCCGAAATGCACGTCGTCGACGATCGCCCGCTCTCCGGCGCGCTCCGCGACGAGGCGGATCTCCTCCCCGAGCACGGCGAGATAATCCTCGACCGGATCGTCGCGCCGGGTGATGCTGGTGTGGCAGCCGCAATACCAGCACATGACGCGGCAGAAGGGGACATGCAGATAGAGCGCCGTGCGCGTATCGGGCGCGAGCGCGTCGAGCCACTCGCCGTACTGGCGCGCGTCGACAGCGGAGGAGAAAAGCGGTGCCGTCGGATAGCTGGTGTATCGCGGCAGGCGGGCTGCGCCATATTTCTCCAGCAGCGGCGTGGTCATGTCTTTTTCCACTTTATGAATGCATCCGGGCTTCACCTTGTCTAAGCCCCTGGGGCGGACGGTTCCTTGACGCAGGCCAAAGATGCCGGCCAAAGCCGGCAGCGGACAACCACGGTTTCAGCCGGTGGGCGGCTCCGGCGGATGCTGCGCCAGCAGGCCGACGACCTCCTCGTCGGACACCTGCCGGAAGTCCTTGTAGAAATAGCCGATCGCGCCGAAATCCGCGTGGTCTTCGAGGCAGACGACCTCGTCGGCCTCGCTCTTCAGTTCCGCCAGCGCATCCGTCGGCGCGACCGGGATCGCGAGCACGACCCTGGCCGGCCCCCGCGCGCGCACCGCCTGCAGGGCGGCGCGGGTGGTCGCGCCGGTGGCGACGCCGTCGTCGACGACGATGACCGTGCGCCCGGCGATCTCCGGATGGGCACGCCGGCCGACATAGCGCTCGCGCCGCCGCTCGATCTCCACGAGTTCCCGGTCGCGTACCCGGTTGAACACCGCCTCGCTGACGCCGCTCGCGGCGACGATGTTCCGGTTGACCACGGTCAGCGGCGCGGGGCCGTCCACCACCGCGCCCATGGCGAGTTCCGGGTGGAACGGCACGCCGATCTTGCGCACGAGGACGAGGTCGAGCGGCGCATCGAGTTCCCCGGCGATCTCGGCGGCGACGGGCACGCCGCCGCGCGGCAGGGCGAGCACCACCGGCCTTTCCGCCTTGTAGGGCGAAAGCGCCTTCGCCAGTCGCTGGCCTGCGTCGATACGGTCCCTGAACGGCATGGCGATGTCCCGGTTACGCGCCGGACGGCGCGGATGGTGATCTTGCCGAAGCGGATGGCGCAAGATGGCGCTCGAACCAGCCGGCGGCAAGCTCGATCACGGCCTCCATGGCGCCGGGCTCCGGAAAGAGATGCGTCGCGCCGGGCACGACCTCAAGCGCCTTCGTCCCTGTCAGGTGCACGAGGGCTTGCCGGTTCAGCCGCAGGACATCACGATCCTCGCCGCCGACGATCAGCAGCACCGGCGCGCGCACCGCCGCCAGCGCGTGAGCGGCAAGGTCGGGGCGGCCCCCGCGCGAGACGATGGCGCCGACTCGGCCGTCGAGCCCCGCCGCCGCGACGAGAGCGGCGGCGGCCCCGGTGCTGGCACCGAAGAAACCGAGCGGCAGATCGGCGAGATCCGGCTCGCCGTCGATCCAGCGCACGGCGTGGGTCAGACGTTCCGCGAGCAGCGCGATGTCGAACACATTGGCGCGTTCGGCCTCCTCATCGGCGGTCAGCAGATCGAACAGCAGCGTCGCCATGCCCCGCCCGTTCAGCGCTTCGGCGACCATCCGGTTGCGGGGACTGAGGCGACTGGAGCCGCTGCCGTGGGCGAACACCACCAGCGCTGCCGCCTCTTCAGGCACGCAGAGGCCACCGGCGAGCCGCAGCGGGCCGATGGACACCTGACGGTCGTGGGCGGGGGCAGGACGGGCGGCCCCTGAAAGACCGGAGGGCGCGGAAAGACGGCCGGGCATGGAATGTTGGCCGCACATGGAGAGATGGGTGGGCATGGCCTCTCCTCCTCAACTGCCTGACTACCGCTTTGCGCGGCGGCGCGCCTTGATCGGCATCAATGGCCGGGCGGGAGGTCAGCCTTGCGGGCTATCCGCGGCGGCGCTCACCGGAGCGCACCGGACAACGGCTTCGGTGATGGCGGCAAGCGTGGCGCAGCCGGTCTGGGTCATGGCGACCTCGAGTTCGGCGCGCAGCAGCGTGAGCATGTGCGCCACGCCCGCCGCCCCGGCGACAGTGAGCGCATGCAGGACGGGGCGGCCCACCAGCACGGCATGCGCCCCGAGCGCCAGCGCCTTGACGATATCCGTGCCCCGGCGCACGCCGCCGTCGAGCAGCAGCGGGACATCGCGCGGCAGGCGGCGCGCGATGTCCGGCAGCACCTCGATGGTCGCAGGGGCCGCGTCAAGCGCGCGGCCGCCATGGTTGGAGACGATGATGCCCCGCGCGCCGGCGTCGAGCGCGCGCAGGGCGTCGTCCGCGTGCATGACGCCCTTGACCAGCACCGGCAGCGCCGTCGCGCGGCACAGGCTGGCGAGCGTTTCCCACACCGGCGCGTGGCGGAGCATGGCGCTGAACACGGGGCTCTCGCCCGGCGGCGCCTCGACGGACCGCAAGGCGTCGGCGGGCAGGTTGACGGCCGCGATGCCGGGCGGCAGGCGGAAGCCGGCGCGCTGCTCGTCGTTGCGCAGGCCCGCCACCGTGGCATCGCCCGTGACGACGAGCGCCCTGTAGCCCGCCGCCTCGGCCCGGCGCACGAGGGCGAGCGTGACCGGCCATTCCTGATGCAGATAGAGCTGGAACCACAGCGGCGATGCGGCGACAGTGGCGATCTCCTCCAGCGTATGGCTCGCCTGCATGCTGACCACCGCCCAGCCGCCGACCGCGCCCGCGCCGCGCACGGTGGCGATTTCCCCCTGGGGGTGGGCGAGCCGGTGATAGGCCGTCGGCGCGAGGATGACGGGATAGCGGAACGCCTCGCCGAACAATTGCCCGCCGGTTGTGGCGTCCGCCATGTCGGCGAAGATCCGGCCGTTGAGCCGGAGAGTGTCGAAGGCCTCGCGGTTGTGCCGGTGCGCCAGCCCGTCGGCCGCGGCGCCGGCGATATAGGCCCAGCGGTCCCTCGGGAGCCGCGCCGCCGCGTAACGTTCGTAGTCGCCAAGCGAGACGATGTCGGCGGGGATGGCGGTCATGGTCTTCATCCTCTCATACCGTCGGCCGCGGTCTTCGACCGATGCCGGGTGGGTGTCGATCATGCGCCGCGCAGGCATCACCAGAGGCCGGTGAGCGAGGCTCATCGGCCTTTGGTCTCACCTGCCCCGCCAGAACGACCCGAGCCGCGCCAGCAGCGAGCGGCGCGGCATGCGCGCCCCGCCGGCGAGAAAGGCGGCCGGCAGCGCGGCGGAACGCGCCGGATCGGGAGCGGCGCGGAAGGTGATGACGCCGCCGGCCAGAAGCGCATCGTAACGGGCGATGTCGGCCGGATCGCGGGTTTCGCAGGCGCGCGCCAGGCAGCGGCGGCCGAGCGCCTGTATCGCCTCGTGGGGATGGCGGAGCAGCCCGTCCGCGACGTCGCGGCAGAACACCGGCGTTGCCGCCTCGACGGCCCGCGCCAGGCGTCCGCGCGCCTCCTCGGCATTCCCCTGCGCCAGCAGCAGCAGCGCGAGGTTGAAGTGGCCGCGGAAGTCGCCACCGTCCGCCCCGCGCCGATACCAGCGCGCCGCGGCAGCGGGGTTGCGGCGCCGTTCCCAGCCCTCCTCGCAGAAGCGGCCGATCATGGTCATCGCCTTGGCGTGCCCCTGGCGCGCCGCCTGCACATAGAGCGCCAGCGCGCCGCGCGCGTCCTGGGCGACACCCTGCCCGTCGAGCAGCAGCCCGGCGAGGTTGAAGCGCGCCCATGCATGGCCCCGGCGCGCGGCGCGCCGGTACCACACCGCCGCCAGCGCCGGATCGGCGGGCACGCCCCAGCCGAGTTCATGGCAGCGGCCGATCATGTTGAGGGCCTCCACCCGCCCGCCCGCCGCCGCCTGGCTGAACCAGCGATACGCGGCCCGCGTATCGCGCTCCACGCCGTGGCCGTCGAGATAGAGCTGGGCGAGGATGAGCTGGGCGTCCGGAAAGCCGAGGCGCGCCGCCTCCGCGAGCCGCCTCGCCGCCTCGCGCGGCGTCTGTCCCAGCGCGATCGTCAGCGGGCCGCCGGCGCACAATGATATGTCGGGAGCGGGCGGAGGGGAGGCCGATGCCCCGCCGCTGGCGGGCGTCGGCCCCTCCCCGGCTAGGTTTCGGCCCATTGGCGCAGGAGATTGTGGTAATGGGCGGTCAGCTTGATCACCGCCGGGTGTTCGTCGGCGTGGACTTGCCGCAACTGCTGGATGGCGTCGTCGAGGTCATAGAGCATGGCCCGCCGCTCGTCGCTGCGGATCATGGACTGAGTCCAGAAGAAGCTCGCCCAGCGGCTGCCGCGCGTCACCGGCGTGACGCTGTGCAGGCTCGTCGCCGGATAGACCACGATATGGCCCGCCGGCAGCTTCACCTTGTGCACGCCATAGGTGTCGTGCACCACGAGCTCGCCGCCGTCATAGTCCTCGGGCGGCGTCAGGAACAGCGTCGACGACACGTCGGTGCGCATCAGCCCGGACGGCACGGAGCGGATGGCGTTGTCGACGTGGGCCTCGAACTTCATGCCCGTGTCGTAGCGGTTGAACATGGGCGGCAGGATGCGCAGCGGCAGGGCGGCGGAGGTGAAGGCGGGATGGCGCCCGAGCGCGCGCAGCACGATCTCGCCCGCCTCGCGCGCGGCAGGCGAATCCTGCGGCACCTGGAGGTTGAGCTTGATGCGCGCCGCCTGCCCGCCGGCGGTGGTGCGCCCGTCGATCCAGTCCGTCGCCTCCAGCACATGGCGGCAATGCGCCACCTCGGCGGCCGTCAGCAGGTCGGGGATGGTGATGAGCATGACGCGGTTTCCAGGATGCCCGCGCCGCCGCTGCGGCGCGGGACGGACGATCGAAACGTCGAACTTCGGAAAGCCGAACTTCAGAAAGTCGCCTTGGCGGTCAGCAGGAAGGTTCGGCCGGGGGCCTGCACCATGTGCCGCGCGCCGTGCGAGCGCAGGAACACCTTCTCGTTGAAAATGTTCTGGGCGTTGAACTGCAGCTCGAAGTGCTCGTGCACCTTCCACCGCGCCACGGCGTCGAACTGCCAGTGCGAGGGCAGCTGGCCGTTGACGGCGGTCAGGCTCGGGTTGAAGTCGCTCGTCCAACGCTCGCCGACATAGGTCGCGCCGCCGCCGACGAGAATGGCGTCGGTGATCTGGTAGGTGGTCCAGATGAAGCCCGAGTGCTTGGGCGTGAGCGCCATTTCCTGCCCGTCGGTGGGATCGCCCGGCTTCTCGATCTCGGTGTCGATATAGGCATAGCCGGCGTTGATCGACCACTTGTCGGTGATCCGCCCCGTGGCCTGCAACTCGATGCCGCGCGCGATGCGGGTATCGTCACGCTTGATGAACTCGCCGGTGGCGCTGTCGTAATCGTTGGCGTTGGTGCGCTCGATATGGAAGATGGCGGCGCCGAGGCCAAGCCGGTCGTCGAGCAGGCTGAACTTCGCGCCCGCCTCGATGGAGGTCGTGCGCTCGGGGTCCGAGGCGATGCCGCTGGTCGAGGTGACGCTCTGGTAGCCGGTCGAGGGCGAGGCAGGCAGCTCGGCGGTGCCGGCCGAGATATAGTAGGTCTGGTTTTCGGCGGGCTTGTATTCGAGCGCCGCCTGCCAGCTGAACAGCCTGTCGCTGCCCTTGTAGACGCCGGTGACGGTGCCGGCACCGTTCCTGCTCTCGGAATCGATGGAGTAATCCTCGAAACGGCCGCTGCCGACGACGAAGAACCCGTGCCCGAGCTCGATGCGGTCGTAGACGGAGATACCGGCCGTATCGACGACGTGATTGTCCGTGCGGCTGCGCGTGCGCGTCTGGGGCGCGAAGGCGAAGGCCGGGAAATGGACGTTGAGGAGCGTCGGGGGGTTGGGCGTCGACACGTTGTAGGCGAACTGGTCGTAGACCTCGCGGCTGAAATCGACACCGATCACCGCCTGATGCTTGAAGGGGCCGGTCTCGAACTTCGCGTTCAGGGTCGTCTGGTTCTGGTAGGTGTGGGCGACCTGGCCGCGGGACTGGCGGACGTGGTTGGTGCTGACGCAGGAGGCGGTCAGCGCCGGGCAGTTCAGCGGGCTGTAGAGGGTCGACGGCTGCATGACCGTCACGAAGCGGTCGAGATCATAGCGGCCGATGCGGCTGACGTTGAGGATGTCGAAGTTGTCGTTGAACCTGTGCTCGATGCGCAGGGTGCCGACATCGGCGACCATGTCCTCGAAATCGTTGGTATAGCCGTAGTAATTGGCCTGCCGCACGCCGAGCTTCGTCACCGGACGGGCGATGCCGTCGCCACCCTGGGCGATCGATACGCCGAAGCGCGGAACGCCGTTGTCCGGCCGCCCGTCCTCGGACTGGTGCAGGTAGTCGATCGAGATCTTGGTGTCGCTGTTCAGGCCGAAGGTGAACGACGGCGCGATGCCCCAGCGCGTGAGGTCGGCGTGGTCGCGCTTGGCGAACTCGCGGTCGAAGCCGAGCACGTTGAGGCGCACGGCGATTTCGTCATTGACGGCGTAGTTGGCGTCCACGGTGCCGCGATAGTAGGAATCGGTACCGATGGTGCCGTTGAACTCCACGAAGCTGTAAGGCTTGGGCCGCTTGGTTTCGAGGTTGATCGAACCGCCGCCGCCGCCGCGCCCGAGGGTGGAGCCGGAGGGGCCCTTCAGCACCTCGACCTGCTCCAGGTTGAAGGCGTCGCGGTTGTAGATGCCGATGTCGCGGATGCCGTCGGTGAAGATGTTGCCCTGGGCGCTGAAGCCGCGGATGTTGAAGTTGTCGCCGCGCTGGCCGCCGCCGCCGCCCTCGCCCGCGCTCATGGTGATGCCGGGCACCTGGGTGACGATGTCCGAGAGGCTGGCGAGGCCGCGCTCCTCGATCACCTCGCGGCTGATCACGTTGATGGTCTGCGGCGTGTCCTGAATGCTGGTCGGCAGGCGGGCGAGGCCGGTGCTGCGCTGCAGGGTGTTGACGGGCTGGTCGCCGACGACGGTGACCGTGGGCAGCGCGAGACCGTTCTCGCCTTCTCCGTTCTGGCTCGTCTCGGCGGCGTTCTGGCCGTAGGCAGCTGTTGCCGAGAACACCGAGGACAATATCAGCAGCGGCGCAACGACCCGGCCCTGCGAACCGCCAGAATCGTCACCCAACGCACCCTCTTCAACAGAAAACTCCGTCATCGCCCGTCCCTCCATCTCGTCAAGCACAATCAAAGAGCCGCAAACCCGTCCCCGCGGAGACAGATTCGTCTTTAACCTATCCGCAGAATAGCTCAGGCAACGCCTATACGATCAAATATTGATCGTCAACAAAATAACACAATAATGCGCGACTATAATCGCTATAGTTTTTAATTATTATAATTATTTTTATACGTTGTTTCTTTTGTCGGGTATTCCTGTAATGGGAGCGGGCTCAATTGGGGGACGGTCTTCAATCGATCCGAAGTATTGATTTTGGTCAAAAAAGCATAGAACTATACCCCTGCCGGTTCGTAACCTATTCTCTATTGGCGTATCGGTGGAATGAACGCGTCCGCGGCCGGCTACCGGGACATGATATGACGCAAGCGCGATGAGGCAAAGCCTGCGGGGGCGGGCGGCGCCCGGCTCATCCGTCGCGGCGGAAGCCGTATTTGTCGAGCTTGGCATAGAGCGTCGAGCGTGCGATGCCGAGCCGCTTCGCGGTCAGCGAGATGTTGCCGCCCGTCTGCGCCAGTTCGCGCTCGATGACCGCGCGCTGCGCCTCGCTCCATTGCTGCAGCCGGTCGTCGCCGGCGCCCGGCGCGGACATGTCCGCATGGACAGACCCCGCCGCCTCGCCGCGCGCCGGCCCATGCCGGCCGCCCGCAACGGTGCGGACGATTTCCCCGGGGACCTCGCGCATCGTCAGATACGCGCTGCCGAGGACGACCATGTTCTCCACCACGTTACGCAGCTCGCGCACATTGCCGGGCCACGGATAGCGCCGGAACAGGTCGCGCACCTCGTTGTCGAGCATCGGCGTCGGCAGGCCCATGGCGCGGGCGCTGCGATGCAGCATGTGCTCGGCGATGAGCAGCACGTCGTCGCCGCGCTCGCGCAGCGGCGGGATGACGAGCCGCAGCGTCGCGATCCGGTAGTACAGGTCGCGGCGGAAATTGCCGCCGTCGACTTCCGACAGCATGTCCCGGTTCGTCATCGAGATCAGGCGGACATTGACGGACCGGCCGACGTTGGAGCCGACGCGGTAGACGACGCCGTCCTCCAGCACCCGCAGCAGATAGGGCTGCAGGCTCATCGGCATCTCGCCGACCTCGTCGAGGCACAGGGTGCCGCCGTCCGCCGCCTCCATGCGCCCGGCCCGGCCCTGATCGTCCGCGCCGGTGAAGGCGCCCTTCTCGTAGCCGAAGATCTCGCTGGCGATGAGATCGCGCGACATGCCGCCGCAGTTCACGGGGATAAACGGGGCCCCCGCGGCGGCGCCCATGGCGTGGATCGCCCGGGCGAACAGCTCCTTGCCGACGCCGGTCTCGCCTTCGATCAGCACCGGCGCGCGGCTCGCGGCCATGCGCCGCACCCGCTCGAACGTCTCCCGCATGGCCGGGCTCTCGCCCAGGATGTCGTCGAGGGCGACGGTGTCGCCGGCCGGGGCTTTCACGGCGGCGGGGCGCGCCCGGCGGCGGCTCGGGAAGGTGAGCACGGCGCCGATCTGGCCATCCGTCAGGCTCTGGCCCTCGGCCATGCCGTGGCGCTGCGCGGCACCGATGATCTCGATCTCGGCGCTGGGCAGGCTGCCCTGAACCAGCGATTGCCACAGGCTGAGCGGCACGCCGCGCAACTGGTCGATGGAGCGCCCGGCGGCGATGTCGGGATGATCCAGCGCCAGCGCCGCCAGACCCGCATCGGTGGCGTAGATGATGGCGCCACGGCTGTCGAGCACCACGATCTCGTCGTTCTGCCAGCGCGAGCGCCGCGACAGGAAAACCCGCAGCAGTTCCTCGCGCGTGTCCTGCACGTTCTGCAGCAGCAGCGCCTCGATCTGCTGGCTGACGGAGACGGCAAGCGCAAGGCTCTGCGGATTGAAGGTCTTGACCGGCCCGGATATGTCGACGACCCCGAGCATGTCCTGATCGACCGGATGCCGGATGGGGCTCGCGGCGCAGGTCCAGCGCTGCACGTCCTCGCAATAGTGCTCCGCGGCGTGGATCTGGACCGGGCGCCTGACCGCGATCGCCGTTCCGATGGCGTTGGTGCCGATGTCGTTCTCGGCCCATCGCCCGCCCCGCTCCAGATGGATGTCGCGGCCGGAGTCAATGACGCGCGGATCGCCCCTCGTCTCGATGATGAGGCCGGCCGCGTCGGTGAGAATGATCATGGAATTCGCGTCGGCCAGAAAGTCCGCCGTGCGCGCCAGCGCGCGGCGGGCGGCGTTCAGCAGCGCACGGTTCTCGTGCTTGCGGCGGTAGAGCTCGGGTTCCGGCAGCTTCGGGGCGTTGCGCCGGCGGGCGATGCCAGAATAGCCGCGCGAGCGCACCCACGATTCCGCGATGTCCTGCCGGAAATCCGGCGGCACATGGCCCTCGGAAACGAACGACTCCCATGCCTGCCGAATCTTGCGTTCGTTCACAGCAGTTTCCTTCCCGTCGTGCCGCCGCGCGGGCCGATAGCCGTATCGGCGGCGGCACGGCGCATCAGGAGGAAGGCGCAGACGGGCGTGCATGCGGCACCTGCCGCCGGTCGCCGCCCCGGGGCGCCCATCGCCGGCGCGCCCGTTGTCTGTCGACCGTCCAACGTTTCCCCCACCCGCCGCGCTTCTCTGTGGCCGGCGCAATTGGGCCACGTAGCATAACCGTGTTTACGGGCGATTGCCAAGTCGTGTTGCGTGCGCTGCCGGTTTCACATCAATACATTGATCTATCCTGTCCGGAATCCGGACAGGGCATTGTCCGATATCCGGCGGACACGACACCGCGCCGACAGGAGCCGGGCACGGCCCTTCTCCTCCGAAGAAGGGCGAACGCCTTGACGTTCGCCGGATTTTCCCCGTCGCGGCGCCTTGGCTCGCCCCCTGGCACGCCCCTTGCTCCCTGAACGGCGAACCGATCGGCAGGCGATTCGGCTTCGCACAAGAATACCGACCCAAGAATACCCACCCAAGGGAGGTAACTTCATGAATGTCCATAACAAGGACTTGCCCGCCCGGAGCGTGCAGGTGCTCGGCATCGACGCCGGCGGCACGATGACGGATACGTTCTTCGTCGATGCAGAGGGCGAGTTCGTCGTCGGCAAGGCGCAGAGCACGCCGCAGAACGAGGCCATCGGGCTGATCGAATCCAGCATCGACGGCCTCTCCGCCTGGAACATCGCGCTCGACGACGCGCTTTCGCAATTGCAGACGGGCGTCTATTCCGGCACCGCCATGCTCAACCGCGTGGTGCAGCGCAAGGGCCTGAAATGCGGCCTCATCGTCAACCAGGGCCTCGAGGACTTCCACCGCATGGGCCGCGCCATCCAGGCGTATCTGGGCTATGCCTACGAGGACCGCATCCACCTCAACACCCACCGCTACGATCCGCCGCTGGTGCCGCGCCATCTCACGCGCGGCGTCGTGGAGCGCACCGACATGTTCGGCACCGTCATCATCCCGCTGCGCGAGGATACGGCGGCGAAGGCCGCGCAGGAGCTGATCGACCAGGATGTCGAGGGCATCGTCATCAGCCTGCTGCACAGCTACCGCAATCCCGCGCACGAGCGGCGCGTGCGCGACATCGTGCTGGAGACGGTGAAGCGGAGCGGCAAGACCATCCCCGTGTTCGCCTCCGCCGATTATTACCCCGTGCGCAAGGAAACCCACCGCACCAACACCACCATTCTGGAAGGCTACGCGGCCGAACCCTCCCGGCAGACGCTGAAAAAGATATCCGACAGCTTCAAGGAGCGCGGCACCAAGTTCGACTTCCGCGTCATGGCGACCCACGGCGGCACCATCTCGTGGAAGGCGAAGGAACTGGCGCGCACCATCGTCTCCGGCCCTATCGGCGGCGTGATCGGCGCCAAGTATCTCGGCGAGGTGCTGGGATACAAGAACATCGCCTGTTCCGACATCGGCGGCACCTCCTTCGACGTGGCGCTGATCACGCAGGGAGAGCTCACCATCAAGAACGACCCGGACATGGCGCGGCTCGTGCTCTCGCTGCCGCTCGTCGCCATGGACTCGGTGGGGGCCGGCGCGGGCAGCTTCATCCGCCTCGATCCCTACACCAAGGCGATCAAGCTCGGCCCGGATTCGGCCGGCTATCGAGTGGGCGTCTGCTGGGCCGACAGCGGCATCGAGACGGTCAGCATCTCCGACTGCCATGTGGTGCTCGGCTATCTCAACCCGGACAACTTCCTCGGAGGCACCATCAAGCTCGACCGCGAGCGGGCGATCGCCGCCATCAAGGAGCAGATCGCCGACCCGCTCGGCCTGTCGGTCGAGGACGCGGCGGCGGGCGTCATCGAACTCCTCGACTCGGACCTGCGCGACTACCTGCGCTCGATGATCTCGGGCAAGGGCTATAGCCCGGCGAGCTTCGTGTGCTTCTCCTACGGCGGCGCCGGGCCGGTGCATACCTACGGCTACACCGAGGGTCTCGGCTTCGAGGACGTGATCGTGCCCGCGTGGGCCGCGGGCTTCTCGGCCTTCGGCTGCGCGGCCGCCGACTTCGAATACCGCTACGACAAGAGCCTCGACATCAACCTGCCCCCGGACGCGCCGGACAGCGACCGCGAGGCGGCCTCGAAAACGCTCCAGCAGGCGTGGGAGGAGCTGCGCGAGAACGTGCTGGAGGAGTTCAGGCTCAACGGCTACTCGCCGGAGCAGGTCACGCTGACGCCCGGCTACCGCATGCAGTATCGCGGCCAGCTCAACGATCTCGAGATCGAGTCGCCGCTGCCCGCGGTTTCCACCACCGACGACTGGAACCAGCTCGTCGACGCCTTCAACGACACCTATGGGCGCGTCTACGCCGCTTCCGCCCGCTCGCCCGAGCTCGGCTATTCGGTGACCGGCGCCATCATGCGCGGCTCGGTGCCGATCCCGAAGCCGAAGATCCCGAAAGAGCCGGAGCATGGTCCGACGCCGCCCGAGGAAGCCTATCTCGGCACGCGAAAATTCTACCGCAGGAAGCGCTGGGTCGACGCGCAGCTCTATCGCATGGAGGCGCTGCTGCCCGGCAACCGCATCGCCGGTCCCGCGATCATCGAATCGGACGCGACCACCTTCGTCGTGCCCGACGGGTTCGAGACGTGGCTCGACGGCCACCGCCTGTTCCACCTCAAGGAAGTGTGAGCCGAGCCGCAACGACAATTTCGGAGAGGAAACATCATGAACGTCAATGTTCGCAAGGAAGCCCTCGCAGAGTCGGCGCGCGGCATCGTGCGCGGCGGCGAGACGCTGAAAGAGCACCGCGACCGGCTGATGGACGCGACCAAGACCACCGGCCACTACGCCGGGCTGGAGAGGCTGGAACTGCGCGATTCGCAGCCCATTCTCTACAACAAGCTGTTCTCGCGCCTGCGCGCCGGCGTCGTCGACGCGCGCGAGACGGCGAAGAAGATCGCCGCCTCCCCCATCGTGGAGCAGGAGGGCGAGCTGTGCTTCACGCTCTATAACGCGGCCGGCGACTCGATCCTGACCTCGACGGGCATCATCATCCACGTCGGCACCATGGGCGCGGCGATCAAGTACATGATCGAGAACGGCTGGGAGCAGAACCCCGGCGTCAACGACAAGGACATCTTCTGCAACAACGACTGCCTGCTCGGCAACGTCCACCCGTGCGACATCCACACCATCGTGCCGATCTTCTGGGAAGGCGAGCTGATCGGCTGGGTCGGCGGCGTCACCCACGTCATCGACACCGGCTCGGTCGGGCCGGGCTCGATGTCGACGGGGCAGGTGCAGCGCTTCGGCGACGGCTACCAGATCACCTGCCGCAAGATCGGTGCCGACGACACGCTGTTCCGCGACTGGCTGCACGAGAGCCAGCGCATGGTGCGCACCACGCGCTACTGGGTGCTGGACGAGCGCACCCGCGTCGCCGGCTGCCACATGATCCGCCAGCTCGTCGAGGACGTGATCGCCGAGGAAGGCATCGAGAACTACTGGAAGTTCGCCTACGAGGCGGTGGAACACGGCCGCCAGGGTCTGCAGAACCGCATCAGGGCGATGACCATCCCCGGCAAGTACCGGCAGGTGGGCTTCGTGGACGTGCCCTACGACCATCCGGACGTGCGCGTGCCCTCGGACTTCGCCAAGGTCAACACCATCATGCACACGCCCTCCGAGATCACCATCCGGGGCGACGGCACATGGCGGCTCGACTTCGACGGCTCGTCGCGCTGGGGCTGGCACACGTACAATGCGCACGCGGTGAGCTTCACCTCCGGCATCTGGGTGATGATGACGCAGACGCTCATCCCCTCCGAGATGATCAACGACGGCGCGGCCTACGGCACCGAGTTCCGCCTGCCCAAAGGCACGTGGATGAACCCGGACGACCGGCGCGTCGCCTTCTCCTACGCCTGGCACTTCCTCGTCTCGTCGTGGACGTCGCTGTGGCGGGGCCTCAGCCGCTCCTACTTCGGGCGCGGCTATCTGGAGGAGGTCAATGCCGGCAACGCCAACACGTCGAACTGGTTGCAGGGCGGCGGCTTCAACCAGTATGACGAGATCCACGCCGTCAACTCGTTCGAATCCGCCGCCGAGGGCACGGGCGCGAGCGCCGTCAAGGACGGCCTCGACCACGCCGCCGCCATCTGGAACCCGGAAGGCGACATGGGCGACATGGAGATCTGGGAACTCGCCGAACCCCTCGTCTATCTCGGGCGCAAGATCAAGACGAACTCGGCCGGCTACGGCAAGTACCGCGGCGGCTGCGGGTTCGAGAGCCTGCGCATGGTCTGGAACGCCAAGGACTGGACCATGTTCTTCATGGGCAACGGCCACATCACCTCCGACTGGGGGCTGATGGGCGGGTATCCGTCGGCCTCCGGCTACCGCTTCGCCGCGCACAAGACGAACATCAAGAGCCTCATCGACGAAGGCAAGCCGCTGCCGCTCGGCGGCGATACCGACCCGGAAAATCCGGAATGGGACGGCCTGCTGCCCGCGGCCGGGATCAAGCGCGACAAGCAGGCCATCACCACCGAGGAGATGTTCGCCGACTACGACCTCTACCTCAACTACCTGCGCGGCGGCCCCGGCTTCGGCGATCCGCTCGACCGCGAGACGCGGCGCATCCAGGAAGACCTCGACGGCGGCTACCTGCTGCCCCGCTTCGCCGAGCGCGTCTACGGCGTGGTGTTGACGGACGAGAACGGCCGCAAGGTCATCGACGAGGCGGCGACGGAAACCCGGCGCCAGGCAATCCGCAAGGAGCGCATCGCCAAGTCCGAGCCGGTGTCCGACTGGCTCGCCCGCGAGCGCGAGAAGATCGTCGCCAAGCAGGCCGAGGTGCAGGTGCAGCAGATGTTCGCGGCCTCCTTCAAGCTGAGCCCCCGGTTCCTCGGCGACTTCAAGTCGTTCTGGAAGCTGCCGGAGGACTGGGACCTGCGCGAGGAAGACCTCGACATCCCGAGCTACGGCGCGAACTACTCGATGGACGTCTCCGAACTGCCGGACGTGACCACGGTCAGGTTCGTCGACGAATGAGGCATCCGGGGCGGCGCGCGTCGCCGCCCCACCCCCGCACAAATCCCAGAAAACCCGGAGGAAACGACATGGCTTCCTACACCCGCACCAAGATCGCGGACCTGATCGACGGCACCATCGACCACGACACCCTGCACCAGATGCTCGCGACGCCCAAGGACCCCGACCGCTTCGTCACCTACATCGACATCCTGCAGGAGCGCGTGACGTGGGATGACCGCATCCTGCTGCCGCTCGGACCCAAGCTCTACATCGTCCAGCGCCGGGACACGAGGCAATGGGTGGTGCGCTGCGAATGCGGCCACGATTTCTGCGACGCGAGCGAGAACTGGAAGCTGCACGCGCGCGTGCGCGTGCGCGACACCCAGGCGGACCTCGAGGAAATCTATCCCAGGCTCATGGCCCCCACCGCCTCTTGGCAGGTGCTGCGCGAATATTACTGCCCGGACTGCGGCACGCTGCTCGACGTGGAGGCGCCGACGCCGTGGTACCCCGTCATCCACGATTTCGAGCCCGACATCGAAACCTTCTACCGCGACTGGCTGAACCTGCCGGTGCCCGAGCGCGCACCCGCCCCCGCATAACGGCGCCGCGCTCCCTCCCGTGCCCGACCGGGGAAGACGTCCGTGACGGTCTTCCCCGTTTTCGGGCCGCCTCATGCGCCCATTGACGCGCCGTCGGCGCCATCTCATACAGAGAGCCGGAACTGCCGGATTCAGCGCAGAACCGGAAGGGGTTGGGCGAGGTGAGGGCTTTGTCTTCCGATGTCACCGGAATCGTCGGATTTGTCTTCCTGCTGCTGATCTCCTGCGGCCAGATATTCTGCGGCCAGATATTCTGCGGCGAAGCCGCCGCGCAGGACGCGGCGACGCCGGACGGCCCGGCACGCACCGAGGCCGGCCAGCCGGCGCAAATGCAGCCGGCACAGGTGCGCCAGTTGCTCGACCTGCTCGCCGACCCCGCCGTACAGCAATGGCTGCAGCAGACGCGGGAACCGCCTGCCCCGGCGGCGGTCGATCTGCGCCACAGCACATCCGCGAGCCTCGCCCAGCGCATCATCCGCGCCCGCACGCACGTTCGGGATGTCATCGCCACATTGCCGCATCTGCCGGCCCGGATCGGCGAGGCCGGCGAGCGGCTGGTCCGCACCATCCGCGGCGACGGCACGACGTATGCGGGCGGGCTCGCCCTGGCGGCGTTCGCCCTCGGCGCGGCGGGGGCGTTCACGACGCGCCGATGGGGACGCGCAGCGACGCGCGAATGGCAGCAGGCCCATCCGGAGCCGCTCGGCAGGCTGCAGCGGCTCGGCCTGCGGCTGCTGATCGCCGCCCTGCCGGCCCTCGGTTTTCTGGCGGGCGTTCTGATCGCGCTCCTGCTGTTCGAATGGCCGCCGGTGCTGAAGAGCATCGCGGTCGCCTATGCGCTCGCGGTCATCGCCATTCTGCTCGCCCATTACGGGCTGCGGGTGCTTCTCGTCAATCCGGCGCCGGCCCGGCAGCCGGACAGCGACCCGGTGGAGGTGGCGGAGACGCAGGCCGAAGCGGAGGCATCCGGGCCGGACGCCGCCCCTTCCGCCGCCGACGCTCCCGCCGCCCCGCCGACCGAGCCGGCGAAAGCCGCCTTCTGGCACCGCCGGCTTGTTCTGTTCATCGGCTATTTCGCCCTCGCCGCCGCGACCATCGAAGCCCTGCGGGTGCTCGAAGCACCGCCGGTGTCAGTGCAGGCCTGCGCCTATCTGCTCGGCCTCGGCCAACTGGCGATCGGCCTCGTGTCCGTCTGGCAGCGTCCGGCCGGCGAGGTGGCGGGACGCAAGCATCTTGGAACCCGCGCGGTCAACATCCTCCTGACGGTGCTGGGCGTCGTTCTGTGGTGGCTGTGGGCGGCCGGGCTCACCGGGCTGTTCTGGCTGCTGGCGTTCGCCGTCACGCTGCCGGTCCTGGTCAGGGCTCTCGACTGGCGCGTCAGGCGTCTCCTGCGTCCGTCGAGCGGCGTCCATGCCGGCCACGCCAGCATGATCGAGGTCTGCATCACCCGCGGCGCGCGGCTGGCGCTGGTGATCGGCGCGGCATACTGGCTGTCCGAGGTTTGGGGCATCGACCTCATCGCCCTCACCAACGACGCCACCCCTCTGAAACGGCTGATGCGCGGCATTCTGAACGCGGTCATCACGCTCTTCTTCGCCGATTTCCTGTGGCAGCTCATCAAGGCCCTGATCGACGCGCGGCTGGCGCAGGCCGGTCCGCCCGGCGCGCATGGCGAGGAGGCACCGGCCACCTCCGGCTTCGGCCACGGCGACGATCCGGCGCGGCAGGCACGCCTGCGCACGCTGCTGCCGATCTTCCGCAATATCCTGCTGGTGGTGATCGCGGTGATCGCCATCATGATGGCGCTCTCGGGGCTCGGCGTCGAGATCGGGCCGCTGATCGCGGGCGCGGGCGTGGTGGGGGTTGCCGTGGGGTTCGGCTCCCAGACCCTGGTCCGGGACGTGATCAGCGGCATCTTCTACCTGCTCGACGACGCCTTCAGGGTCGGCGAATACATCCAGAGCGGCAATTACAAGGGAAGGGTCGAGTCGTTCTCGCTGCGCTCCGTCAAGCTGCGCCACCACCGTGGCCCGGTCTATACGGTGCCCTTCGGCCAGCTCGGCGCGGTGCAGAACATGAGCCGCGACTGGGTGATGGACAAGTTCACGTTCAACGTCGCCTACGACACCGATCTGGAGAAGGCGCGCAAGATCATCAAGACCATCGGCCAGCAGCTCGCGGAGGACCCCGCGCACGCGGCCAACATCCTGGAGCCGCTCAAGATGCAGGGCGTCGAGCAGTTCGGCGAATACGGCATCCAGATCAAGTGCAAGATGATGACGCGGCCGGGCGAGCAGTTCGTGCTCCGCCGCACGGCGCTGCGGCAGATCAAGCAGGCGTTCGACGAGGCCGGCATCAGCTTCGCCCTGCCGCGGGTCCATGTCGCGGGCAACGGCGACGCCGCGGCGGCGGCCAACCAGATCCGCGACAACATTGCCAGCGCGCGCGAGCAGGCGGGCTGAGGCGGCTCCTTCAGAGCGCTTTCCGGTCAAATGGAATCATTTGACCGACCGGAATTCGCTCAAAGCTAAAGAATCGCAGAGCATTTGCCGATCCAGTCAGATCGGCAAATGCTCTAGCGAGCCGCCGTGTCGGGCGCCACCGCCCGGTCCGTCAGCACGATGGGGAAGCCGCGCGAGCAGTGCTCCACCCTGCCCTCGATGCCGTAGGCGCGGCGCAGCAGCCCGGCGTCCATCACCGCGTCCGGCGCGCCCGCCGCCAGCACCCCGCCGCCGCCGAGCACCACGAGCTGGTCGCAGAAGCGCAGCGCCAGGTTGATGTCGTGGATCGCCATCAGGCAGATGGCGTTGTCCCCGCGGGTGATGGCGCGCACGGTCTCCAGCACGTTGAGCTGCCAGCGCAGGTCGAGCGCGCTCGTGGGCTCGTCGAGCAGCAGCAGCGGCGGCTTCCTCACCAGCACCTGGGCGAGCCCCACCATCTGCCGCTGGCCGCCCGACATCTCCGACAGCCGGCGCAGGGCAAGCGGACGCAGGTCGAGCGCCGTGAACACCGCATCGACCATCCGTTCGGCATCGAGCGACGACAGGTCGCCGCGCACGGCACGGAAGGCGCTCGTCACCGCCTCATAGGCCACGAGCGAGGTCGGCTGCGGCAGGGCCTGCGACAGATAGCCCACGAGCCGCACCCGGCGCGTCAGCGGCAGACGCGCGAGATCGGTATCCCCGAGCAGGATGCGCCCGCTCGCCGCCCGCAAGCCGGCGATGGCCTTGAGCAGCGTCGACTTGCCCACCGCGTTCGAGCCCACCACCGCGACGAGCGAACCGGCCGGCAGGGGGCCGATGTCGAGATGGTCGAGGACCGGCTTGCGGCCATAGCCGACGCTGACGTCCTCGAGGGTGAGCGCGCCGCTCATGCGCGCCTCCGCTGGCTGAGGATCAACCCCATGAACAGGGGAATGCCGACGAGCGACGTGACGATGCCGACCGGCAGGATGAGGCCGGGCACGATCAGCTTGCTCGCGATGGACGCGAGCGACAGCACCAGGGCGCCCGCGAGCGCGGCTCCCGGCAGATAGAACCGGTGATCCTCGCCGAGCGCGAGGCGCGCGATGTGCGGGCCGACGAGACCGATGAAGCCGATGGTGCCGACGAAACACACCGCCACCGCGGCGAGCAGGCTCACGCGCAGCATGACGACGAGCCGCAGCCTCTCCACCGGGATGCCGAAACTGCGCGCATGGTCCTCGCCGCCGCGCAGCGCCGTCATGGCCCACACCTGCGTCATCGACAGCGGCAGGCACAGGGCGAGCACCGCGGCGACGATGGCGATCTTGTCCCAGGTGGCGCGCGTCAGGCTGCCCATGTTCCAGAACACCACCTGCTGCAGCGCGTCGGTATCGGCGATGAACTGGATCAGCGCGGTGAGCGCGTTGAGCACGAACACCATGGCGATGCCGAACAGCACCACCGTGTCGACGGTGGCACCGTAAAGCCGCGACAGGGCCTGGATGAGCATGGTCGAGCCGACGGCGAAGACGAAGGCGCCGAGCGCCACCCCGTAGTTCTGGTCGAGCCAGGCAGGCAGGACGTTGAACACGATGACGACCGAGGCGCCCAGCATCGCCGCCGCCGAGACGCCGAGCGTGAACGGGCTCGCGAGCGCGTTGTTGAGCACGGTCTGCATCTCCGCCCCGGCAAGCCCGAGCGCCGCGCCGACGAGCACCGCCATCACCGCATAGGGCAGGCGCACGTCCCACAGGATCACCGCCTGCGAACGGGTAAGGGTGGAGGAATCCACAAGGCCGCGCAGGATGTCGGCGGCGGCGAGATTCGACGTGCCGGTGGCGACGTCCGCCAGGAACGAGAACCCGAGCGCCACGGCAAGACCCACGAGGAGCGCCACCCTCGCCGCGACGAAGCGGCGGTATTGCCGCGCCAGCCCCTCCGCCGCTCCGCCCGGATCGGCGGAGGGGCTGCGATTCCCTGATTTGAGCGAATTCTCGTCGATCGAACGATTCCGTTCGACCGGAAAGCGCTCTGGCCCGACAGCGGAGGTGTCCTCCACCGGCCGGGCAAGGGCGGCCTCATCGCGAGACACGGTCATCGACGCTTTCAATTCATCTCAAATGGAAACGGAGGGGCACGGTGATCGGTATGCGGTTGCCGGGAACCGAATCCGGAATCCGCGGGAACGGCGACGCACGCCTTATCCACGCATGCGCGTCCTCGTCAAGCAGCGGAAAACCGGTGCCGCTCAGGAGCCTGAACGACAGCACGTTGCCGTTGCGGTCGATCTCGAACCTCACGCGCGCCACGCCCTCCTCGCCACGCTGCCGCGCCGCCGGCGGATAGCGCTTGTGGCGGTTTATGTGCGCCATCAGGCTGCTGCGCCACGACGCCGGCGCCGCCGACAGGTTCGCGGCACCGCCGGAAGACGGGGCGGCCGAGCGGGGACCGGGCTGGCCGCGGGAACTCTGCGGCGCCGTGGTGCGCTGGGCCGGCGGACGCTCGACATTGCGTCGCGGCTGGGCCCTGGGCTTCTCCTGCTTCACGGGCCTGGGCCTCGCTTCCGCCTTCGGCTTGGGTTCCGGCTTGGGCTTCTCCGCGATCACGGGACGCGGCGGCGGAGGCGGCGGCAGCGTCACCGCCGGATCGGGCACCGGCGGCGTCTCGACGATCTCGGGCTCGATCGGCTCCGGCTCGGGCTCCGGCGGCAGCGGCTCCGGAATCGGCTCGGGCTCCGGAACCGGTTCCGGCACGACTTCGGGTTCCGGTTCCGGTTCCGGCTGGACGTCCTCGACGGGCGGCGCCTCCTCCATCTCGGGCAGATCCTCCATGGGCGGGGCTTCCTCGGCCTGCGGGCCGGGGTCGGCGTCCTCGGAGGCGATGTCCGGCGCACCGGCGGGCATGAGGTCGATCATCATCACCGGCGCCGGTTCCCCGGCAGGCGGCTCGGCCGTCTTCCAGGCATTGACCAGCGCCACCAGACCGCCATGGACCGCCACCACCAGAACGGCGGCCAGCACCCAGCGCAGCAAGGCGTTCGGATCTGGCCCGTCGTCATGGTGAAAGGTAACAATACTCATCCCGCCGCCACTCATATCAGCGCGGATACATCTGCCCGCGCAACGATGGTCCGCCCACACAATCGCGTGTGTCGCGCGTATGCCGCGCATCGGTTTCCGATCAAGGTCGGGCCAACAAGTAAACGGCGCGGGTCCAAGAATCAAGGAAAATTGACAAGTGATTTCAGCGCGTTAGAAGTTTAGAAGCGTGAAAGACTGCCGAAAAAGCGCCCTGTTCAAAGTCGGTTACAGAGCCAGCATTCTTCCGGCCACCGCATTTGCCGCGTCCGTCATGGTTGGATTGGCGGCGAATTCGCATTACAAGCGCGTGATCTCGCCGAACATGCTGCTTCCTCGGCCCGTCGATCGCTTGGCAGGCCGCGGCGCGGCTCGCCGCTTCCGGCGAGGGCCGAACGCACCAGGGACATGACGATGGCTTCATCCACTGCCGCATCCGCCGATGCCTTCCCCGTATTCGAGGGCGGCCGCATCGGCGTGCTGCTGCTCAATCTGGGCACGCCCGAGGCCACCGATTACTGGTCCATGCGCCGGTATCTGAAGGAGTTCCTGTCCGACCGGCGGGTGATCGAAACCTCGCGGCTGATCTGGTGGCCGGTGCTCAACCTGATCGTGCTCACCAAGCGGCCCGGCCCCAAGGGGCGCGACTACGACAGCATCTGGAACAGGGAGCGCGACGAGTCGCCGCTCAAGACGATCACCCGCGCCCAGGCAGAGAAACTCGGCCGGATCATCGACGCGACCGCGCCCGAGGCGGGCGCGCAGATCACCATAGACTGGGCCATGCGCTACGGCCTGCCCAGCATCAAGGACCGCCTGCAGGCGCTTCTCGACACGGGCTGCGACCGCATCCTGCTGGTGCCGCTCTATCCGCAATACGCGGCCGCGACCTCGGCCACCGCCTGCGACAAGGCGTTCGAGGCGCTGATGACGATGCGCTGGCAGCCGACGGTGCGGGTGAGCCCGCCCTATTACGACGACCCGGTCTACGTCGGCGCGCTGGCGGCGAATCTGCGCCGGGCGCTGGCGGGGCTCGACTTCGAGCCCGAGAGGATCCTCGCCTCGTTCCACGGCGTGCCCAAGAGCTACATCCTGAAAGGCGACCCCTACCGCAGCCAGTGCGAGCGCACGCACGCGCTGCTGTGCGAGGCCCTCGGGCTGTCGCCGGAACGGCTCATGCTCACGTTCCAGTCGCGCTTCGGCAACGAGGAATGGCTGACGCCCTATACCGACGAGACCGTCAGGGGACTTGCGGAAAGCGGCGTGAAGCGGCTTGCCGTCATCACCCCCGGGTTTTCGGCGGATTGCCTCGAGACATTGGAGGAAATCGCGGTGGAGAACCGCGACATCTTCCTGAAGCACGGCGGCGAACGGTTCGCGGCGATCCCCTGCCTCAACGATTCCCCCGAGGGCATGCAAGTCATCGCCCATATCGTGCGCCGCGAGCTTCGCGGCTGGATCGACATCTGAGCGTGGTGCGAGATTCGAGTGTTGTGCGAGATCCGAGACGGATGATTGCGGCGAAGCCTGAGCCGGGATACATATGCCGCCTTTGCAGGAGAAACACCCGATCATGCCGGCAGCCCGTCAAGCGCCTTTCGACGCCCTCTCCTCGGCGCTCGCGACCATCGACATCGAGCGCCGCGGCCTCGATGAGCTCACCCAGGCGCTGTCGAACGGGCTCGGCAACCCCTTCCGGGACGCGATCGCGCGCATCCGCGCCGCCTCGGGCCGCGTGATCGTCACCGGCATGGGCAAGTCCGGCCATGTCGCCCGCAAGATCGCCGCGACACTGTCCTCCACGGGCACGCCCGCCTATTTCGTCCATCCCTCCGAGGCGAGCCACGGCGATCTCGGCCAGATCCAGACCGACGACATCGTGCTCGCCCTGTCGTGGTCCGGCGACACGGCGGAGCTGTCTGCGATCCTCACCTATGCCAAGCGGTTCGACATCGCCGTCATCGCCATCACCTCCAACGGCGAATCGGAACTCGGCCGCGCCGCCGATGTCGGCCTGATCCTGCCCAAGGTGCAGGAAGCCTGCCCCAACGGCCTCGCGCCCACCACCTCCACCACCATGCAGCTCGTGATCGGCGATGCGCTCGCCATCGCGCTCATCGAGGCGCGCGGGTTCTCGGCCCAGGATTTCAAGGTGTTCCATCCCGGCGGCAGGCTCGGCGCGCAGCTGCGCTTCGTGCGCGATGTGATGCACACCGGCGACCGGCTGCCGCTCGTGGGCACGGGCGCGCCCATGGCGCAGGCGCTGGTCGAGATGAGCGCCAAGGGCTTCGGCTGCGTGGTGGTCGTCAACCCCGACGGAACGCTCGCCGGCATCGTCACCGACGGCGACCTGCGCCGCCACATGGCGAACGACCTGCCGGCGCGGCGCGTCGACGAGGTGATGACCCGCGCCCCCAAGGTGATCGCCCCCGACACGCTGGCGGGCGAGGCGCTGCAGATCATCGAGCGCACCAAGGTGGGCGCGCTGATCGTGGCGGACGAGGACGGCCACCCCCTCGGCATCGTCCACATCCTCGATCTCGTGCGCACGGGCACGGTGTAGGCTTCCGTCAGTCGCTGAGGCGGCGCTTGCGGCCCTTGCGCAGATCCTGACGGAAGAACTGGTTGATCTGCGAGAAGGGCACCGCGTCCCGCAGGGTGGAGAAGCTGCCCTGGCCCGCGACCTCGTCAGCGGCCCGGATGAAGCCGCTCCAGGCGGCGCGGCACATCCCCGAGCCGCTGCTGAGCCACCGCACGCCCAGATCGGCATAGTTCTTGACGCTCAGACCGCATTCCGGCTCCACCACGATGCTCACCGGACGCGGCGCCACGGCCTTGACCAGGGCAATGATCGCCTCCGGATCGATGACGCCCGGCGCGTGCACGGCCTCCGCCCCCGCCGCGACGTAGGCGGTAAGCCGGTCAATGATGCCCGACAGCGACTCCTCGTGATTGTTGGTCAGCCGCTCGACGCCGGCGATCAGCGTCACGCCGGCGGCGCTGGCGTCGATGGCGGCGCGCGCCGCCCTGATGCGCTCGACCGCAAGCTCCAGCGGATAGAACGGCCGCTGGTGATCCGGCGTCGTGTCCTCGATCATGATGCCGGCGACGCCCGTATCGATGCACAGGATGACGTTGCGCGCGACGTCCTCCGGCTCATGGGCATAGCCGGATTCGAAATCGGCGATCACCGGCAGGTCGGTGGCCTCCACGATCTCGCGGATATGCTTGAGCATGACCTCGCGCGGCACGGCCCAGTCCGTATCGGGAAAACCGTCGGCGAAGGCGATGCCGGCACTCGTCGTGGACAGCGCCTTGAAGCCGAGATGCTCCAGATAGCGCGCGCTGCCGACATTCCACGGATTGGGCAGGACATAGGTGCCGGACGATTCGTTCAGCTTGCGGAAGGCCCGACGACGTTCATGGATGGTGGTCACCACATGCCTCCATAAGCCAGAACCTGCGAAACCGGAACCTGCAGCCACCAGCGGGCGGCCACTCTTTTTCGACCCTTCATCCCAGCGCATCGATATTCTGCTGTGATCATCCTCACCTGTCCAAAGTCTCCCTCCTGCCAGCATGCGCGCTCCCGGAGGGGTTGCCCCATAACCTCACCGTTCCCAACCCTCGGGCCGGAAAAAACGAAGGGAGCGCAGCCTCATCGGCCCGCTCCCCGCTATGCAACCGTCGCCAGATACCGCAAGCGGCGCTCCGCACGGGCGCACGCCGCGCCCCACGCACAACGGCGCCAGGCACAGGCGCGGCAACCGCCGCCGGGCAGGTCGGATACTGGCGTCATCGGCGTCTTTCCGGGCGCTTGCATGCGCTCGTTATGGCGTTTCCATCCCTGACACAATCCCCGGAACGGGCTCCGAAATCAACAGGTAGAGAGTTGCGCACAACGCTGTTCACGGTTGCGCCGAGGGGAAACCCCGAGGGGGGATATGCCCCCCGGGAACGGCTCACGCGAAAGCCGCGAGAACGCGCGAACGCGCGAACGGTCAGGCGGCGTCCCGCTTGGCGGCGAGAGCGGCCGCGTCGATATGGGCGACGAGTTCCGGCGCCAGCGACAGCGCCTCGGCAAGCTCCGCCAGAAAGGCCTGCTCGTTCTCGGTGTCGGGCTCGATGGCGAGGCGCGCCGCCGCATAGATCTCCACGGCGAGCGCCTCGCTGGTCGCGGCGGACGCGAGCTGGGTGATCGAGGCCGGATTGGCGAACTCGCGATCGAGGAACTTCGCCGCCTCCGCCTGGAACCCGACCTTGGTCAGATTGCCGATGATCCGCCCGCGCTCCTCGGTGTCGATCTGCCCGTCGGACGCAGCGGCGGCGATGGTGGCGCGCAGGAGCACCAGAGCCGTATCCTGCGAGGCGGCTTCCGCGCCGAAGGCGGAGGCCGCGGGCGGCGGCGTGATCGGTTCGGCGGCCGCTGCCGGAGGCTGGTCGTTCTGCCAGGCCTGATAGGCCTTGTAAGCCAGCCCGCCGATGAGGGCGATGCCGCCCAGACTCGCGGCCGACGAGGTGATGGACCTGCCCGAGGCGCGCGAGCCGAGCAGCAGGCCCGCCAGCCCGCCCGCCACGGCGCTGGCGATATTGCGCCCCTGCGGCGTGTTCAGGTACTCGCGCGCCTGCGCGACGAGATCGGCGCCGGCCTCGGTGACCGAGCCCGGCTGGCCGTCCTGCTTGCCGGTCAGCTGTCCGACCACGCTGCCGAGCAGATCACCGACGCCATCGAAAGCGCCGGCCGAGGAAGCGTCTTCCGGGAGCGTGCCGGCCGAACCGGAAGGAGCGCGCGCGGAGGGTCCCGCTGCCGCCGAACCGATGAGCGCATCAAGTAGCTTCTTTGCATCAAGCATGAACAGCTCCTGTGGTTAATGACGTATTAACCTAAGAGGAGCGCGTCCATTTCACCAGTAATTTATTTTTCTGGACAGAACTATCTTGTCCACCGGACTTGCATGTCGTCACAATAATGTAAATCCGGGCCGGATAAGCTATTGTCCGACTTTCATATTTTGTCGGCTTCCCCAGTATCGTCGGTGAGCTGCAGGCGTTGCAGGCGCGCGTATATGCCGCCGTGCGCCACGAGCTCGTCGTGGGTGCCGCGCTCGACGATCCGCCCCCTGTCCATCACCAGAATGAGGTCCGCGCGGCGCACCGTCGACAGCCGGTGGGCGATGACCAGCGTCGTGCGCCCGGCCGAGAGGCGCGCCAGCGCATCCTGCACGAGGCGCTCGGCCTCGGCGTCGAGGGCGCTCGTCGCCTCGTCGAGCATCAGGACGGGAGCATCCTTCAGGATGGCGCGGGCCAGCGACACGCGCTGGCGCTCGCCGCCGGACAGGCGCGAGCCGGCCGTGCCCACACGCGTGTCGTAGCCTTCGGGCAAGGCGGCGATGAAGTCATGCGCGGCGGCGGCGCGCGCCGCCGCCGCGATTTCCTCCTGCGTCGCGCCGGGCTTGCCGAAGCCGATATTGGCGCGGATGGTATCGTCGAAAAGCACGACCTCCTGGGAAACCACGGCGATGTGGGCGCGCAGGCTGGCGAGCGTGACGTCGCGCACGTCCTGCCCGTCGATCAGCACCGCGCCCTCGGACACGTCGTAGAGACGCGGCACCAGCGCCATGAGGCTCGATTTGCCGGAGCCCGAGCGGCCGACGAGCGCCGTCATCCTGCCGGCCGGCAGGTCGATCGTGATACCGTCGAGAGCCGTCACGTCGTCGCGGTAGCCGAACCGCACGTCACGGAACGCGATGCTGCCGGGACCGGGCTTAAGAGGATGCGCGCCCGCGCGATCGACGATGGTCGGCGGCACGTCGAGGATGTCGTAGTAGCGGCGCAGCGCCGCCATGGCTTCTTGCACGATGGCGTTGAGATTGCCGATGGAGCGTACGGGCTGGGCGGCCATCAGGAGGGCGGTGATGAAGCCCGTGAACTCGCCGACCGTGCTGCGTCCCTCCACGATGCGCCAGCCGATCAGCACCAGCACAAGGGCCACGGCCACGCCGCTGCCGATCTCCAGCAGGGGGTCGAGCCGCCCGCGCGCGTTGGCGGCCTTGATCTTGAGGTCGCGCACCGTCGCGAACGCCCGTGCCGCGCGGCCCTTGAGGTAGCCTTCCAGCCCGAAGACCTTGGCGACCTTCGCGCCGGCCAGACTCTCCGACACCAGATTGGCCATGGCGCCGATCTCCTCCTGCGTCGAGGTGGCGACGCGGCGCAGTTTCCGGCCGAGCCGCGCCACCGGCTGGGTGACGAACGGGGCGACAAGCCCGGCGACGAGGGTCAGCGTCGGGTCGATCCAGAGCATGGCGGCGACGAGCGCCACCACGGTCGCGCCATCGCGCAGCAGCACCGTGAAAATCCGCGTCAGCGCCTCCTTGATATAGGCGAAATCCGTGGTGAAGCGCTGGGTGAGCGTCGCCGGGCTCTCTCGGCCGAGCTGCGCCAGGTCGGCGTCGATCAGGTGCGTGTAGAGCGCGGTCTGCATGTCGGCCTCGATGCGCGCGATCACCCGGTTGGTCAGCACGGTCTGGCCGAGAAGCGCGAAACCCTTGATGCTGGTGATGAGGATGACGAAGATCGGCGCCAGCATGACGGCGCTGGCGTCGCGCGCCGTGAACGCGTCGTAGGCTTCCTTGATCAGGATGGGATAGAGCGCGGTCGCGGCGGCGATGACCCCGATCAGGGCCAGCACCAGGCCGAGCGCCGCGCGGTGGGGGCGCGCCCACTCCCGCCACAGCCGGCGGATGGTCGGCACGGTATCGCCGCGCCTGAACGCCGGCGGCATCAGCCGCGCCAACAGCGGGTCGCGAACCGGCCGCATGCCGGATGAGCCATCCGGAGACGATTCGGGGCTTTCGGGGGACTTGTTCATCATCGCTCCGGCTTCACAGGCAATGCCACGCGGAAGCGAAGGGCCGCGGCGGCATTTCATTCGTCGACTTACTATCAGCTCTGCCCATCGTCCCGCCGCAGCGCCCAGACCTGGGCAACCTTGATTTCCGCATCTTCGAGTTCCCGCGTCACCGGCACCCTGTAGGTGGCGAGCGAGGTCAGCTTTTCACGCGGCAGATAGGCGCGGCCGGGGTCGCCGATGAGCACCAGCGCGCCGCGATCGTGCAGCCGCCCAAGCCACGCCATGACGTCAGCCGCAAGATCGCGCTCATAGCAGATATCGCCGGCCAGCACGACCTCCCACCCTTCATCGGCACCGAGGAGGTTGGCCTGCCGGGGTGTGACCATCACTTCATTAGCCGACGCATTGATGCCGATGGCCTCGATCGCGAACGGATCGATATCGACCGCCTCGACCTCTTCGGCTCCGGCTTTCGCGGCGGCGATGGCGACGAGGCCGGAGCCGGAGGCGAAATCGAGCACGCGCCTGCCCGCCACGGTCCGGGGATGATCGAGCAGATAGCGCGCCAGCGCCTGCCCGCCGGCCCACGCGAAGGCCCAGAACGGCGGCGGCAGGCCGATCTGCCCCAGCTCCTCCTCGGTCTTGCGCCATAGCGCCGTTGCCTCGTCGGCGACGTAAAGCGCGATTTCCGGCGCGTGCGGCGTCGCAATGAGCCGTGTGTGTTCCCGGATGAACGCCGCGCGGTCCGCGATCATGGCCGCCTCCCGTCGCCCCGGCCCTTGTCGAGCAGGCCGGTATAAAGCGCCTTGACCGTTTCCATGACATGGCGCTCGGTAAACCCCCCGATCACGCGCGCTCGCGCCGCCTCCCCCATTCGCTGCACGGCGCCGCGATCTTTCGCCAGCGAAATAAAGGCCTGCGCCAGCGCGTCGCCATCGCCCGGCGGCACGATGATTCCCTCGATGCCGTTGCGCACAAGGCGGCGGCATCCCGGCACGTCGGTCGTCACGATGGCGCGCCCGCTCGCGCCGGCTTCCAGCAGCGTGCGCGGCAGCCCCTCCCCTCCGCGCGACGGCAGACAGGCAACCTCATGGCTGCGCCAGACCGCCGCGACGTCCCGCGTCGGCCCGTGCCATGTCACGCCGGGCAGCGCATCCCACTGGCGCAGCGTCTCCTCCGGCACGGCGCGGGGGTTGGAAGGGTCCGGCGCGCCATAGAGCGACAGGCTGACCGCGGCACCGGCCGCCCTGGCGCGCGACAACGCCTCGACCGCGATATCGATCCCCTTGGACCAGAGCATGCGCGCGACCACGGCGATCCGCAAATCCCCGGCGGTCTCCACGGGAACGGCCGGAAACTGCGCGGGGTCGACTCCCGCGCCGCCCGCCAGCGCCACCCGGCTCCGGTCGCGCGGATCGAGCCCCAGCGCGACGGCGTCGTCCTCGTTCTCGAACAGATAGCGGGTGCGGGGCCCATCGAGAAAAATCCGCCGGAAGCCGCGCACGAACCACCGCGCCGTCCGTCCCACGTGGTCCTGCCGCGCCCCCAGAAAGCCTAGCCCGGTGAGTGCATACACGGCCGCCGCGCCGCGCGGCGCCGCAAAGCCGCCAAGGACGATCGAGCGCAGCGCGATGCAATGCACGATATCAGCACGTTCCTCACGCAATACCCCTCGCAGGGCGACCAACGCGCGAAACACCGCGAGCGGGTTGAGGCTGCGCCTTTCCGCGTCGAACGCGACGACGCGCGCACCGACCGCCTCGATGGCGGCCCGGTGATCGCGCACGCGCGCCACCACGGTCACCCGAAAGCCGAGCTCCCGCGCCGCCCGCGCCATGGGCAGAAAATGGGAGACGAAGAACCAGTCCTCCGTTACCAGAAAAACGATATGAGGCGGCAGATTCATCTCATTCCCGTTTCATGAGGCGGTCGACCAGAAGCCCGGACCAGAAGCCGGCGCGAAAGCGCGACTTTAATTTAACCGGCTCATAAACGGTCTCCACCCACGTCGGGAAATCGAGCCCCTTGGCCTCCCCCTCCTCCCGGTAGAGATCGAAAAACGCATCGAGAATGCCGGTCTTGGCGAAGCGGAAATGCCCGTAACGCAGCGACAGCTGCGCTGCGGCCTCATCGACGGATGCCCCCTCCTGGAGAACGAGATAGAGCGCCGACATGAATCCCGCCCGGTCGGCGCCGGACTTGCAATGCACGAGGACCGGATACTCGAGAGATTGAAAAAATTCTTTAGCCGACGCAATTGTTTCCTTTGCCGGCGCCTCGCGCGAGCGCACGACGAACTCCGTCAACACCAATCCGTGCGTGGCGCAGGCGTCCCGCTCCAGCGGCCAGGAGCCGTACTCCCGCCCTCCCCGCAGATTGACGATGGTGCGCACGCCGCTTTCGGCGATACGCCCGATATCCGCGGGGGACGGCTGGGCAGCACGCCAGAACTTGTCGCTGACCCGGTGCCGATTGAGATAGACGACCCGGAATATGCCGTGGTCGACGAACAGCATGTTCAGATACGCCCTGATCCGGTCCCAAGGACCGGTGATGGGCGCGTCCCAGCGCTTGATCCGCGCCATACGCCGGGCGAACCGGGCTTCAGGCTTCAGGAAACGGTTGAACACGTTGCTCCGGCATCCACGGTGGCACCCTCCGCTGCCAGAAGGGACTGCGGTAGCCTTGCCCGTCCGGCGCCGGCGGGCGCACAATTCCAAACACACTTCAGACGGACGCATGACCTGAACACGTGATTTGACCGCATGCATCCGATCGGCTCGTGGTCAACGGCATAGCAGGCCGGGCGCCGGTTCACAACTCGCATGAAATTTTATTCATGGACGGGTTGTTACCGGCTTTGCATCTTGTCGGGCGATGCGCGGCATTCTAGACTTCTCTCCATGAACGAGGTCGTTATCAGCATCCGTGCCGCGCGACCGTCAGACGCCTCGGCGCTGGCGGCGGTGCACGATGCGTCCTGGCGGGAAGCCTATCGCGGCATCGTCCCCGGCGTGGCGCTGGAGAGGATGATCGCCTATCGCGGTCCGCGCTGGTGGCGGCGCACGGCGGGACACACGCGCAGCCTGATCGTGCTCGATCTCGGCAATCGCATTGCGGGTTACGCCAGTTTCGGCCCAAGCCGCAGCATATCTCTTCCGCAACAGGGCGAGATCGACGAGCTTTATCTCGATCCGGTCTTCCAGGGGCTCGGGCTCGGCACACAGCTTTTCGCCACCGCCCGGCGCGAGCTCGCCGCCAGCGGCTGCAAGGGGCTACTGACATGGGCGCTGCAGGACAACGAAAGGGCCTGCCAGTTCTATGAACGGCTCGGCGGTCGCACGGCGGCGTTGGAGACGATACGCATAGGCGGAAAACCCCTCGCACGCGTGGCCTACGTCTTTCCCTGACCCTCACCGCGCGTCTCCGGCGGTCGGCATTCCATCCGCCCCCTTCTCCCAAAAGCCAACTTTACTTTCTGCATTCATGCTGTAGAAAGACGCGCCGTCGATTGTCAGAATTGTGCCGTCACAGTGCCCGCCCGGGCCTGTGCCTCGCGCTCCTGCTTCGACATTTGACCACGGTCCGCCGCGTCCTGCGCAGCCCGGGTGCGCGCAATGCGGCATCCTTCCATCCAGGAGTTCACATCATGCGTCTAGAGGCCATTCCGATCGGCAAGAATCCCCCTCACGAAGTCAATGTCGTCATCGAGGTGCCGATCGGCGGCGAGCCCATCAAATACGAACTGGACAAGGCATCCGGCACGCTGTTCGTCGACCGCTTCCTCTATACGCCGATGCGCTATCCGGGCAATTACGGCTTCATCCCGCACACGCTTTCCGGCGACGGCGACCCGGCGGACGTGCTCGTCGTCAACACCCGTGCCCTTCTGCCCGGTTCGGTGATATCCGTGCGCGTGGTCGGCGTGTTGCTGATGGAAGACGAGTCCGGCCAGGACGAGAAAATCATCGCCGTGCCGTCGAGCAAGCTCACCCGCCGCTACGACCGCGTCCATAACTATGCCGACCTGCCCGAGATCACACTGGAGCAGATCGAGCATTTCTTCGCCCATTACAAGGATCTCGAAAAGAACAAATGGGTCAAGATTGTGCGCTGGGGTAACGCCGAGGAGGCGCAGAAACTGATCGAGGAAGCCGTCGAACGCGCCGCAGCCGAGAAAACGGAAGGCTAAAGCAGTTTGCGTTTGATTTGATACTCAAATTAAACGCAAACTGCGGAAAACGATAGAAATGAGAGCGGGTTGCGCAACAGACCCTGATTCAGTAACGATGCAACCCGCTCTAAGACCTCGTTTAGGATAGGTCCGTCGGGCGATTCAGCGGGAATGACAGGGTATGCACGAGCGGGAGGCCTCTTTGAAGCGGCGTTCCGCTCATTCTTCTCGGATGCTTGCTTTTCGGATGTGTGTCCGTCAGATCATTCCATTTGATCCGAAAGTGCTTTAGCCGCGAAGCCGCCGGCAAAGGCCATCGAGTTGCTCGAGCGTCTTGTACCGCAGGCGGACTTCCCCGCCGTTGGACTTGTGGGCGATCGATACCGACAGGCCGAGCACCTCCTCCAGCGCCTGCTCCAGGGCGCGGGTGTCCGGATCCTTCTCCGGTCGTGCCCGCTGCGGCTCGGATGCCGTGCCCGCCCCGGCATTTGCCTCCTGCTGGGCGATTCTCTCGACATCCCGAACCGTCAGCCCCCGTTCGATGACCTGCCGTGCCACCGCCTCGGGATTGCTGACGGCAAGCAATGCCCGCGCGTGCCCGGCGGACAGCAGACCGTCGTTGACGAGCTGCTTGATCGCCTCCGGCAGCTTCACCAGCCGCAGGGTATTGGCGACGTGGCTGCGGCTTTTACCGATCGCCTGGGCCAGATCATTCTGCGAATAGTTGAACTCGGCGATGAGCTGTTCGTAGCCGGTGGCTTCTTCGAGGGGGTTGAGATCCGTGCGCTGTACGTTCTCGATGATGGCGATCTCGAGCGCCACGCGGTCGTCAGCCTCGACGACGACGATCGGCACCTGATGAAGATTGGCCCGCTGCGCCGCGCGCCACCGCCGTTCGCCGGCGATGATTTCGTAAACATCGGCAACGCCGCGCACGGAACGAACGACGATCGGCTGTATCAGCCCGCGCTCGCGGATCGAAGCCGCAAGATCGTCCAGGGAGTCGGTATCAAAGATCTTTCGCGGATTGCGAGGGTTGGCGCGCAGAAACTCGATCGGCACGCGCTGAAGCCCCGCGGTTGACGGCCGGCCGTTATCGCCGAACTCTCCGCCGATGTCGCCGATCAGGGCCGCCAGCCCGCGCCCCAGCCGAGAACGGTTCGTATCATCTGCCATATCGCTCTCCATAATAGGCGCGCGCCTATAGCGTTTTCAGGCGAAGTGGATACCGCTTCGCGTGAGGAAAACGCGTCAAACCAAACAACCAGAGCGTTTCAGCGTTTCCGTGAAACGACGAAACGCTCTGGAAACCGCGCGGCGACCTGTGCGTCATGCCGCGCGCAGCACCCGTTCCCGCTGAATGATCTCGGAAGCAAGCTTCAGATAGGCTTGAGACCCCGCGCATTTCAGATCGTAGAGAAGCACGGGCTTGCCATGGGAGGGTGCCTCCGACACGCGAACATTGCGCGGGATGATGGTGTCGTAAACCTTGGCGCCCATGAACTGCCGCACGTCGGCGACGACCTGATTGGCCAGATTGTTGCGCGGATCAAACATCGTCAGCACGATTCCGTGAATGCCGAGACCGGGATTGAGCGAAGCGCGCACCTGATCGACCGTCTTCAGCAACTGGCTCAACCCCTCCAGCGCGAAAAACTCGCACTGCAAGGGCACCAGCACAGCATTGGCCGCCGTCAGGGCGTTGATGGTCAGCAGGTTGAGCGAAGGTGGGCAATCGATGAGGACATAAGTGAAACCGTTCGGCTGGATATCCCGGCCGAGCTTGTCGATGGCATTGCTGAGACGGCGCACGCGATCCCGGCTCGACGCAATTTCCAGTTCGACGCCGAGCAGATCGAGCGTCGACGGCGCGACCGCAAGCCCGGGCACCGACGTTTCCAGCAGTGCCTCTTCCAGCGTCGCAGTCCCGACCATGACATCGTAGGTCGAGATCTTGCGGCTCTGCCGATCGACCCCCAGACCCGTGGACGCATTGCCCTGCGGGTCGAGATCGATGATGAGCACGCGCTCGCCTATCGCGGCAAGCGCGGTGCCGAGATTGATGGCTGTCGTGGTCTTGCCCACGCCCCCCTTCTGGTTCGCCAGCGCCAGTACGCGAATGTGGCCGGCGGCATGCTTGTCGCTATTCTCCAAAAGGTTGTCCACATCAGTCATGATTGGCATCGCCCTCGTGAAACTCCCGAACGACCAGAATCCGGCTGCGCGATTCAATCTTGCTCGGGTAGGTATCCAGCGTGATTCTCCAGGATTTGGGCACTTGGGTCAATTCGATCTCCCAGTCCTGTCCTTTGGGAAACACCCCGATAGCCCCAATTCTCAACAGGTCTTTTGACATCGTCAGCAAGTCGGCGAGAGGAGCCAGCGCTCGCGCCGTCACCACCTCGATCTTCTCCGTCACCAACAACGGGATGACGTCTTCAATGCGCCTTTCGTGAACGACCGCACGGGCGCCCGTGGCCCGAATGGCGTGACGCAGAAAGGCACATTTGCGGCCGTTGCTCTCGACGAGATCGATCCGTCCATGCCCGCGCTCCGCCAGCAATATGCCCAGAACGATCCCCGGAAAGCCTGCACCCGAGCCCAGGTCCAGCCAACGCCGGGCATCTGGTGCCACATCGAACAATTGCAGTGAATCCGCCACGTGACGGGTCCAGACATCGTTCAACGTGGATGGTCCCACCAAATTCTTGACTTTTTGCCAACGGCGCAGCTCCTGGACCAGAATTGCAAGCCGATCGCATGTTTCACGTGAAACAGAATATGTCTGCGCCAGCGTCTCAAGGATCGCTTGCGGCTCCTCATTGCCGGTCGACATCACGCGGACAACATTCCGTCTCGCGAGGCCTTGTCCTGACCGGCTGCCCGCCGCCGGCCGCCGGCGTAGGCAGCAAGAATTGCCAGAGCCGCCGGAGTAATGCCCTCGATTCGAGCCGCCTGCCCGAGAGTCGCGGGCCGTACCGCGGCCAGCTTGTGCCGTAGCTCGCCGGACAGTCCCGGCATGGCGTCGAAGGCAAGATCCGTTGGCAATGTCACAGTCTCATCGCGCCGATAGGCTTCGATATCTTCCACCTGCCGGTTGAGATACACGGCGTAGGCGGCGTCCGTTTCGAGCCGCCCACGCAACCATGCCGGCATCAGCGCAATCTCGGGCCACACCGTCGCCAGCTTTTCGGTGGAGATCCCGGGATAGGAGAGCAGCTGGAACGCCGTGCGCCTCTGGCCGTCCTGATTGAGCGCAAGTCCATGCCTTGCCGCCTCGCGCGGGGTCAGGCTCCAATCGGTGAGCTGCGCGCGCCATTCCGCCAGAAGCCTCTGCCGCTGTTCATGCACGGCGGCACGACGGCCGCCCACGCAGCCCCAGGCGATGCCTTTGCCAGTCAAACGATCGTCGGCGTTATCGACCCGCAGACTGAGCCGGTATTCCGACCGCGATGTGAACATGCGGTAGGGCTCGCTGACACCATGGGTGATCAGGTCATCGATCATCACGCCGATATAACCGTCGGCACGATCGGGGCTGACGCCGTCCTGGCCACCTGCGCGCCGGGCCGCATTCAGCCCGGCAATCACGCCCTGAGCCCCGGCTTCCTCGTAGCCGGTTGTCCCGTTGATCTGACCGGCCAGAAACAGGCCCGATATCGTCCGGGTTTCAAGCGTCGCATGAAGATGGCGGGGATCGACGAAATCATACTCGATCGCATACCCGGGCCGCAGAATAGCGGCCTTTTCCAGCCCCGGCATCGAGCGGATGAAAGCCTCCTGCACGTCTTCGGGCAATGATGTAGATATGCCATTGGGGTAGACCGTGTGGTCGTCGAGACCTTCGGGCTCCAGAAAGATCTGATGGCTGTCGCGATCAGCGAACCGTACAACCTTGTCCTCGATCGACGGACAGTAGCGCGGTCCCCGGCTTTCGATCACGCCGCCATAGAGCGGCGAGCGATGAATATTATTGCGGATGATGGCATGCGTCTTCGCTGTCGTACGTGTGATGCCGCAGGCAATCTGGGGATTGGGCAGGGTTTCTGTCAGCAGCGAGAACGGCTCGGGTTGATCGTCCCCCGGCTGCATATGGAGCGAGGCCCAATCGATCGTCCGCCCATCAAGCCGCGCCGGCGTTCCCGTCTTGAGGCGTCCGAGCGTCAGACCATGCCGCAGCAATGTCGCCGACAGGTGGTCCGCCGGCGCTTCGCCGATACGACCGGCCCGGATCTGCTTGTCGCCGATGTGGATCAGCCCCCGCAGAAAGGTACCGGTCGTCAGAACGACAGTGCCCGTGGCAAGGGTTCGGCCGTCGGTCAACATGACGGCCGCGATCCGGTCGCCGTCGACAACGAGATCGGCCGCCTCCCCTTCGATGATGCTGAGATTGTCCGTATCCCGAATCGCCTGCTGGACGGCCTTGGCGTAAAGCTTGCGGTCCGCCTGCGCCCGCGGCCCCCTTACCGCAGGCCCCTTGCGCCGATTCAGCACCCGAAACTGGATACCGCCGAGATCGGCCGCCCGCGCCATGACACCATCCAGCGCGTCGATCTCACGCACGAGATGGCCCTTGCCCAGACCGCCAATGGCCGGGTTGCACGACATCGCGCCTATGGTCGCGAATTGATGGGTGACCAGCGCCACCGCCGCGCCACATCGCGCCGCCGCCGTCGCGGCTTCCGTGCCTGCATGGCCTCCACCAATGACGATGACGTCATAGTGGGCTTCGTGATGATTCATCGTTCCAGGATTCGCTTGAATTGGGGATTCGTTCTAACAGATAGCCGCTCGCTAACAGATAGCCGCTCGGCTTCATATATATGATTGCACGCGCCAAAGGAATGATTATTGGGACATGCTGCTTGAGGAACAGCACTTCTGCACCCGATCCCGCGCAATGGTTTCACGTGAAACACCAGCGCGTCCACGCATTCGGCTCCGATCATTTACCGATGCAGAAGCCCGAAAACAGCCGGTCGAGGATATCCTCGACATCCACCCCGCCGGTGATGCGCCCCAATGCGCGCAGCGCAAGTCGCATGTCCTCGGCGACGAGTTCCGGGTCCGCATCGACGGATGATGCCCGCACGGCGCGGTCCAGATGTTCGGCCGTATCCATGAACGCCCTTCGGTGTCTCTCGCGTGTGATCAGCGGCGCCTGAGGCGCGCTGGCAGCGACACGCTGCTTCACCGCTGCCAGCAAATCGTCGATCCCCTCACCGGTGACGGCTGAAATGGCGATAACGTTGTCTTCCGCCGTACGATCCGGCTCGAGATCGGACTTCGTTCGTACCGCGAGCATATCCACGCCGGCGGCCCATTCGGAATCCGATTCGAAGCTGGCTCCCGATCGATCGTCCGTCGCCCGGAGCCGCAATACCAGATCGGCCGCCGCCGCGCGCTTCCTGGCGCGCTCCACTCCTTCCCGCTCGATCGGATCGTCCGTGTCGCGCAGGCCCGCTGTATCGACGAAGACGACCGGCGTGCCCGCGAGATCGCAGCGCACCTCGATGGCATCCCGTGTCGTACCGGCAAGCGGCGAAACAATGGCGACGTCACGCCCGGCAATCCGGTTGAGCAATGTCGACTTGCCGGCATTCGGCGGCCCGACGATGGCAACCGTGAATCCATCGCGCAGTCGCTCTCCGGCCCTGCCGTCGTCGAGGGCGGCGGCGATCTCCGCACGAATGGCGGCGGCCGTGGCGACACCCTGTTCGATCAGGCCGTCCGGCACGTCTCCCTCGTCCGAGAAATCGAGCGAGGCCTCGACCAGCGCCATCGCCTCGAGCAGTCGCTCGCGCCAGTCTTCCACCGCCGCCGACAACACGCCCTCGAGCTGACGCATCGCCTGGCGGCGCTGCGCTTCGGTCTCGGCGTCAATGAGATCGGCTATTCCCTCGGCCGCCGTCAGATCGAGCTTGCCGTTGAGGAAAGCCCGTCGCGAAAACTCGCCCGCCTCGGCCAGCCGGCACAGCCCGGTATCGAGCAGTCCGCGCAGAACCGCGCTGACCACGGCCTGCCCGCCGTGCAGGTGGAGCTCGGCGACATCCTCGCCGGTGAAGCTTGCGGGCGCGGCGAAAAACAGCACGAGGCCATGGTCGAGAACATGGCCTTGGCCATCACGGATCGCACGCAGGCTGGCGTATCGCGGGCGGGGCAGGGCGCCGCATGTTCTGGTCACGATGTCACGCGTCGCAGGGCCGGACAGGCGAACCACCGCTATCGCCGATCTTCCCGCCGCCGTCGCCGGCGCAACGATGGTATCGCTGTTGTGCGCCACTCGCATCTCCCGTCAGGCCGTCGATCGATGCTCGATAGCCCAATATGCCAAAGGCCCTTCGCTTCAGCGAAAGGCCCCGGGCAATTATCCGCTCCATCTCCCGTGCCGCCGCTAGTTCGCGGTCATCGGGTATTCCAGATCAGGTATTCCAGATCAGGTATTCATGGAGTCGAAGAAATCGGCATTGCGGCGTGTCTGGCGCAGCTTGTCGAGCAGGAACTCCATGGCGTCGACGGTACCCATGGGGTTGAGAATACGCCGCAGCACGTAGGTCTTCTTGAGGATGTCGGCCGGAACCAGCAGTTCCTCCTTGCGCGTGCCGGAACGCGTGATGTCGAGCGCCGGGAACACGCGCTTGTCCGACACCTTGCGATCGAGAATGATCTCGGAGTTGCCGGTGCCCTTGAATTCCTCGAAGATCACCTCGTCCATGCGGCTGCCGGTGTCGATCAGCGCGGTCGCGATGATGGTCAGCGATCCACCTTCCTCGATGTTGCGGGCCGCGCCGAAGAAGCGCTTCGGACGCTGCAGCGCGTTGGCGTCGACACCGCCGGTCAGCACCTTGCCGGAGGAGGGGACGACCGTGTTGTAGGCGCGCCCCAGACGGGTGATCGAATCGAGCAGGATGACGACGTCGCGCCCGTGCTCGACAAGGCGCTTGGCCTTTTCGATGACCATCTCGGCCACCTGCACGTGCCGGGTCGCCGGCTCATCGAAGGTCGAGGAAATGACCTCGCCCTTCACCGAGCGCTGCATGTCGGTGACTTCCTCCGGCCGCTCGTCGATGAGCAGCACGATCAGGTAGCACTCGGGATGGTTGGTGGTGATCGACTGCGCCACGTTCTGCAGCAGCACGGTCTTGCCGGTGCGCGGCGGGGCGACGATCAGCGCGCGCTGGCCCTTGCCGATCGGCGAGACGATGTCGATGACGCGGGCCGAATAATCCTTCTTCGCCGGCTCTTCCGTCTCCAGCCGCAGGCGCTCGTTGGGGTAGAGCGGCGTCAGGTTGTCGAAATGGACCTTGTGGCGGATCTTTTCGGGATCCTCGAAATTGATCGTGTTGACCTTCAGCAGCGCGAAATAGCGCTCGCCGTCCTTGGGGCCGCGGATGGTGCCCTCGACGGTGTCACCGGTGCGCAGGCCGAAACGGCGGATCTGCGACGGCGAGACGTAGATATCATCCGGCCCGGCGAGGTAGTTGGAATCGGACGATCTCAGAAAACCGAAACCGTCCTGCAACACTTCCACGACGCCTTCACCGATGATCTCGGTTTCGCTCGCGGCCAGTTGCTTGAGAATGGCGAACATCAGCTCCTGCTTGCGCATGATGCTGGCGTTTTCGACCGACAGCTCTTCGGCGAAAGCCAGAAGCTCGGTCGGCGTCTTGGACTTGAGGTCCTGAAGCTTAATCTCCCGCATCGGGGAAAACTCTCAGTCTGAATGGGCTGACGGGCAGCCCGGGGTAGGTGTGATGAAGCGCAGGAACTGTGTCGGTCACGATATGGAAAGCATGACGACCACATGCAGCGGGGTTGTCAGCACATGGCAACACGCCCGCCAGCCTGCTATCAGGAAGGCGGGCAACAGGTAACGGCTTTCGACGCCGATTTCAAGCCCAATCGGCGGAAAATATGCGGCTCCGGCTCAGAAAGGCTTCAGAACGGCCAGAAGGACGATAACGATCATCAACAGCGTCGGCACCTCGTTGATGATACGATAGAAGCGCGGCGAGCGCGTGCTTTTGTCTGCGGCAAGACGGCGCAGCTCGGCGCCGAGGAAACCGTGAAATCCGGAAAGGATGATGACAAACAACAGCTTGGCGTGAAGCCATCCGGATGTGAACCAGCCTCCGTCATAGGCCGTCAGCAGGCCGAAGACCCAGGCGGCGATCATCGCCGGCGTCATGATGGCCCTGTAGAGACGCCGCTCCATCACCTTGAAGGCCGCGATGCGATCGGATCCGGGCGCGGCCTCGGCATGGTAGACGTAGAGGCGCGGCAGGTAAAGCAGCGCCGCCATCCACGCGATGACCGAGATGATGTGAAGTGCCTTGAGCCAGTCATAGAGCATGGTGCGCCTCGAATCATGCGGCCGCCATCCGACGGGCGGGAATCGGCCCCGCCCTGTCGGTGCCTGACGCACTCTTTCAGACACACGGACCCGTCCGCAAGAGCCAAGGCTGTAGCTTTTCGATTTTTTTGAATTTCCTTTTTATTTTCAGAATGATAACGTGATCTTGACGCTGTTCTAGCCGCGAACGTGCCGGATCATCTGCTCGACATGCCCGATCGGCGTCTGCGGCAGGATGCCGTGCCCCAGGTTGAACACATGCGGGCCGTTGCCCAGCGCGGCGCGGATATCATCCACCGCCCGCGCAAGTGCATCGCCGCCGGCGAGCAGCGCCAGGGGATCGAGATTGCCCTGTACGGGCCGAAACCTCTGGATCGTCTCGCGCGCCCGCCAGGGATCGATGGTCCAGTCAAGGCCGACCGCGTCCGCAATGCCCGAAGCCGCGAGTTCCTCCACCCCCGCGCCGGCGCCGCGCGCGAAGACGATGACGGGAACACCCGGGCAGCGGGCACGCACGGTCTCGACGATGCGGCCGACGGGTTCCAGAGACAGCTTCCTGAACAGCGCCGGCGGCAGGGCGCCGGCGAAGCTCTCGAAAATCTGCACCGCCTGGGCGCCGGCATCGATCTGATGGATGAGATGGGCGACCGTGGCCGCCACCAGGCGATCGATCAACTCGCCGAAAAGGTCGGGATGCTGATAGGCGAACAGCCGGGCAGGGGCCTGATCCGGCGTGCTCTTGCCGGCGATCATGTAGCTCGCCACGGTCCAGGGAGCGCCGCTGAAGCCGATCAGCGCCACGCTGCGGTCAAGCGCCGCGCGCACGGCCGCGACCGTCTGGTAGACCGGCGCAAGGCGTTCGGTGTCGAGCTCCGGGGCGAGGGCGGACAGACCCGTTTCCGGCGTCAGCGGCGCGAGGCGCGGGCCTTCGCCTTCCGCAAAGCTCACCTTCTGGCCGAGCGCATCCGGCACCACCAGGATGTCGCTGAACAGGATCGCAGCGTCGAAACCGAAGCGGCGAACGGGCTGCAGCGTGACCTCGGAAGCCTTTTCGGGGTCGTAGCACAGATCGAGGAATGACCCGGCCTGCTCGCGCAGGGCGCGATACTCGGGCAGGTAGCGCCCGGCCTGGCGCATCATCCAGAGGGGAGGCGTCGGCAAGGTCTCGCCCGCAAGCACGCGCAGCAGAGCGGGCTCATCCGGGGATGGGGTACTGCGAAAAGTTCCGTCGCCGATGCCGTTGCCCTTCGCCGGGTCTGCAACCACGATCGCTCACTCCTGTCTTAAATTCAAATATTTTCTTTTATGGACTCTGTTGCTCTTGTTGGCCAGCGGATTGGGCCTCTCCAGCGGCATCCACATGCCATCCCCAGATTCGCCTGGCCGGGGAGCGGGAGAACGGCGGCTTTCGGAATCGTTAAAGGGGCGGTAGTTCGTTAACGATCCGTTAACCTTTACCATCCGTTAACCGATGGGCACGAGGGGTGCGAGCGGCAATTGTCCACCTCCATGAATCCGATGGGGCGGAATCCGGCCACACCCGGAGACCTGTTGAGAAGATTCAGGCTCTCCCACAGGGTCATCCGGAGGCGGCGCGTTAACGATCCGTTATCCACACCGGTCGACTCCCCCCTGCTGATTCTGTGGAGGCGATGCTAATGACCCTTCCATGTTTCACGTGAATCCGTCATGCGCACGTGAGAATCACGGATGATATGAATGGTGCCGCGGCTTCCGGCTTTGCCGGGCCCTGGCGCTTGCCCCTTCGCGCTTGCTCCTGCTGGTGCTACATCGCAATATGACGAACGGGTTTGGGGGATGACGTGAACCGCAGCTACTTCCATCTGCATCTGGTATCGGATTCCACGGGCGAGACGCTGCTGGCGGTGAGCCGGGCGGTTGCAGCCCAGTACGAAGGCATTTCGGCCATCGAGCACATCTATCCGCTGGTCCGCTCCTCGGCCCAGCTCGAGCGGGCGCTGGCGGCGATCATGGCGGAGCCGGGCATCGTGCTCTATACGCTCGTCAACGGCGAGCTCGCCGGCGAGCTGGCGCGCGCCTGCGCGGCCGAGAGCATACCGGTGCTGTCGGTGCTCGATCCCGTGGTCAATCTGTTCCAGTCCTATCTCGGCACCGAGACCACCGCCCGGCCCGGCGCGCAGCACACGCTCAACGCCGAGTACTTCAAGCGCATCGACGCGATGAACTACACGCTGGCCCATGACGACGGCCAGACGGGCTCGGATCTGGATGCGGCCGATGTCATTCTCGTGGGCGTGAGCCGGACGTCGAAGACGCCGACGGCGATCTATCTGGCCAACCGCGGCATCAAGACGGCCAACGTCCCGCTCGTGCCCGGCGTGCCGCTGCCGGATTTGCTGACGGGCGTCCGCAATCCGCTCGTCGTCGGGCTTGTGGCGAGTCCCGACAGGATCGTGCAGATCCGGCAGAACCGGTTGCTGAGCCTCAATGCGAAGGACGATACAGCCTATGTGGATCGGGACGCGGTGGCGGCCGAGATCGCCGAATCACGAAAATTGTGCGCGCGCCACGGATGGCCGGTAATCGACGTCACCCGGCGCTCGATCGAGGAGACGGCGGCCGCGATCATGGAACTTCTGGGAACCCATCGCCTGAAGTTCGTCGACATATAAAACATGAACAAGCCGCAATGAACAAGCGGGAGGAACGCCGATGACGGAACCGAAACCGCCGCCGCTCTGGATCGCCGGGCAGCCACTCATTCTGGCCTCGACGAGCACAACGCGACGCGCGCTTGTCGAGGCGGCGGGCATTTTTGCCGAAACGCGCCATCCGGGGGTGAACGAGCGCGAGATCGAGGCGCAGTTTCGTACCTCCGGCGCGCCGATCGAGGACCTGGCGCTGCTTCTCGCGCGCGAGAAGGCGCTGGCGGTGAGCGGGCGCGAGCCCGGCCGGCTGGTGCTCGGCGCCGATCAGACGCTCGAGTGCGAGGGAGAACAGTTCCACAAGCCCGCCGATCTGGAGAGCGCGAAGGCGCAGATCGCGGCGCTCGCGGGACGCACGCACCATCTGCATGCCGCGGCGGCCTTGGCGATCGACGGCGCCATCGTGTTCGACACCGTCGAGACCGCCAATCTGACCGTCCGGCCTCTCGACGAGGCGTTCATCGAGCGCTATGTCGAGGCGGTGGGCGATGCGGTGCTGGCGAGCGTTGGCGGTTATCAGATAGAGGGTGTCGGGATTCAGCTTTTCTCGCGCATCTCCGGCGATCATTTCACCATTCTGGGCCTGCCGCTGCTGCCCGTGCTCGCTTTCCTGCGGGCGGAAAACTACCTCGCGGGATAGGAAGCCGATGCCGCACACGACCGTCCTGCCGGGACCGGCAGCCTGCATCATCGGCTATCCGGTGAAGCACAGCCGCTCGCCGCTGATTCACCGTTTCTGGCTGCGGGAATACGGCCTGCCCGGCCGTTACGAATTCGCCGAGACGACGCCGGAGGATCTGCCGGCCTTCATCCGCGCACTGCGCGACAACGGCTTTGCCGGCGGCAACGTCACCATTCCCCACAAGGAGGCGGCCTTCCGGCTCGCAGAGCGCCTGACCCTGACCGCGCGCGCGCTGGAGGCCGCCAACACGCTCTGGTTCGAGGACGGGACGCTGTGCGGCGACAATACCGATGTCGAGGGTTTTCTGGCAAACCTCGACTTTGGCGCGCCGGAATGGGATGCGCGCGCCGGTGTGGCCGTCGTGCTCGGTGCGGGTGGCGCGGCGCGGGCCATTGTATATGGCCTTCTGCGCCGCGGCGTGGAACGCGTCGTCGTCGTCAACCGCACGCCCGAGCGCGTCGAGGCGCTGGCGCATCATTTCGGACGGGAGTTCGGACCGGGGCGGATCGCCGCCGCCGGGTGGGCCGATGCACAGGCGCACCTGCCGGAAAGCGGTCTCGTCGTGAACACCACGTCGCTCGGCATGCACGGTCAGCCGCCGCTTGAGATCGATCTCGGCGCGCTGCCGGAGACGGCGGTGGTGACGGATGCCGTCTATGTGCCGCTGGTGACACCGCTTATCGCGGCGGCGGCGGCGCGGGGCCTGCGCACGGTCGATGGCCTCGGCATGCTGCTCTATCAGGCCGTGCCCGGTTTCGAGCACTGGTTCGGCCGGCGGCCGGTGGTGACGCAGGCGCTGCGCGCCCATATCGAGGCGGATATCCTGCACGCCCATCCGGAGGCGGAGCGATGACCTTCGTGCTCGGCCTGACCGGTTCCATCGGCATGGGCAAATCCACCACGGCGGATTTTTTCCGCAAGCAGGGGGTGCCGGTGCACGATTCCGATGCCGCCGTTCACGGCCTCTATGCGGGCCGCGCCGCGCCGTTGGTCGAGGCGGCGTTTCCCGGCGTCGTGGTCGACGGCGTGGTCGACCGCAAGCGCCTCGGCGAGCGCGTGCTCGACGACCCGCAGGCGCTGAGGCGGCTCGAGGCGATCGTCCATCCGCTGGTACGGGAGGAGGAGCAGGCGTTCCTCGACAGCGCGCGGCGCGAGGGCGCGCCGCTCGTCGTGCTCGACATTCCGCTGCTGTTCGAGACCGGCGCCGAGGGGCGCTGCGACGCGGTGGTCGTCGTCTCTGCGCCGCCCGAGGTGCAGCGCGCGCGCGTGCTCGCCCGTCCCGGCATGACGGAGGAGCAGTTCGAGCGGATTCACGTGAAACAGATGCCCGACGCCGAAAAGCGCCGCCGGGCCGATTTTGTCGTGGACAGTTCGCGCGGACTCGATGAGGCCGAGGCGCAAGTGCGCGATATTATCAGCGCCATTGCCGGCCGCGTCCCCGATACGGCGCGGTGACGGCGCTTCGTTCAGGTACTGATAGGATCTCCTCCGTTCCATGTCCCGTCCCAATACCCGCGAGATCGTCTTCGACACGGAAACGACCGGTGTCGACCCCGCCACCGGCGACCGGGTGGTCGAGATCGGTTGCGTCGAACTGATCAACACCGTGCCGACCGGCCGCACCTTCCACGCCTACATCAACCCGCAGCGGCCGATGAGCGATGGGGCGTTCCGGGTGCACGGCCTCTCCGACGCCTTTCTGGCCGACAAGCCGATGTTCGCGCAGGTCGCGGACGAATTCCGAGCCTTCATCGCCGACGCGCCGCTCGTCGCCCACAACGTCAGCTTCGACGCGATGTTCATCAACGCCGAGTTCAAGCGCCTGGAGGTTCCGCCCCTGTCGCCGGACAGGCTCGTCGATACGCTGCTGCTGGCGCGGCGCAAGCATCCCGGCGCACCCAACAGCCTCGACGCCCTTTGCGCCCGCTACGACATCGACAATGCGAAGCGCACCAAGCACGGGGCGCTGCTCGACGCGGAAATTCTGGCGGAAGTCTATATCGAGCTGCTCGGCGGCCGGCAGGCGGATCTGGGTCTGAGCATTGCCCCGGCGGATGTCGTCAACGAACGGGGAGAGCGGGTTGCGGCCCTGCCGCGGCCGATACCGCTTGCGCCGCGGCTGACCGAGGCGGAACGGACCGCCCATGCGGCGCTCGTGGAAAGCCTCGGCGCCAACAGTGTCTGGCAGGCGCTTCTGTCGAGACATCAGGGGTAGTGCCGGGTCATACCCCCGTAATCCCCCTGTAATCCCTTATGAAACCCTCATGATCCCGTGAGATTACCCGTGGATGGCCGGGAGCGGCCGGAACGGGCCGGCTCCCGGCGGGTCATTCCATCACGAAACCGGGGCGTTGGCCTGTTCCGCCTGCAGCTCGGCGATCTTCTGGCGATAGAGGGCGGTGAAATCGATCGGATCGATGAACAGCGGCGGGAATCCGCCGTTGCGCACTGCATCGGCGATGATCTGGCGCGCGAAGGGGAACAGCAGGCGCGGGAACTCGATCATCACCGTGGGGTGGATGTGCTCCTGCGGCACGTTGCGCAGGCGGAAGACGCCGCCGTAGACCAGTTCGAACGCGAACAGGACCTCGCTCTCGATCGTGGCCTTGCCCTCCAGCGTCAGGTCGACGACATAGTCTTCCTCGCCGATCTGGTTGCCGCCGACATTGACCTGGATCGAGATCTCGGGAGATTTCTCCTGCGGGGCGAGGGAACGCGGCGCATTGGGGTTCTCGAAGGAGAAGTCCTTGATGTACTGGGCCAATGCGTTGAGCACCGGCCCCTCGTTGGTCGGATTGTTGGCTGCTGCGTCGGTCATTCAGATTGCTCCGCTGGTCGCTTTGGAAATAGGCATCCGGAAGGCCGGGCGCCGTTCAATAGACGTGTGGACTGTAACGGTGCGGAAGGCAAGCAGCATATGGCGTTGGCGCGTTGCAATTTCCGGCCGGCACGGCGCGTTTTCCCCGGTTTCCGCGCTGCTGGCGGGCTTGTCCCGCGGATGGCTCTCATCCGATCGATCAGAATTCGCCCGGGACGGGGGATCGCGGAGCATCGTCCGTGATCCGGACCGGGCCGTGCGCTGCGTCCGTTGTTCGGGCGGAAACCGAAAAACCGTGCTAGGATTGCTCATGGTCCTGTGGGAAGTACCCGTCACGGGCCGGGGCCGCAACTTTCAACGGAAGATGAGATAGCGCATTCTTGTTCAAACGGAATGTGGATGTTACCAGCACAAGTCACCATATAACCTTCCAGTCCTGATAGCACGGTATTGAATCGGCGCGGGCGGAGAACGAGCGAACGGGAAAGGCGCGCCGCCGGATCCGTTCCCCGAAAGCCAAGTCAAGGAAGAGACGACAGAGACATGCAGGACAGTTTCGATATTGTGACCATCGTGTTTCTCTGCCTTGCAGTGTTCGTGATCTGGCGCCTGCGGTCGGTGCTCGGTCAGCGCACCGGCAACGAGCGCCCGCCTTTCGACCCCTTCACCAGACGCGAGCGTGACGGAAAGGCCAACGATACCCCGAGCGCTTCCGCCGGCGCGGGGCAGAACGGCCAGCCCGTGGCCCCGAACGGCGACCGGGCGGCCAGCGACAACGTCGTGCGCCTGCCGGGACCGGCCAACGATACGCACGCGCCCGACCGCAGCGATCCCGACCGCTGGAAGGGTTTTGCCGAGCCCGGATCCCCCGTCGCGCGCGGCCTCGACGCCATCGTCGCCGCCGAGCCGTCCTTCGACGCCAAGGCGTTCCGCGAGGGCGCCAAGGCCGCCTACGAGTTCATTGTCACCGCCTTCGCCCAGGGCGACCGCAAGACGCTGAAGGGCCTGCTGTCGCGGGAGGTTTTCGAGGGCTTCGAGCGGGCGATCACCGAGCGCGAGCAGCGCGGTGAAGTGGTCAACACCACGTTCGTTTCCGTCGACAGCGCCGATTTCCTCGTGGTCGATCTGCAAGGCCTCGTCGCGCAGATCACCGTGCGTTTCACGTCGAAGCTGATCACTGCGACGTATGACGTCGACGGCAAGGTCATCGACGGCGCCCCCGACGCCGTAGCGGACGTCATCGATACATGGACGTTCTCGCGCACCCTGCGCAGCCGCGACCCGAACTGGCTGCTCATCGCCACCGAATCCGGCAGTTGACCGTCATGTCGGGGGGGAATGCGAAAGCATATGCACCCCGCCGATATGTCCGGCGGTGGCGGGGATCGTTCCTCCCCTGTCTCATCGTGCTGTTCATGCAGACACCCCTCTCTCCCCCTTCCGCCCGGGCAGAGCCGCGCGAGATCGAGGGCGCGGTGCTGGAGCCCATGCCCTTTTCGGCCTTGGACCGGTGGGCGGCCGACGACCACGCGGCTGCCTTCGCCGCGTTCCGCCGCACCTGCGCCGGCGTGGCCTCGGGAGGGGAGGGCCTGCGCCGTGCCGCCGTGCCGCCTCCCGCGCTCGGTGCCGTGTGCCGCCTGGCGCTGGAAGCGCCGCCGGACCCGACGGCCGGACAAGCGCGTCGCTTTTTCGAACGGCACTTCCGCCCCCATCGCGTCAGGCCGCATGACGGCGCCGGGTTCCTGACCGGCTATTACGAGCCCGAGTTCGCTGGCAGCCTGGTGCCCACGGGCCGCTACGACGCGCCCCTCCTGGCGCGGCCGGACGATCTCGTGACGGTTGCCGAGGGCAAGACCTTGCCCGGCGTCGACCCCTCCCTGCGCAGCGCGCGGCGGGTCGAGACGCCCGCGGGCACGCGCTTCGAACCCTATGCGGACCGCGCCGCCATCGAGGACGGCGCGCTCGGCGGCGCGGCGCGCACGCTCGTCTATCTGGAGAGGGTCGACGCCTTCATGGCGCATGTGCAGGGATCGGTGCGCGTGCGCATCGGCGAGGGGCCGGAGCGGGGTGCGGTGCGCCGCTTCGCCTATGCCGGACGCAACGGCCATGCCTATACCTCCGTGGCGCGCCTCGTCGTCGCCGAGACCGGGCTTGCGCCCGCCGCGCTGACAGCGCCGCGGCTCGTCGAATGGCTGCGCGCCAATCCCGATGCCGCGCGGCGGCTGATGCGCCGGAACCGTTCCTACATCTTCTTTCGCGAGGCGGACGAGCTGCTACCGCATCACGGCCCCGTCGGCGGTGCCTCGGTTCAGCTGACGCCGGGCCGGTCGCTGGCGATCGACCGCAGGATCTGGCCCTACGGCCTCCCGGTCTGGATCGAGGCGGACTTGCCGCAGACGCGGGACGGCCGGACACAGCCGTGGCGGCGGCTGATGATCGCGCAGGACACGGGGTCGGCCATCGTCGGCCCGGCGCGGGCCGATCTGTTCTTCGGCTCGGGCGAGGCGGCGGGCGAACGGGCGGGCATTGTTCGCCATGCGCCGGAAAAATTCGTCGTGCTGTTGCCCGTGCAACGGGAGCGCGGCGCATGAAACGGCGGCGTGGCAGGTCGTTGTTGCCGGAAGAGGTCGCGCTGTGGCGTTTCGTCACCCGCAGCGTCAGGCCGCTGCCGGGGCATGATGCGCCGCCGGAACCCGCGCCGCCGGCGCCATCCGCCCAGGAAGCCGGTCAGGAGACGAGCGGGACCGCCAAGCCCGGCCGCGCCGCCGGGCCGGCGCCGCGCAAGGTGGAGAAGCGTCCGCCGGCGCCACCGCCGCTCGCGCCGCTGGAGCGGCGTCAACTGCGCGACCTGCGGCGCGGCATCCGGCAGATCGACGCGCGCATCGACCTGCACGGCATGCGCCAGGCCGAGGCGCATCACGCGCTCACCGCCTTCCTTCGGCACGCCCAGGCGCAGGGCGCGCGCATCGTGCTCGTCGTTACCGGCAAGGGCGATGCGTCCGCGGGCGATACGTCGGCGCATGCCGACCTCTTCTCGGAGCGCGGCGTGCTGCGGCGGCTGACGCCGCACTGGCTGGACCAGCCCGACCTGCGGCCGGTGGTGATCGGCTATTCGCGGGCGAGCCGCGAACACGGCGGCGACGGCGCGCTCTATGTCAGGCTGCGCCGGCCTGTCTCCGGGAGAGGGCGATGACGCCCTTCGGCCTCCATATGCGCAAGCTCAGGCGGGAGCGTGGCGTGACGCAAAAGGAGATGGCGCAGGCGCTACGCGTATCGAGCGCCTATCTCTCGGCGCTGGAGCACGGCCGGCGCGGCCGGCCGACGTGGGCGATGATCCAGTCGATTCTGCACTACTTCAACCTGATCTGGGACGACGCCGACGCCCTGGTGCGGCTCGCCGACATGTCGGACCCGCGCGTCATCGTCGACACCGCCGGATTGAGCCCCAAGGCGACGTTGCTCGCCAACCGCCTCGCGGAGGAGATCGCCCGGCTCGACGAAGCCCGGCTCGACGCCATGCTGACCCTGCTCGACCGGAAGATGGCCGGGTGAACGGGGAGGCCGGAAACGGTCTCGCACCTCTTTCCCACCACTGACGCTGATTGCGCAGCAGCAGAAACGAAGTGTCGGCGAAATCATTTCGGAGCTGGCGCGGCGCCCGCTGCCCCGGCCGCGCAGAAGGGGGGAGCGTAACGGCATACCCCTGCTGTCGCCTCTCCCCGACGCGCCGCAGGTCACGCTCGAGACTGTCAATGCCTTGCGGGATGAATGGCCGTGACTTTCTGCCCGACGTCAACGTGCCGATCGACCCCGGCATGTGGCGCATGTTTTGACCGCAAGCTGTCCGCGGCTACCGTCGAAGGCGGAAAGTCCACCCTCCATCTCATCTGATACCGATCACCCCAGCGCCTGCCGGATGCGGTGCGTCACGATCAGGCCCGCCAGCATGGCGACAGCGAAAATCCAGCCCGAGGCGGCGCCGGCCATGATGCCGGACAGCAGCGTGCCGATCGAGCAGCCCAGCGCCACCATCGCCCCCCAGCCGAGCAGGAAGCCCCCGGTGAGGCCGCGCACGATCTGCGAGATGGTCGGAAGCGTCGGCCGGAACTGCCCCGCGATCAGGCTCGCTGCGAGGGCCGAGACGATCATGCCGGCGACGAACAGCCCGTTGGGCGACAGCAGCGCCTCCTGCGCGATCGCCGCGCAGCCGCGCAACCTGTCGAGGCCGTTGAGGTGGCCGGGCACGAGGCCGAGATACTCGCCCAACTGCCGCCCCCGCCCGCCGAGATCGGCGGTGACGCCCAGCGGCGCGACACGCAGATAGCTCGCCGTGCCGATCGCCGCCACCGCGATGCCGCCGATCCATCCCGGCCAGCGCTCCAGAAAGATGGCGCGGAATGGCTGCGGTCGCTTACCGGCCGCCATGGGGGGCGGCGCCGAGCGGTGCAGCAGCCAGAACGCCAGCGCGCCGAGCGCCAGCAACGCCGCGGCCAGCGACCCCGCATAACCCAGGTGGTTGGGCAGCCAGATCACCGGCGCATCGGCGACGGCAAGCGTGTAGAGATCGTTCCAGGTCGCATAGCCCGCGGTGAAGCCGAGTACCGTTCCGATGAGCGCGAACGGCGCTGTCGGCGAGCCCTCGCCGAGACGATAGAGATGGGCGCTGATGCAGGAACCGGAAACCGCCATGCCGGCCCCGAACGCGAGCCCGCCTGCGGCCAGCACCCAGCTCACGGGACCGATGAAGGCGTCCGGCGCGAGCCGCCCTGTCGAGGGGTCAGGCAACCAGGAGCCGAAAACGACGGTATAGCCCGCGACCCCGGCCGCCAGCGCGGCGAGGATGCCGAGCACCCCGTCGGCCTTCCGCTCGTCGATGTAGTCGCGGATGGCGCAGAAGAAGCAGAAGCGCGAGCGCTGCAGCACGAAGCCGAACAGCGCGCCGAGAATGAGCGAGGTGGTCAGAGGATCGGTGCCCGGTCCGCCGCCGGCAAGCGCATGCGCCGCGAAGGCCAGCGCGCCGAACAGCAAGCCGCCCATGGTGGTCTCGACCCGCCTTGTCCCGGAATAGGAAAGACGGCGGCCCTCCGCCGCCGTCCCCTCGTTCGATTGAGATGCCATCGCAGCCCGCTGTCTGTCAGGCCGGCCCGACGGGTTGCGTCGGGACGAGCCGTCGCTTACTGCACGCCCCAGACCGTGCCGGCGGAGTTGACGATCGGCAGGCCGACCGTGTTGCCGTATTCGGTCCAGGAACCGTCGTAGTTGCGGACATCATAGCCCAGGATCTTGGTCAGCAGGAACCAGGTATGGCTGGAACGCTCGCCGATGCGGCAATAGACGATGATCGGCTTGGAGCCGTCGATCCCCGCGTCGCTGTAGAGCTTCTTCAGCTCCTCGGCGCTCTTGAAGGTGCCGTCCTCGGCAACAGCCCTGCTCCAGGTCACGTTGATTGCGCCGGGCACGTGGCCGGCCCGCACGGCGAGCTCGGCGGAGCCGGGGGCCGAGAACAGCTTGCCGGAATATTCGTCGGCCGAACGGATGTCGACCAGCACGGCGTCGTTCTTGCCTTCCACGACCTCGAGCACGTCGGCGAGGCGTGCACGGATCTTGGTGTTGGCTTCCGGCAGCTCGATGCTGCTGGCGTCGACGGTGGTCGCGCGGGTGGACAGCGGCCGCTTCTCAGCCTCCCACTTCTTGCGGCCGCCGTCGAGCAGCTTCACGTCGATGCCGTAGGTGTCGAACACCCACGCGCCCCAGGCGGCGAACCAGTTGTTGTTGTCACCGTACAGGATGACGGTCTTGTCCTTGTCGATGCCGAGCTTGCGGACAAGCTCCTGGAACTGCTCGCGCGTGGCGATGTCGCGGCGCACGGTGTCCACGAGATCGGTATGCCAGACGACGTTCTGCGCGCCCTCGATGTGGCCGCGTTCGAAAAGACCCGGCTCCACGCTCACCTCGACGAGGCGCAGGTTCGGATTCTCGATGTTATTCTCAAGCCATTCGGTCGATACCAGCGGCCCTTCCGGAATCTCGGCTTTCGCCGGAAGCACGGCGGCCGCTGCCGTCAGCAGAAGCGCGAACGCTCCGGACGAGACCAGAGAAACGACAGATTTCATACCACCCTCCATAGCCCATGCGCGCCATGATGAACGGCGCGCAGCCCGTAAATGTCAGCAAAATAAAATTATGCGCATAATTATGGGTAATCATCACTTATTCAACATAGTATGTCAAATAATCATAATTACGCGATAAAAATGTAGAATAGAGGGTCGTAACGAATGAAACTATATTTAATAATATGATATAAAAAGGTTTCTTTGAATCCTGCCCATCGAGATCACGATGATGTGTCCGGCGCGGTCGCATGGGGCGGCGCGCAGATGGCAGGGTATCGCGACAATCGGAAGCCGCGCCAAAGCGTCGCGGCCGCGGATGCGGCGGTCAGAGGGCGTTGAGGCGCGACTTCAGCTTGTCGAGCAGGCGGTAGAGCGTCACCTCCTCGTCGAGGCTGAATTCGTCCAGTGCCTCGGCGTAGAAGATCGAAATGGCGACCTGCATCTCGGTCCAGACCGCGTCCCCGGTGGCCGTGAGCGCAACGCGGCGGCTGCGCGCGTCTTCGGTGTCCTTCACGCGTTCGATCCAGCCGCGCTTTTCGAGGCGGTCGAGCACGGGGGTCAGGTTCTGCCGGCTTACGAGCAGGAAGGTGATAAGTTCCTTGACCGTCATGCCGCGCTGCTTCGGGTTCGGCCGCGCCAGTGCGCCCAGGACGGCCCATTGCTGGGTGGTGCTATTGAAATCGTCGATGAAGCGGGCGCCCACCTTGTGCATGAGATTGGCGCACTGATAGAGGCGAAAAAAGACGCGGTGGGCGACATCGAGCCGGGCGAGCTGTTCCCCCTTCGGCTCGGCAGAAAACGAGGTCGTTTCTCTGAGAGGACTGTCTACCATGAAATTCCCCTGCCCCATATATCAATATATTGCCTTTCCTGGGGGTAAGGCATGCCATTGTTGTATCATATGTTTGACGAAAGTGGTAATGAGGTGCGAATCGCCAAAGAGTCCCCGCAACGGCGGAACCGGGCGCCTTGCGAAAACGGCAGGCGCAGGGGGCGAAACGATTGCGCTTCCGCCCGCCGTTATCGTGAGCGAATTCTGGCGGACAAACTATACCCTAAAGCAGTTTGCGTTTGATTTGATGCTCAAATTAAACGCAAACTGCGAAAAACGATAGAAATGAGAGGGGTTGCGCAACAGACCCTGATTCACCAGTGATGCAACCCGCTCTAGTCCCAGAAATCCGGCGTCGCCGCGGCGAGGTGCGGGCCGATGCGCACCGGCGCGACCCGCAGCGCGAGGCCGGTGGAGTCGTCGGTCTCCACCGCGAGGCCGGCAAGCGTGCCGGTGCCCTCGGCCGCCTCCAGCCGCTGGCCGGGGGTCTTTTCGAGGAACCGGCGCACCGGTTCCTCGGGCTGCATGCCGAGGACGGAGTCGTAGTCGCCGCACATGCCGGCATCGCTCTGATAGGCGGTGCCGCCGGCGAGAATCCGCTCGTCGGCGGTCGGCACATGGGTGTGGGTGCCGACGACGAGGCTCACCCGTCCGTCGAGGAAACGCGCCGCTGCCTGCTTCTCGCTCGTCGCCTCGGCGTGGAAGTCGACGATGGCGGCATCCACGACCTGCCGCAGCGGACATTCCGCCACGGCGCGGTCGATGGCGGCGAAGGGGTCGTCGAGCGCGTCCATGAAGATGCGGCCCATGGCGTTCACGACCAGCACGCGGCCGCCGTTGGCCGTCTGCACCACGGTCGCGCCCCGGCCCGGCGTGCCGGGCGGATAGTTGATCGGGCGCAGCAGGCGCGGCTGACGCTCGATGAACACCAGCGCCTCGCGCTGGTCGAACGCGTGGTTGCCGAGCGTCACGGCATCGGCCCCCGCATTCAGCAGGTCGTTGCAGATCGCCTCGGTGATGCCGAAGCCGCCGGCGGCGTTCTCACCATTGACGACGACGACATCGAGTTTCCAGCGACTGCGGAGGCCGGGCAGGTGTTCGACGACGGCCGCGCGGCCCGGCCGGCCCACGACATCGCCCAGAAACAGCAGACGCATCGTTCCTCCTAGAGCGCGTCCCGATCAAATGGAATCATTTGATCGGTAAGAATTCGCTCCAAATCAAAGAGTTGGATCATTTCACGGGAATGCTGAAATGATCCAACGGGTGACCGTATCAGGCGATACGGCGGAAATTGTTGATGACGATCGATTGCATTGGCGTGACGATCGCGTCAAGCGGCTGGTCGTGCGGTTCCGCGGGAATGGAGTCGACCAGTTGCACGTCATAGCCGAGGCCGACGGTGAACGGCCGGTGGCGGCCGGGGCCGGCAAGCCGGGCAATGGCGGCATCGTAATAGCCCCGCCCGTAGCCGAGCCGGTTGCCGGCGGGATCGGCGGCAGCGAGCGGCACCAGCAGGATATCCGGCGACAGGTCCGGCTTGTCCGGGGAAGGCCCGAGCGTGCCGAATCCGGCGTCGATCAGCTCGTCCGCCTCCAGCCAACGGCGGAACATCAGGCCGTCCGCGGTAATGACGGGCAAGGCGAGATCGACGCCACGGGCGGCGAGCGTGCGCATCAGGGGGCGGGGATCAAGCTCGCTGCGGATCGGCCAGTAGCCGGCGACGATGCCGCCGCCCGACACGCCGGCCAGCGTCGCATCGGCCAGCGCCCGTTCCGAGACGGCCGCTGCCGCCGCCGCGGCAGCCCCGGCAGGCGCGGCCGCGCGGTCGCGCGCCGCCAGGAGCGTGCGGCGCAACGAAGCTTTCCGGGCCGCGGGCGACAGCCCCATTGTCGTCATGTCGTTGCTCGTGGTCGGGAAGGGTGCGGGTCCGCGATGGCCGTTGGAGAATGATCCCGGGAACCTACAACGTAGGTGGGCGCCATGTGCCCGGGTCCACGGACCTGGGTAGGGACAGCTCCCAAGGGATCAATAAGGCCCCGGGGAATGCGACTCCTGACGAGCCTCGCAGAGCCCGCAGGCCGAATTTAGGGCTTCGCCGGTTAAATATCCAGAGCTCGTTGCGTCCCCGACCAAGATTTCTCTGCCCGGTCCCGCGACCGGAGGCGCCGGTCACCGGCGCCTCCGTCAACGCGCCCGCCGAGGGCCGTCACGACAGCTTCACCGCCTTGAACATGTTGTCCATGGCGTCGATGCTGGCGTCGTAGAAGGCCTGATAGCGGCGCCGGCTCGTCTGCGCCAGTGCGTTGAGCGCCTCGGGATTGGCGGTGAGATCGAACAGGCTCGCGGCCAGCGCATCGAGGTCCGCATGGTCGTGCATCGGATCGCCGGTCTCGATGCCCTTGCCGCCCCAGCGCGTGGTCAGCAGCGGCATGCCGTAGGCCATGGCCTGCACGGTCTTCACGTTGATGCCCGTGCCCATGGTGACGGGCGAGACGATGACATCGACCGTGGAATAGAACTGGCCGATGTCCGGCACGAATCCGTGCAGCCGCACCCACCGGCGGCCGAACAGCGCCGCATCGGCGGGCGACAGGTTCTGGATCATGTCGCGCACCTGGCCGGCGATGTGCAGGGTGAAGGGGCACGGATCAGCACCGATGCGCCGCTCGATGGCCTGCAGGAACTGGAGGGTGATCGTCAGGTTGATCTGGTTGGCGCTGGCGACCATGCCGACGTCCGTCAGCTTGGTGAAGCGGCGGTCGAGGAAGCGCGCCTCCTCGACATGCGGAATGACGATGGCCGTATCCCTGCCGGTGACGGAGTTGAAATAGGTCGCCTCCTCGGCCCGTCGGGCGACGACGATGTCCGCGCGGCGCAGATAGGCGCCTTCCTCCTCCGGCGTGCAGGAGAAGAACTCGAGCGGCTGGCCGTTCCGGCGCAGCATCTCGTAGCGGTTGCCCATCTTGTCGTGGGTATCGATCACCTTGAGGATATGGGCGGGCACATAGTCGAGCATCTTCGACTGGAAGACGTAGGAGCAGAACACGACGTCGATGTCGTGGCGGTCGCAGAGCAGCCGGATGCGCTCGCTGAGACTGTTGTCGTACCAGCCGTCGAAGGGAATTTCCTGGCCGTTCGAACCCAGAGAGCAGTTATGTGGCAGGATGGTGACGCTGTCCCATGCCGCCTGCATCCGGGCGAGGCTGCCGGCGTCGTACATATGGCTTTCCAGCAGGGCGAAGTGCACCTTGTGGCCCATGGCGCGGAACCGGCGGCCGAAGGCTTGGATTGTCGCCTGGTTGCCGTGGTTGTCCGGGTGGGACGGGAACGGGCTGAAATAGAGCACGTTCAGGTGTCCCGACTTGCGGCGCTCCACGGCGGAGAGCGGCGGCTGCCGCTCGGCGTGGGCCGCGGCGACATCCGGCGGGGTGCCCGGCGGCAGGTGGTCCCGCGCCAGCACTTTCTGCCATTTGTCGAGCAGCTTGGCGTTGTTGCGCTCCGCGAGCGCCGTCGGCGTGGCGGTGCTCTGCTCGGCGAAGGTCCCGTGCTCGAAATGGACGGCCACCGACTGCGCGACGCAGATGACGCGGTAGTTGCGCGCCCGCGCTTCCATCGCCAGATCCGAATCCTCGCAATAGGCCGGCACGAAGCGCTCGTCGAAGCCGCCGACTTCCTTCCAGAACGATCCGCGCACCAGCATGGAGGCGCCGGTGGCGTAGTCGATCTCGCGCGTCAGGGAATAGAGGCGCGCACGGCGCTCCCGGCCACGGCCGAGATTGGCCACCCGACCGTCCGAATAGACGATGGCGCCCGATTCCTGGATCGTGCCGTCCGGATAGAGCAGTTTCGAGCCGGCGATGGCGACGCGCGGGTCCTCGTCCATGGCGCGCACCAGCGGTTCGAGCCAGCCGGGCATGACGATCGTGTCGTTGTTGAGGAACAGCAGGTGCCGACCGCGCGCCGGCGCGGCGGCGTTCTTGCAGTTGAGCAGGAAATTGAGATTGGCCTTGGTACCGACCACCCGCAGTCCCGGGAACAGATCGGCCGCCCGCGTCGTGTCATCGGTTGAGCCGTCGTCCGCCAGGATCACCTCGTAGCGCAGGCCGGTCGCCTGGCCGGCGATTAGGATGGAGTTCAGGCAGGCGCGGGTCAGATCCCACCTGTTGTAGGCCGGCACGATGATCGACACGTCGATCGTCTGGCTGTCATCGTGGATGGGGAATGCTGCGGGTTCGGCCCGCTGGCATGCATCGATGTAGAGGTCGAGCGGCAGCACGCCGGCATTGTCGAGCACCCGCAGGAAGGCGGACCGGTTGGCGCGTTCGCTGAAGTTCTCCTCGACCAGGCTGCGGCCGTTCGCGGCGATGCGCGTCCACAACGCCTCGTCCCGGTAGAGGTCGATGACCGCCTCGGCGAAGGGCTGCGGCTCGTTGCGGATCAGCGCGTGGACGTCGTCGACGATCCCCATGCCCTCCGCCGCGATCGTGGTGCATACCGAAGGCACGCCCGCGCCGAGACTGGCCCCGAGCTTGCCCTTGATGCCCGCGCCGTAGAGCAGCGGCGCCACGCTCAGGCGATACCGGTCGAGCACCGGATCGAGATCGGGCACATAGCCGACATGCTTCACCCCCGGCACCGATTCGAGCGCCACCACCTCGGGCGGGGCTTCCGCGCCGACGATATGGAACTCGGCATCGGGCAGGGCGGCGTGGACACGCGGCCAGACGTGGGCCACGAACCACAGCACGGCATCGACATTGGGCAGATGCTTGAAGCCGCCGAGGAAGAAAATGTTCCGGCGTGCCTGGTAGCCGGGCGGGTTCTCGCGCACCGGGCTGTAGAGCGCGGGGAAGACGGAGATCTTCGCGCGATCCAGGAACGTTTCGAGGAACGGCACCTCGGCCGGGCTGACGAGAACGACGTGATCGCAGGCGTGCATCATCGCCAGTTCCCGATCCCGGGTTTCGTCGGCGCGCACACGCGCGGCCGGGTCGCTGCTGAGATCGGCGGCGCGTCCCTCGCGCAGGAAATAGAGGTCGGGCGCGTGGAACACGAACCGCGCATCGGGTGCAACTTCCCGCGCCGTCGGCAGCAGCGCCTCGGCCACGTCGAAGCGGATCAGATAGAAGGTGCCGAACCTGCCGCCCTCGGCCCGCACGTAGTCCGATGCGTGACGATAGCCGTCGGCTGCGGTGATGACGGTCGCGCCGAGCGCCTCGAGCTGCTGGCGATAGCGGAGGGCGTCGACCATGTCGGTGGGGCAGAAGACGACTTCGAATCCCGCCTGGCACAGATCGGCGATCAGACCGACGGTCGCCCGTTCACCGGCGGAGACATCGGCGCGCGGCAGCCGGTAGTCGGCGACGAGGATGCGGTGCAGGCGCGCCGGATCGGCCACGGCGACCGGGGCCTCCTCGGTGTCCGCCGAAGACAGAACCACGGCCGGCGGCCCGGCGGTTGCCTGCCGCATCTGCGCCCGATGGTGCCGCCACAGCATGAAGCGATAGCCGATCTGCAGCGTCACGGTCCACCAGACGAGTTTGATCGTCCGCCTGATGAAGCGTGCCAGCGTCGGGAACCGGCGGCCCAGCCGGCGGAAGGGCCCGAGCAGCCGCCAGGAGGTGCTCGACCAGACGATCTGCAGGGCGTTGTTGGCCTGGTGCAGCTCTCCGCGTGCGATCTGGAGCTGGCGCCGCGCCTCGTCGCGCTCGTAAGCGAGCGCCGCAGCCCGCGCATTGGCCTGATTGAGCACGTCCTCGCGCTGCGTGCGTTCGCTTGCCAGATCGGCTTCCAGTGCCTGAACACGGCTTGTCGCTTCTTCGTTCTGCGCGCGTTCGGACTTCAGAAGCGCCGCCAGCGCCCCGATCCGCTGTTCGGCCGCCTGCTCGATCTCGCGCCGGGCTTTGTCGTAGTCGCGTGCGAGCTGTTCGCGCAGGTTGTCGGTGCTGGCCCGCACCCGTGCGAGCTCGTCCGACCGGCGCATCATGCCGGCGAGCGCCGACATCAGGGCGGCTCTCAGCTGCGCGCTGTCGTCGCTCGCCGGTTCCCTCGTTCCTTCGATCTCGGTCATGAGCTGTGCAACGTCCTGCTCGTTTGTAATCTTCTCTGCCCCGGCGCGTTCGGCCATTTGCGCCTCGAGGCGATCGCGGTCGTCCAGCAGGCGCTGGCTGGTGTCGCCGAGTTCGTTGACGGCGGAAACGACGCCCTCGGTGGTGCCGGTGTACTTTTCGAATGCACCCCGCATCTTGTCGATGGACGTGTAACTCTTGCCCCGTCCCATCAGCACGATCGGGATTGTCCCGACGCGAGCGGCGGCGAGCGACAGATGCATCCTGCCGGTGACCAGCAGGTCGACGGCATCGAGAATGGCGATGTTGCCCTGATAGCCGAGAGCGGCATCCGCCTTGACGGCGCGGTGCTCGCCGAGGTGTTCGCGGATCCACGACAGGGCGAGGTCCTGATAGTCGTCGTCGGAGGGGTGATTGTCCCAGCGCCGTTCGTCATTGGACAGCAGGGCATAGAAGGCAGCGGGATGCGCCGCGTTCAGCTGCTGCAGAACGTCGCCCACGAATCGGGTGCGGCTGTCCTCGCCGTGCAGGTCATGGAACGAGCGGAAGGAGTGCTCCGCAAAGTTCAGGCCGATGACAGGCCGCCATTCCTTCGCCGCGGCGATCACTTGCCGGATCGTCTCTGTGGCATCGTTCCGTGTGCCGGGGCAGAAGAACGACAGGTCCTGGAATGCGCGTCCCTTCAGCCCCGTCTGGCGCTGGAAGTTCCGGTGCGAATGCGCGTCGCGCAGCAGGAAGACCGCACCCGGCAGCAGGCGCAGCTGCTCAAGGATCTCGGGCGCGACATCCGAGCGGAAGGAACAGGACACATAGATCTGCAGCCCATAGGCCAGCGCATGGGTCATGAGCTCGATCCGGTCGAGGCTGGGCGCAAGGCCGCAGGTGCCGTCGACGACATCGGCGCCGAGAACAAACAGGATATCGTCCGGCAGCAGGTGGGCGGCGAATTCCGGGATCGGTCCGGATACCTCGCAGACACGCGCCGCATCCGTGTCGTCAAGCTGCAGCCTGTCGAGCCAGAGGCATTCCGGGGACGGGTTCAATATGACGACCGGATGATCCTTCAGGAGTTCCAGCGCGCCACGGACCATCCCCTCGTCGCCCTTGCTGCCCGGCGCGGCGGGAGGAACCACGATGATACGGCGTTTACTCATATAGATCCCTTGTTTGCAGCGACAGCCGTACAGTGGCGCACTGAGCTTGCGTCAAAATGCAGAACATGGTGCGTGATGAGGGGGCCCCGAACGTGACGGGCAAGGGCGTCATAAGCCGGTTGCCGCGGCAATTCCAGACGAAAATGTCGCGGCCGACATGTCATTTGTTACAAGAGTCACCATGCTGTTTCCGTCTCGTTCTCATGCGGGAGCGTGCCTGCGAGGAGCCTGGCACCATCCGGCGACGCGCTGGCGCAGACGTATCTGTCAGATTTGGAGCCTCTTTAACATGCGGACCGGACCCGTCAATCGCCGAATTGCCGGCGTTGGTGCGGCCTGCCGTCCCGCCACGGGCGTGCGACACCGGGACGCCCCCTTTCGCAGGCTGGACGGTTGGACCAAATTCATCATTCTATTGATGGCGGTTATGCTCTAAACAGCTGGTTTGCGAACTTTCGGATTCCGGCCGGGCCTGCCCCTATCGCTCACCATGTCCGCGGTACTGTCGTCGTCCGGGTCCGGCCTTAACGTCGCCCCAAAGGTGAACTAAATGGCACGGTTCCCGTTCGGACCGGTTCGGTCGTGTCGGGCAGGGCTATGGAGGCGGCCGTGGAACTCGCGCATCTGGAGCCAATCGATATCACTATCGCGAAGCTGAGCGACTGGCTGCTCAGGGATGCGCGCATGAAAACCGATATCCGGCATGCCATTGCCGGTCTCGGCGCCCGCCTGAACGCGGCCGGAGTGCCGGTCGACAGGCTCACCTTCGCCGCCCAGGCCCTGCATGCCGAGCACGTCGCGTTCTCCAGCACCTGGATCAGGGGCGAGGAGAACCTGCAGCAATTGCAGGCCTATGGCTGGGAGGCGATCGCCGGATACCAGAACAGCACCGTTCGCGCCGTGCATGAATCCCGCGAGCCGCTGTTCCTGTGGCTGCCGGATACGCCCGACGGCCTCTACACGCTGATCCCCGATCTCAAGCAGGACGGGTACAGCCATTATCTCTGCTTTCCGATGTTCTTCGCCAACGGCCACAGCAACGCCATCAGCCTCGCCACGCGTGATCCGAACGGCTTCTCGTCGCGCGCCATCGCGCTGATGGAGGCCCTGATGCCCACGCTGGTGGCCGTGCTGGAAATTCTCAGCAGCTACAAGGCGATGGACGAGGTGCTGCGCATCTATGTCGGCAACGAGCCGCATCAGGCCATTCTGGCCGGCCGCATCGGCCGCGGGCAGGTCAGCCGCATCCGGTCCGCCATCCTGTTCGCCGACATGCGCAGCTATACCCGGATCACCTCGGCCATGGAACCGGAGGCGGCGGTGGCGCTGCTCAACCGCTATTTCGACTGCCTCGTGCCGCCCATCGAGGCAGAGGGCGGTGAAGTGCTGAAATACATGGGCGACGGCCTGCTCGCCATCTTTCGCGACCGCTGCGACGACACCGGCGCGGCTGCACAGGCCGCGCTGACGGCCGCGACCGAGGCACTGGCGCGCATCGACCGCATCGACGCCATCGCCTTCCATGCGCCCATCCGCGCCGGCATCGCCCTGCACCACGGCGAGGCGGCATACGGCAATGTCGGTTCAGGCGCGCGGCTCGACTTCACGGTGGTGGGCCGCGACGTCAATCTCACCAGCCGGCTGGCGCAGCTCAACAAGGTGCTGGGCGAGCCGCTGCTGATGTCCCGCAAGTTCAGCGAGCATCTGTGGGCGGATACGCATCACCTCGGCTCGTTCCGCCTCGACGGATTCGACGACGAGATCGACGTCTATCGTCCGGTATAGCGCAGCGTCGACAAAGCTGCGCCAATTCAGAACGTCCGGCGCTCCATAACTTCGGCGTGATCCTGTCGTGCGGCCGGGCAAGGAGCTTGCCCGGACGATCACCACAGGCCCGAAAGACCCGGCGTCTCGGGGCGGGAAGGGGGCTGCGGCGGCGTGGGTGTCTGCACGGTGTCGGCAGGCGCGACCGGGGCGGGCGCAGCCAGGGCCGGCGCGGCGGCGGGCGACGGCGTCGACGCGGTGACGATCGCATCCGCGGCCGGGGCCTGCTCATTCGCCTTCGGCCACAGGCCGGAGAACGACATGACGCGGTTGAACACCGACGGAGAGGCGGCGACGGCGACCGGCTGGGCGGGCGCGCTGGCCGGGCGGACCACCGGGAAGGGCGCCGCATTCGTGCTCGCCGGCGCAACAGCTGGCGCGGCGGCTACGGCTACGTTCGCGGTGGCGGGTGTCTCGGCCGCAGCGGGAGTGGCCGGGGCAGGCACCGCCGGAGCGGGTGCGGCCGCGACCTGCGTCACGGGCTGCTGCGCTGCCGGCGTGCGGCCGTCGTGCAGGACGATCTCGCGCGGACCTTCCGCCAGGGCGTCCGGACGGCTGACGTTGTTGGCGTCGAACCGCGGCGCCCGGCGTGAGAACGCCAGCATGCTCGAGCCCTCCGGGTGACGGCCGCCGCGATAGACCGGGTGCTGGCCACCGTCGCTGTAGACGAGGCGGATCGCGGGCGTGCCCTTGGACAGCAGGTCGGCGATCTTCGCCTCGTCAGCCTGCTGCTTGGCGGCGACCGCCTGCCTGATGCCGGGATCGATATCGAGCGTGGGGCAGGCGCCGGCGGGGCTGAGGTTGCTGCCGTTGCGGGCGTTGAACACATAGCGCTTGCCGCACACCGCCACCTGCGGCTCAAGGCGCGTGGCCTCGAAATGATCCCAGCCTTCCTTGAGATTGCGCCAGAACGCGATATTGGGGTCGAGCCGGTGCTTGGCCATGTTCTCGGGCGTCATGCGGAACGGATAGGCCTGATACTGGAATTTGCGCTGGCCGCCGTTGAAGGCCTCGCGGCCGATGGCGTAGATCTCCGCAATCTGCTCGTCCGTCATCGAATAGCACCCGGCGGACGAGCAGGCGCCGTGCACCATCAGATGGCTGCCGGTGCGCCCGTACGCGCGGTCGAAGGCGTTCGGATAGCCCATATCGAACGACAGGTAGTAGGACGAATTCGGATTCATCGACGCTTGCGTGATGGTGTAGAAGCCCTCGGGCGCCTGCCGGTCGCCCTCCTTCTTCTTCGGCCCGAGCTGGCCGGACCAGCGGCAGATCGGATAGGTCTTCAGCAGGGCGTAGCGTCCGTCCGCGCCCCTCTTCCAGATCTCGAACTCCGCTTCCTTCTTGAACGAGCGGATCAGGATCGGCGCCGATGGCTGCATTCCCTTCTCGCGCATCAGGGCGAGGGTCTCGGACGGAATGGGCGCCCGCGCCTTGGCGTTGCTGGCATACCTGCCGCCGTCCTGACACCCGGCGAGCGCAAGCCCCACTCCCGCAAACAAGACTAGCTGCTTGAACATACAGACACCCGACCCTTGTGCCGATGCAGATGCATCCGATTGAACGAGACTAGCGTCGTACCCTTACCGAAAACTTACCCCGTATGGTTGCCGCGAGCATCTTTGCGGATCACCCGGCACGCGGCCCCTCTCTCGCGCACCGGCGATTGTGACAGGTCGTGAACTCCTGACAATACCCCGTCACGGTCAAAATGCGCCCAAATTCACAAATCCGGCATCGCAAGTCCGGCCCTCCGCTGCGGCGGGCCCTCGCCGTCACAGCAGCCGGTTGCCCCGGTTCAGGCGCGATATGCCCTCACGCGCGACCCGGTTGCGGTCGTCGATCCCCTGCGCCCGTTGAAATGATTCAAGCGCCTCGCGGGTTCTGCCCTGCCGCTCCAGCGCAACGCCGCGCGCCGCCCAGGCGTCGGCATTGCGGTTGTCGACGTTGAGCGAGGCGTTGAAATCCTCCACGGCCTTGTCGTAACGGCCGACCTCGATCAGGCTCTGGCCGCGTGCCGTATAGGGCGCCGCCACGAACGGGTTGCGGTCGATGGCCGCATCGAAATCGCGGATCGCGTCCTCATGGTTGCCGAGCCGCTGGTGCACGAGGCCGCGCGCGTGGAATGCCTCGGCAGCTTCCGGGTTGATGGCGATGGCGCGGGACAGGTCAGCCAGCGCCTGCGTCGTATCGCCGCGCGCCCGCAGCAGGTTGGCCCGTCCGACATAGGCCGCGGCATAATTGCCGTCGGCGTTGATGGCCTGGGTGAAGTCGCCGAGCGCCGCGTCGTCCCGCCCGGTCTGGCGATAGGCCAGCGCCCGGTTGGTGTAGGCGGCGGCATAGCCGGGGTCGAGGGTGATGGCCTGGGTGAAGTCGCGGATCGCGTCCGAGTACTGCCCCTGCCGCGCATAGGCCGCGCCGCGCGTGTTGTAGGCCACCGGATCGTTCGGATTGGCGCGGATGACGCTGGTGAGCGAATCGATGTTGGCGCGGGAGTCGGGATTGGCCTGATCGACAACCGCGACGTTCGTCGTCGGCCCGAGGGAGCCGACCGTTCCGCAGGCGGCGAGAAGCGCGCCGAGCCCGACGGCCAGCGCAAGCGACGCCACCCGTCCGGCGGCGGGCAGGGCCTGTGTTGCCGTCGATGGAAAGGGCAGCGGACGCAACGAGAAAACGCGCCGGGTCATTTGCCGGCCATGCGCAAAGCGATTGCTCAACGTCGTCACGTCCATTCTGTTGACGCCTGTCCGCAAAACACCGCCCCTCCGGCCTCCTCATCATCGGGAAACCGAAACGCGCGGTGTCTCAGAATCTATGTCCGGCTGGCAAATCATGCCATCGGGCGAGAGCACTATCGCAGTTTGCGTTCAATGTGATCATCCAAATTGAACGCAAGTCGCGGAAAACGATAAAAATTAGAGCGGGTTGCAGAACGAGCCCTGATTCAAAACCGCTCTATATTCGAACGCAATACGCTTCCCCGCCAGTCGAACACCGGCGAGCAAAGGAGGCGACGATCAGCGCGCGGCGGTCGCGCGAGGCTTCGACGGCAGCAGCCCCTCGCGCTGCAGGCGCTTGCGCTGCAGCTTGCGCGCGCGGCGCACAGCCTCGGCCTTCTCGCGAGCCTTCTTCTCGGAAGGCTTCTCGTAGTGGCCGCGAAGCTTCATTTCGCGGAAGATGCCTTCACGCTGCATCTTCTTCTTGAGGGCCCGGAGCGCCTGATCGACATTGTTATCGCGAACGAGAACCTGCACGCTTTATCTTCCCGTGTTCTTTAAAAATGGAAGGGGCTTGCCACCCCCGGCACGACGATCGCGCCTGCTGTCACCTAGAGCATGTCATCGTTTTCGTGAAACGATGACATGCTCTCAATTTTTGATTTTGAGCGAATTCTGATCGACCGGACGATTCCGTCTGATCGGAACGCGCTCTTGGATATGGCGCGCCAGCCGCGCCGGAAACCGCCCGGAACGTGGGTCGCACGCCGGGAAATGAAGTACTGCGGATAGCAGATCGCGCGGCACTTGTCCACAACCAGCGTGCCGCTTGCGGCTTGCCCGCTCGGGCCCTGCCTCATAGGGGTTTGCCGCGGCGGCGTGTCACGGGCGCGGCGTGACGCGGGTGACGTGACCCATCTTGCGCCCCGGCCGCGGCGCGCCCTTGCCGTAGAGATGCAGGTGCGCGCCCGGCTCTGCCGCGATCGCAGGCCAGTTGTCGACGTCGCCGCCGATGAGGTTGGTCATGGTCGCGGCCACTCCCGTCAGGGCCGCCGCGCCGAGCGGCCAGCCACATATCGCCCGCACATGCTGGGCGAACTGCGACGTCTGCGCCCCCTCGATGGTCCAGTGCCCGGAATTGTGAACCCGCGGCGCGATTTCGTTGACGAGCACCGTCTCGCCGCCGGCGCCGTCATCGACCACGAACAGCTCGACGGCCAGCACGCCCACGTAGCCGAGCGAATCGGCGATGATTCGCGCCGCCTCCACGGCCTGCCGCGCGGCGCCGGCCGAGACGCCGGCCGGCGCGCGCGTGATATCGAGGATGTGATGACGATGCGTGTTCTCGCACAGATCATAGGCAACGAACGACCCGTCGATCGCCCGGGCCGCCACCACGGACACCTCGCGGGTGAAGGACACGAAACCTTCCAGAATGGCCGGCGCGTCGTTGAGGCTCGCGAGCACGGCGGCAGGATCGTCCTGCGGGCCGATGATCGCCTGTCCCTTGCCGTCATAGCCGCAGCGGCGCGTTTTCAGCACCGCCGGCCGCCCCAGCGCGGCCAGCGCCGCCTCGAGATCCTTGATGCCGTCCACCCTGCGGTAGGGCGCGGTGCCGATGCCGAGCGACGTGACGAAATCCTTTTCCGCCAGCCGGTCCTGGGTGATGGCGAGCGCCCGCGCGCCGGGCCGCAGCGGCGCCAGTCCCGCGATGAGTTCGGCCGTTTGCGCAGGGATGTTTTCGAACTCGTAGGTGACCACATCCACTGCCCGCGCGAGGGCGGACAGCGCGGCCGCATCGTCGTATCGCGCGACCGTATGCCGGCCGGCGACCTCGAACGCCGGGCTGTCGGCGTCGGGCGCGAACACGTGGACCCTGATGCCGAGCTCGGCCGCCGCGAGGGCGATCATGCGGCCGAGCTGGCCGCCGCCGAGGATGCCGATGCACGAGCCGGGAGGCAGCATGATCAGCCCTCGTCCGCCGGAAAGTCCGCCACTGCGGCGGTGCGTGCCGCACGCCACGCGTCGAGCCGGGCGGCAAGGCCGGGGTCGGAGAGCGCCAGCACGGCCGCCGCCAGCAGCGCCGCGTTGACCGCCCCCGCGCGGCCGATGGCGAGCGTGCCGACCGGAATGCCCGCCGGCATCTGCACGATGGACAGCAGGCTGTCCTGACCGGCCAGCGCCTTCGTCTCGACGGGCACGCCGAACACCGGCAGGCTGGTGATGGCAGCGGTCATGCCGGGCAGATGCGCCGCGCCGCCGGCGCCGGCGATGATCACCCTGAAACCCCGCTCGCGCGCCGACCGCGCGAATTCATAGAGCCGCTCGGGCGTGCGGTGAGCGGAGACGATGCGCGCCTCGTGGGCGATGCCGAGTTCGTCGAGGGTCTCGACGGCATGGCGCATGGTGGCCCAGTCCGACTGGCTGCCCATGATGACGGCGACCGACGCCGGTGCGACGCGATCCTGTGCGGCGTGCGTTCCGTCCGCACCGGGACGCTGCCCGTGCGCCGGCGGAAACGGCACGATCGGGCCATCGTCACTGGTGTCTTCGTTCATACCGGTACACCCTCTACATCGGTCACGCCCGCGAGCGTAGCGCGATAACCCTGAATCGACCGTGCGGCGGATATCCTGCGGCGCTGCCGACGCTCTCCGTCCCGAGCCGAACCCCTGATAAAGATAAAGAGGAGTCCGTATATCTCATCGCGCCTCCGGCGCAAGCGAATCATGAAGCGAATCATGGGCGGAAGGTGAAAATTCGTGCCGCAGTCAGGGTCCGGGTCAGCCCCATTCCATTCGGCCGGCGAGGGGGCGCCGGTGTTCCGGTTCGCGCCGAGTCCCAACGGCCTGCTGCATCGCGGCCACGGTTTCTCGGCGCTTCTCAATCAGGAATTGGCGCGCCGATGGGGCGGGCGTCTGCTGCTGCGCATCGAGGATATCGACCTTGCCCGCTGCAGCGAGGCGAATGTCGACGCCATTCACGAAGACCTCATGTGGCTCGGCGTGCGCTGGGACGGCCCGGTGCGCCGCCAGTCCCGCCATTTCGCCGATTACACGGCAGCGTCGAAGAAACTGCTGGCGCGGGGGTTGCTCTACCGCTGCTACGCCTCGCGCGCGGAGATCGGCCGGGGCGAAGAACCCGGCGCCGGCCGCGATCCCGACGGCGCGCTGCTGCGCTGGCGCGCGCGGCCGGTGCTCGACGCGCGCGAGGAGGAGCGGCGCCGGCTGGCCGGGGAGCCCTTCGCGCTGCGCCTCGACATGCGCCAAGCGCTCGATGCGCTTGCCCGCGCGGGCGCACGCCTCGACTATCCGGTGTTTTCCCCCTCCGGGGAGGTCGCCCGCGAGGTGGCCGATCCGGCGCGGTGGGGCGACGTGATTCTGGTGCGCAAGGACACGCCGACGAGCTACCATCTGTCGGTGGCGGTGGACGATGCGCTGCAGGGCGTCACCCACGTGGTGCGCGGGCGCGATCTGGAGGCCGCGACCCACGTTCACCGGCTGTTGCAGGCCCTGCTCGACCTGCCCGTCCCGGCCTATCACCACCACGACCTCGTCCTCGACGCGGATGGCGAGAAGCTGGCGAAGTCGCGTGGCTCGCGTTCCCTGCGTGCGCTGCGCGAGGCCGGCATCAGCCGGGACGTGGTGTTGTCCGGGCTCGGCTTCGGGCCGCCTCCGGCATGAGAGAGCAAAATGCATTAAATCTGAGTCGCTATTTTTGCTCTATCCCTTTGTTTGTGCATCAAATCTATCCAAAAAAGGGTTCCATTTTTGATTTGATGCAACAGGATGCCAACTCCGCTGACGAGGGGGCCGGTCCGGCCGGTTCAGGGGATCGCGGCGGCTACGCTGCCGGGTTGCGATCTGGCGAGCAGCTCCTTCACCTGGTCGCGCTGGTGCGCGAATTCGGCGAGGTCGGCCCCGGCGAGTTCGTCGCTGCGCGGCAGCTTGATCTTCATCGGATCGACGAACCGGCCGTTGACCATCACTTCATAATGCAGGTGTGGACCGGTGGACAGGCCGGTGTTGCCCAGATAGCCGATCACCTGCCCCTGGCGCACGCGCACGCCGGCTTCGATCCCGCGTGCGAAGCGCGACTGGTGCGAATAGGTGGTCACATAGCCGTTGGCGTGCTGGATCTCGATACGCCGCCCGTAGCCGGAAGCCCATCCCGCCTTGATGACGACGCCGTCGCCCGCGGCCAGGATCGGCGTGCCGATCCGATCCGCCCAGTCCACGCCGGTGTGCAGCTTGGAGTAGCTCAGGACGGGGTGGTAGCGCATGCCGAAGCCGGAGGTCATGCGGCCCTCGGTGATCGGCTTGCGGATCAGGAACTTCTGCAGGGAGCGTCCGTCGGCGTCATAGAAGCTGATGGTGCCGTCGCCGGGCGGCTGGAAGCGGTAGAGGCGCTTCATTTCGCCATCCGTCGAAAGCGCGGCGTAGAGCAGTTCCGGGTCGCCGTCCTCGTCGTCGGTGTAGAGCAGTTCGAGCGATTCGCCCGCCGCCACCCGGCGCTGGAAATCGGTATCGGCCGCGAACAGGGGGATGATTTCCTTCACCAGCGAAGCGGGCACGTTGTAGCGCGCCGCGGTCTCGTACACGCTCTCGTACAGCGGCGCGCCGGGCCCGCTTTCGCTCGCGACGGCGGTGTTGCCGGGGTGCGGATCGCCGCTGGCCGGATCCTCCTCCGGCAGCACGACGGGCACGTAACGGCCGTCGTCCGTCAGGGCGGCGATGGCCTTGATCGCGCCTTCGTCATGTAGAATCACGCGGCCGATGGCTGTCGTCTCGCTGGCCGCTCCGTCGCCCGCTTCCACCGCAGCGGTGTCGAGCGTCGGCAGGATCGCCAGGCTTTGTCCTTCGCGCAGCCTGTCCTTCTCGCCGAGGTCGAGCGCGGTGAGGATGGCGCGGGCGTCGTCGCGCGAGGCGCCCTCATCGATCAGGATCTTGAGCACGACGTCCCCGGACGCGCCCGCGAGGCGCTCTTCCATGCTCCGGTCGTCTTCAGCCGGCGTCGCGAGCTTCGGCAGCAGCGTGACGTTTTCGGGCACGACGCGTACGTCGATTTCGCTGAACGGCATTTCCGCCAGGCTGGCATAGGACATCGGCCCGGCAGTGGGCTGATCCTGCCGCAGGGAGCGGAACAGCATCATGCGGCCCGCCTGCGGCAGGATGGAGCGGCCGCTGAAGTCGCTCATCAGCCGTTCCTCGGCGATCACCTGCGCCAGCGCCTCGTCGGCGTTGAGGGCAGGGGCAGCGGGGAAGAAGAACTGGCCGGCGAGGTCGCGCTTGACGATGGATACGTCCGCGTCCGCCGCCGTCTCCCGCGTAGTCGCGTTTGCGATTTCGTTGTCGGCAAACAGATTGAGCGGATTGAACGGAGGGATCGCGCGCGCATAGGTGCCCGCGGTAAGCGACAACGGCGCGCTGATGCGCACGAAGCCGCGTGTCCGGATCACCTCCCGGTCGCCGGTGCGAACGGTGATCGGCGCCTTGAACTCCTGCCGGGCGAGGTTGCCGGCCACCTCTCGCCGCACCAGCCGGTCCGCCCTGCGGGCGGCGGACTTCGGTCCCTCGCCCTTGCCCGCGACGGCAAGAGCGCGTTGCGGGCGCTCGACCTGGACGATCTCGCCCTGAAGCGCGATGACGATCGCGCCGCCGATGAGCGTTGCGCCGCTCAGCGCCGTCAGCACGCTGCCGATGAGCCATCTCAGGCTGACGCGCCGCCGGTTCTGGTTGATCACGGCGATGCCGTTCGGGTCGAGCGGCGGCGACACGTCCACACCGCCCAAGCCGGACCTGCGATGACGCATCCACGCTTCGGGGCGGGGTGCGGCCGCCTCCGTCCGAATCGTCACCGGTGCCCGCTGCAGCATCGATCCTCCAAAAGCTCCTCGCCGTTGTCTGCTCCGGCCTGGCCCGAAAACCCGCCCCGCCGGCGCTCGGCGCTGCGGCCGGTTGCGTCCGATCCGCCGCACGGGCGTAAACCGCGTGGGCGATCGGCAGGGTTGCCGCAGGGCCGGACGATATCGGCGTGTCATGCTTATACACCGCAAGCGCGTCTTTGCTCAACATGCGGCCGATTTCGGCTTCGCCCCAATCGGCGCGCGATGGCCGCTTTATCGAAAACCCATTGCCGGCAATATGGTATCCACCGCTGGCAGCGCCGGCCGCAAAAAACGTCAAAAAAATTTCATGAGGCCGTTGACAGCCGAAGCGGCCCTGACCTATATAGCACCCACACCGGCGCTGCGGCGAGCTTCTGGCGGGTTCCGCGGTGGTCGGCGCAACTTCCGATAACCGGATTGGGACGACAGCCCGACTTAAACAAGTGGGGGCGGTCGCCTGTTTGCCGGTTGTTGTTTTGCCCGGCAGGGTATGCGCTTCGGCGCATCGTTCTTTGACATTGTGTGGATATGGAAGAGAAGCGTAGGCGGCGTTTTTTTCTGCGA